>NZ_JANQCU010000004.1:0-89183 GCF_024723485.1 Campylobacter sp. RM19072
ATGATACCCACAGCGTCATTTGCGTTAGATATGGCTTGGGTAAGAGAGTTAGCCTGACTACGCAAACTATCAGCAATCGACATACCAGAGGCATCATCAGCTGCTGTTTGGATCCTAAGACCAGAGCTAAGGCGACCTAGTGAGCTACTAAGAGCTCTATCATTTACTACTGAGTTAGCATGAGCATTCATAGCTGCTATGTTGGTGTTTATTCTAAAACTCATCTTTAAGTCCTTTATCTTAAAAATTAAAAAGTTAAGAGTGGTTAAGCAAATGGTGTTCCAACTTTTAGATCGATCATAAATATATGATAAAAATTTATTTTTGGAGTAAAATTTAAAATATCTCATAAAATTTATATTAAATTATTCTTAATTAAGTAAATTTTTATAGAGTTTTCGATATTATGCCAAATATTTTTCAAAAAGGAGTATAAATGGATGCGATAAACACCCTATTTATAATGCTTTGTTCTTTATTAGTGTTGCTAATGACTCCATCGTTAGCTATGTTCTACTCTGGATTAGTCCAAGCTAAAAATGCACTAAATACTATAATGAATTGCTTCATAGTATTTGGATTAGTATCCTTTACTTGGATAATCGTTGGCTTTTCATTAGCTTATGAGGGGGATTACTTTGGCGTCATAGGAAATTTATCAGCTGCATTCTTAAATGGTATCAACGGCGTAAATGACAATGGAGTGCCACAAATTCTAAGCGTGATATATCAAATGATGTTTGCACTAATCGCAAGTGCCGTTATCACTGGATCGCTTGTTGGGCGTGTGAAACTTAGCGTTTTGGCTATATTTTTGATTTTTTGGAGTATTTTAGTTTATGCTAGTTTGGCTCATATGATTTGGGATGAGCAAGGATTTTTATTAACCCGTGGTGGGCTAGATTTTGCCGGTGGTGGCGTGGTCCATATCAGTGCTGGAACAGCTGGGTTAATTGGTGTTTTAATGGTGGGCGCTAGAAAAGAGATAGCGCATATCAGCGAGCAAGCCCACTCCATACCTTATGCGTTTTTGGGTGGAATTTTACTATTTATTGGTTGGCTTGGATTTAACGCTGGAAGTGCTGGAAAGGTAGATGAAATCGCCGTAAATGCCTTTATAGTGACTATTCTCGCAGCTTCTAGCGGATATATAGCTTGGATTTGTATGGAAATTTTAAACAAACAAAAACCTAGCATTCTAGGCTCTTTAAGTGGCTTAGTAGCTGGGCTTGTGGGTATCACACCAGGATGCGGATATGTGGGTATAGCAGCTAGCATTATCATAGGTATTAGCGCTTCTATAGTATGCTTTTGGGGCTTGATAATCATAAAATACAAACTAAAATTAGACGACTCATTAGATGCCTTTTCTCTACATGGATTTGGCGGTATATGGGGAGCTTTGTGTGTGGGGCTTTTTGCTAGTAAGCAGACAAATCCTAGCATTGAATTTGAAGGGTTATTTATAAGCTTTAATCCGCATTTACTTTTAGAGCAGATTCTTGGGGTTGTGGTATGCTTTAGCGTATCGGCAATAATTAGCTTTATAATATTTAAAGCCATATCTTACTTCACTCCGCTTCGAGTAGATAGCGAACACGAAAGTATGGGGCTAGATGCGAGCTTACACGGCGAGAGCGCTTATAAGAGATAGACTAGGGTTAAACTATCTTTATTTAATGCTATAAATTCGCAGATTAATGCTATTTAACTTTACTAAATCTGCGAATAAATTCCAAAATTCTTAAATAAAATTATATCGATTTTATAATATCAATAAATTAAGATTATTTGATATATTTTACAATTCTATGGTTGTTAATAATATGTAAATTTATGCTATAATATTTGACAATAATCAACAATTAAAAGGGCAAAAATGGATATTAGCAAAGAGGTAAATTTTATTTGGAATATTGCCGATAAACTTCGTGGAGCCTACACTAGTGATAAATATAAAGATGTAATTATCCCCATGGTTATTTTACGCAGATTTGAGTGCGCCTTAGCTGATACCAAAAAAGCGGTGCTAGAAGAGTATAATAAAGACAAAGACACCCCAACAACGGTGCTAGAAAGATTAAGCGGATATCAATTTTATAACACAAGCAAATTTGATCTAAAAGAGCTTAGAAACGACCAAAACAACATAAAAGCAAATTTGATAAATTATATAGATGGTTTTAGCGACAATATCAAAGAGATATTTGAAAATCTAGAATTCCAAAAACAGATAGCCAAAATGAGCAAAGAAAACTGCCTTTTTAGCATCATAAAAGCTTTTAGCGAGCTTGATTTAGACCCCAAAATCGTCCCAAATCACACAATGGGCTATATATTTGAAGACCTTATCCGCAGATTTAGCGAAAATGCAGAAGCCGGCGATCACTACACAGGGCGTGATATCATCGCTTTAATGGTGGATATTTTGCTTTTTGGTGTCGATATACAAGGCGATAATAAGGTAATTTCAGTCCTAGACCAAGCTTGCGGAACAGGCGGAATGCTAAGCATAGCAAATGAAAAGCTAAAAGCACAAAACGATAAGGCACAAATTTATCTATACGGCCAAGAGATCAACGGCGAGAGCTACGCTATCTGTAAAGCCGATATACTCATAAAAGGGCAAAATGAAAAAAATATTTTAAAAACAGATACTCTAAAAAACAATGAATTCCCAAATGAAAAATTTGATTTCATCATCGAAAATCCACCATTTGGCACTTCATGGGGTGGAGAAAAAGCAAAAGATGGTGTAGAAGACGCTGTAAAACTAGCCTATGAGAGCAAATCTCGCTTTTTGGCAGGACTACCAGCCAAAAGCGATGCGCAACTTCTCTTTTTACAATCAGCCCTAGAAAAGGTCAAAGATAATGGCAAAATCGCCATTATCCAAAATGGCTCTCCACTATTTAGCGGCGATACCACCTCAGGCGAGAGCCAGATCCGCCGCTATCTACTAGAAAATGACTATATAGATAGCATTATCGCCTTGCCAACAGATCTTTTCTATAACACTGGAATCGCTACTTATATATGGATACTACGCAAATCCAAGCCAAAAGAAAGAAAAGGCAAACTAGCACTAATAGACGCTAGTAGCTTCTATGTAAAGCTTAGAAAATCAATGGGTAATAAAAGAAACGAGCTAAACGAGCAAAATATAGCACAAATTACCCAAATTTACAAAGATTTCAAAGAGAATGAGCATTGTAAAATCTATACTAATAGCGAATTTATCTATAAAGAATACACCATAATGACCCCACTTCAAAAGAGCTATACCATCACAGATGAGAGCCTAGAGAGCTTGAAATCTGCCTTTTATAATGAGACCAAAATAACAGAATTAGAAAACAAAGATGAACTAACCCAAAAAGAGCAAAAAGAGCTAACCAAACAAAAAGAAGCCAAAGAGCTTGCTAGTGTAATAATAAGCAAATTAAATGACTATAAAGATGATAAAAAATATCTAAACAAAGATGAATTTATCAGCTTTTTAAAGCAAATTTTAAATATCAAAGATACCAAAACACTAGACAAAATAGCCAAAGTATTTAGCCGTGATGACCATGAAGCACAAATCCAAAGAGATAAAAAAGAGCAGATTATCTACGATAAAGATAGCCGTGATAGCGAGATAATCAACATTAACGCTAGCATTGATGAATATATGAGGGCTGAGGTCTTGCCACATTTGCCACTAGCAAAGGCCTTTGATGAGGGCAAAATCGGCGCCGAAATTCCATTTACTCGCTACTTCTACAAATACCAAAGCCCTAAAAGCACTGATGAGATAAAACTAGAATTCCAAAACCTAGAAAAAGAAGCAAGAGAGCTTGAAAGTGGGCTTTTTGATGAGTGAATTGCTAAATGAAATAGACGCAAAAAGCCTAGAAAACGCAAAAAGGCTGTTTTCTAGTGGCGAAATTGCGAGGATCGAGATAGGCTCATTAAAGGGGCTTTTGGATATTCATTTGTATTTATTTGCTGGGCTTTATCCTTTTGCTGGGAAAATAAGAGAGCAAAATATCAAAAAAGGTAACTTTCGCTTTGCTAACTGCTTATATCTAAACGAAGCCCTAGCCAAAATAGAAAAACTACCCCACTCAAACTTTGATGAAATCATAGAAAAATACATAGAGATGAATGTAGCGCATCCATTTTTAGAAGGCAATGGCAGAAGTATGCGTATATGGCTAGACCTAATGCCAAAAAGCACACTAGGACTCATAATAGAGTGGCAAAAGGTAGATAAATACGAGTATCTAGCCGCAATGGAGCGAAGTCCTATAAATGACCTAGAGCTAAAAACATTGCTAAAATCAGCCCTAAGCGAAAAAATAAATGATGAATATATTATTTTTAAAGGCTTAGAACAAAGTTATTTTTATGAAAGTTAAAAGATGAAAAATAGAATTCTAGAATTTAAAGATAGCGGTATTGCTTGGATAGGGCAAATTCAAAACCTAGAAAAAGAAGCAAGAGAGCTTGAAAGTGGGCTTTTTGATGAGTAATAAAAGAAATAATATAAAAGAGTTTAGGGTACCATCTCTTGCGAGTATTCACCTAAGTCATGGTGATTTGATCCCTAAACTGAGTGAATTATATAATAAGTTTTCTTATAAGTTTATAAAAAGGATAAAAATTGTATTTAAAAACACAAACATATAAAAAACTATGCGAAAATCTCGGCTTTGACAAAAGCTCAAATTTAGAAGGCTTTAAAAAGTTAGAAAAATCAATTTTTTTATTACATAATGAATATTTGCTAGGTAGTGCCAAAGAAGCTGGAATTTTCATAAAAAAACATGGAAATAGCAAAAATATTTTTGATTTGGTTATTAATATTTATAACAAACGCATTAGAACTCATCACGCATTATTTTTGATTATTCATATTTTTGAAACAGCACTTCGCTCAAAAATGGCTTTTATTTTATCGCAAAATTACAGCTCAAACCCTGATTTAAAAGATGATTGGTTTGTAAATAGCTCAAATTTATGGCTGATTAAAAAAGTAAATCATATAGTAAAAATAAATAAACTAAATGAAGATTTTTTAAAAACAGCAAATAGTTTTGAAGTGCTTGATTTATTTACACTAGGCGATTTAGAAAATACTATAAAAAACAATTGGGCAATTTTTCAGCCTATTTTCGCTGGTGAAAAACAATACAAAAATCAAAATTTACCAAGCTTTGGTACAAAAGACCACCTTTTAAGTGTATTTTCTCGCATTAGGAAAGAAAGAAATAATATATTTCACAACAGACCGCCAAAAGGCAAAGCAAAGTCAATTATAACAAATATAGAAATTTTGCTTTTACGGCTTGATTTTAATCTTAAAGATGCTTTTAATGAAATATCAAATTTAAAATATGAGATAAACTTAAAATATGAATACTAAAAATACTAACTTTAAAGATAGTGGGATCTCTTGGATAGGTCAAATTCCAAAACATTGGGAAGTAATTAGAAATAAGTATATTTTAAGTGGTCTTTATAGTGGTGGAACACCAACAAGTGGAACTGCTAAATTTTATACCGATGAAGACTATGGAATTCCATTTGTTTCTATTGGTGATATGTCAAAAAAAGAATTTATAGAAAGCACAAAAACAAAAATAACAAAATTTGGAATTCTAGATAAAAATTTAAAAATTCTACCAAAAAACACGATTTTATATTCTATTTACGCTACTATTGGTGAAGTCGCCGAATTAAAATGTAGTGCTACAATTTCACAAGCTTTACTTGCTTTATTTGTAAAAAATTCTTATAACAAACAATTTTATAAGTATAATTTAAAAGCTATGAAAGATTATATATTTTTTGAAAGTAGCGGAACAACACAATTTAACCTTAATGCTAAAAAGGTTTTAAATTTTAGTTTTGTTTCACCCCCACTCAATGAGCAAAAGAAAATAGCTGAATTTCTAGATAAAAAGTGCGAGATAATTGACAAAAGATTAAGCAATTTAGAGAGAAAAATTAAGAGCTTAAAAGAGTATAAAAAATCACTCATAAGCGAGTGCATAACCAAAGGGCTAAATCCTAAAAATATGGAATTCAAAGATAGTGGGATCCCTTGGATAGGTCAAATTCCAAAACATTGGAAGATTTCAAAAATAAAGTATCACGGCACAGCTAGAAATGGTTTGACTTATTCGCCAAGTGATTTGACAGATGAAAATGGAATTCTAGTTTTAAGAGCTTCAAATATTCAAAATGATAAATTATCTTTTAATGATAATGTATATGTGTCTTGCCCTATAAAGAATGAAATTTTTATAAAAAAGGGGGATATTTTAATTTGTGCTACAAATGGAAGTAAAGAATTAGTAGGTAAAAATGTTTTGATAAAAGAGAATATAAAATGTGCTTATGGTGGTTTTATGATGGTTTTAAGAAGTGAAATTTCAAATTTTTTACAATACATTTTAAAATCAAAAGTTTTTGAATACCATCGTCCAAGTTTTAGTACTACTACAATAAATCAGCTTACAAGAGAAAAGCTATTAAATTTAGAATTCCCCCTACCCCCACTCAACGAGCAAAAAGAGATAGCAGAATTTTTGGATAAAAAGTGCGACAAAATAGATAGATTAAATGAGAATTACACCAAGCAGATTACCGCACTAAAAGAGTATAAAAAATCTCTAATCTACGAGTGCGTAACGGGCAAAAAAGAGATTTAAATTTGCTATAATTTCAAAAATCAAAAGGAGTTAGAATGAATAATGAAGTAGATAATAAAAATGAAGAATTTGAAGGCTTTGAAGGCGAAGAAAGCTTAAATACACTAGCAGAAAATTTAAAAAAGGATTATAAAGAAAATTTGCGTATTAGCAAAGAAAGAATAAGCATTTTTGATATCAATAGAAAACTTGATAACCCTAAGCGTGGATTAATAGAGTTAGACCCAGAGTTTCAAAGAGATGATGATAGATGGGATGACAAACAAAAATCAGAGCTGATAGAAAGTATTTTGATAGGAATTCCATTGCCTGTGTTTTATCTATTTCAGACAAGTAACGGTATGAGACAAGTAGTAGATGGCAGACAAAGACTTCGTGCTATTAGGCAATTTTACAAAGATAAATTAAAACTTTCAAAACTAACAATTTTAAGCGAATTAAATGGTAAAAAATTTAGCGAATTAGAACCATTGCTTCAAAATAGCTTTGAGGATTATCAACTAGAAATTTACGCCCTATTGCCGCCTACAAATGAAGATATTAAATT
The DNA here is from genome assembly GCF_024723485.1 of Campylobacter sp. RM19072. Lineage (NCBI taxonomy): Bacteria > Pseudomonadati > Campylobacterota > Epsilonproteobacteria > Campylobacterales > Campylobacteraceae > Campylobacter > Campylobacter sp. RM19072. The sequence continues at coordinate 7,249 of NZ_JANQCU010000004.1, forward strand.
TAATCTTTTTGATAGATTAAATCGTGGCGGAACACAGCTAAATCACCAAGAGATGAGAAATGCACTCTATCAAGGTGCTAGCACTAAGCTTATTAATGAATTAAGCCGTGATGAAAACTTCAAAAAAGCAACTAATCTTAAAGAAAATGCTATAAAGACAATGAAAGATAGATATTTGATATTAAGATTTATAGTTTTTTATCTAATTAGGCAAGAAAAAATAAAAACCAAAATTGAAGGCAGCATCGATGAAATCCTTGCTAATGCGATGAAAGAGATAAATAATAAAGAAAAAGAGCTAAATTTAGATGATTTAAAAAATAAATTTAAAAAAGCCATGGAAAATATAGCAAAAAATGGCTCAGATGAGCTATTTAGGTTTGAAAATAAAAACAATAAAAAAAGACCTTTAAATATGCTTCTATTTGAAAGTGTTGTTTATCTTTTTGTTTTAGCGCTTGAAAAAGGCGTGGCGGTAGATATCCAAAGGCTAGAAAAGTTTAAAAAAGATGAATTTGATAAGCCGGAGAGAATTACTTATGGTATTGATTCTATAGAAAATATAAAATTTAGATTTGACTCTATGGAAAGGTTGCTTAATGATTAAAGAATTAAAAATTTCAAATTTTAAAAGTATAAAAGAGCAAAGTTTTGAGTTTAAGCCTTTGGTGATTTTAACAGGGACTAACTCATCTGGCAAATCATCTATTTTACACGCTATATTGCTTACATTAGACAATAGAACCAGCCGTTCGCTTCAAGAATTGACAAGAAACTTTGATAAATTTAACATTGTTAGAAATATCTTTATCAAAAAAGATAGCGTTGATATAGAGCTAAATGGGGAAGTTTATAAAATAAATGAAGGTGATGAAAACAATAAAATTTATTGCTCAAAAGAGTTAAAATTTGAAGAAAATTTATTTTTTATTAGTGCGAATCGCACAGGAGCAGAAGATTTATCGGGTTATAATTATTACGAAAAGTTTGGCGTAAAAGGTGAATATACTTTTGGATATTTCGATAAACATTGGCAAGAAAAAGCAGAGATTATCAGATTTAAAGATGATGAGAGCTTAAAAGGTCAGCTTTGGCGTTGGTGTAAAGAAATTTTTGAACTAGATTTTGATGTACAAACAAATAAAATAAATGAAAGCAATATCGAAATAAAATATTATTTTAGAAATATTGATAAAGAGCTTTCACCTTTTAATGTAGGAACGGGAATTAGCTATGCTTTGAGAATTTTAATAATTGGGCTTAATTGTAAAAAGGGCGATATTTTTATCGTAGAAAATCCAGAGATTCACTTACACCCAAAAGCCATTTCAAATATGGCTAAGTTTTTTACATTTTTGGCTAAAAATGGTGTTCAAGTTATCTTAGAAACTCACTCAGAGCATATAATAAATAGTGCTTGTTATGAAGTGTGTAAGAAAAATTTTGATTCTAGTGATATAGTAATTTATTATAAAGCAGATCAAAATAGTGATTTTGAAAAGATAAATGTAGGAAATAGTGGTAAATTTGTAGATGAAAATGGTAATTTAAGGAAGTATCCAAGTGGATTTTTTGATGCTAATTCTGCTGAATTATGGGAGCTTTTGTAATGCGTTTGAGCGATAAATTAGCATTAGAATATCTTAAATTTAGAAATCAATGCGAATTTGATTTGCGATGTATTGAAGCTCTTTTGCGTTATTTTAAAGGTGAGTTTATTTTTACAAAAGAGCAGCTTAGCTATGCTAGCAAAGAAATTGCTTCATTTGATATGAGTAGGTTTTTACCACTTCTTGATAAAATACCGAAATTCCGATTAATTCTCTGTGATGATAATGATAAATTTCCAAATGTGAATATTTTTAGCGATAGAATAGAAAATAATCTAAGCGCAACATTCAAAAAAGATGATCCAAGAGATAAAGCAATAGAGCATTTTAAAGCACTGTTTAAAGATGCGAAATCTATTTTTATTTATGATAATTACCTTTATGAGAATCATAATTTAGCTAGCTTAGAAAAATTTATAGAAGAATGCAAAATACAATGCAATATTTATCTAGATAGAAATACCTATAATAAAATAAAAACAAATAAAAATCTAAGCCCAAAAATAAAATATAAAATAGCTATAGATAAAGCTCATAATTTAAACAATAAAAATACACATGACAGATATATAATGATAGATAATAATATTGAAATTATTTTAACAAGTGGAATTGATTATCTTTTTGATACAAGCAAAGATTTTACTTATATAATTAGGGAAATTTAAAGGACAAAAATGGCTAAAACTATATATAATGAAAAAAGTGAGTATCAAGCTGATATAATAAAAGAATTTGCTAAAAATGGAGTTGTAGAGCGAAACGCAAAGTATTATGATAAAAATTTAGCAATGGATAAAGAGATACTAATAGAGTTTTTAAAATCCACTCAAGAAAAGGAGCTTAACTCGCTTGGGCTAAAGGGTGATGAGATAATCTCTAAAATCAATGACTATATAATCAAAAATGGAATTCTAGAGTGCTTAAAAAATGGCGTAATGATAAATAATACAAACTTAGAGCTAGTTTATAACAAAGAAAGCTCTGGTTTTAATGCTGATTTAGCCCAGAAATATGAAAAAAATAAAATCACAATAATACAAGAAGTAAATGCCGATAATGAGAATAAAGAGCGTGTGGATTTAGTGGTTTTTGTCAATGGTGTGGCGTTTGCTTGTATGGAGTTTAAAAGCAATTATTCAGGGCAGGATTATAAAGATGCTATAAAGCAGTATAAAGAGGATAGAAATCCGCAAAATAGACTATTTGATAATAGGCTTGGTGCGATTGTGTTTTTTGCTTTGGATCTGTATGAGTGCTATATGACTACAAAGCTAGAAAAATCCAAAACTAAATTTCTAGCCTTCAATAAAGGCAAAGGAAGTGGCAGTGAGACAGGGGCTGGAAATGATGAAATAGAGGGCAAAATAAGCAATGTATGGTATCTATGGGAAGAGGTATTGGTAAAAGATAATATAATTGATTTGATTAAAAATTTTATATTTGATGATAAGGGAGTTATGATTTTCCCACGCTATCATCAGATGGATCTAGTACATAAAGTAAAAAGCGATATTTTGAAAAATTCAGAGTATAAAAACTACTTAATCCAGCATAGCGCAGGATCTGGCAAGACTAAAAGCATAGCTTGGCTGGCATATATGCTAGCATCTTTGTATAAAGATGGCTCTGTAAGATATGAAAGCGTGATAATCGTAACTGATAGAATAGTAGTAGATAGACAACTGCAAAATGAGATAAACAAGATCAAGCATCAAGAAGGATTTATAAAAGCTCTTGGCGATGAAAATAGCTCAAAAGATTTAAAAGATGCTATAAAAAATAGTGTAAAAATCATAATTTCTACAATACAAAAATTCTCTTATATCAAAGATGAATTAAAAAATTTTGACACCAAATGTGCTGTGATAATAGATGAAGCGCACTCTAGCACCAGCGGGTCTAATATGGAGGCTTTGATAGATACTCTTAGTGCTGAATTTGGCGCAGAGAATAAACCTAAAAATATAAGCCTTTTTGGCTTTACAGCTACACCAAAGAAAAGTACTTTACAAATATTTGGTAAAGAGATAGATGGCATGTTTGCGCCTTTTCATCTATACTCTATGAAACAAGCGATAGAAGAAGGATATATCCTAAATGTACTTGATAACTATACAACATATAACACTCTTTATAATATAGTATTAAATAGCAGCGATAAAGAGGTAGAACAAAACCAAGCAAAACGCAAAATAAGAGATATAATCAAACATAATACCGATATCATAAAAAGCCGTGTAGCTGTGATAGCTGAGCATTTTGCTAATATCGGTAGCGATATGCTAAACAACAAGGCTAAGGCTATGGTAGTGTGCGAAGATATAGAAAGCGTGATAAGATATTATCAAGCTTTTTGCGAGTATTGCGCGGGGAGATATGATTTTAAACCTTTAATAGCTTTTAGCGGTCAAAAAGAAGTTGGCGAAGTGGAGTATAGCGAAAGTGGGATAAATGGCATAAGCGAAGCATCTTTGCCTAGTGAATTTAATAAAGATGAGCGAAGGGTGCTTTTTGTCGCAAATAAATACCAAACAGGATTTGACCAAAATAAGCTTTGTATAATGTATGTTATCAAAGCCCTTAGCGGAATAACCGCCGTCCAAACACTATCAAGGCTAAATAGAATTTGTCCAGAATTCCCGCATAAAACTACTTTTGTGCTTGATTTTGTAAATAAATTTGATGATATCATTGGTAGTTTTGCGCCATATTATACGCAAACTATGCTAAAAGATGGTATTGATATGGCTGATTTACTTGATATCAACGCAAAAATAGATGGATATAATATCTTAATGCCACTTGAAGAAAAGATAGTAGCAGATGCTACTTCTAATATAGATGATAATACTCAAAAGATGATAAGGCCATATTTCACAAAAGCAATAACACAGATAAATAATTTAGATGATAAGCACAAAGTAGAGTTCAAAGGGCTACTTACAAACTACAAAAATACCTTTTTACACTTAAAAATCATTTTTGGTGATACTTTTAGCGATAAGCTAAATAACAGATATATTTTTATAGAAATTTTGCTCAAACAGCTTACAAATGAAAATATAAGTAACGAAAATATAGATATAGATATAGGCGTGATAAATGTTCAAGTACTAAAAAACCAAACACACACAAAAGATAATATAAAACCAGATCCAGTGATGGAGATGAGCGCCTTTGGCTCAATGAAGATTGATTCTAGCAAGCTAGAAATGCTCTCAATAATTATAAAAAAAATCAATGATAATCTTAGTCTAAATATAGAAGAAAACTCGCAAATTAAAGCTATTATAAATATCTCTGAGAAGCTACTAAATAGCACCAGGCTACAAAGCGGAGCAAAAAATAATAATAAAAATGATTTTACAAAACTTTATAATGATGAATTAAATGATATTTTAACAGATAATTATAATGATGCGCAATTTGGTGCTTTATACGGCCAACTATTGAACAATCAAGCTTATATAAATGAAATTTTCACACCACTTCAAGATAATATTTATGATATTTTAGAAAAAAGATAGGTGAAAATTTGGCATAAATAGCCGATTTTCATCGGCTATTAGCCTTACTTTGCGGTTATGAAATTTGGGTTAAATAGCATTAGAAAAGCTATTTGAAATTTGATTTTAAGAGAGAAACGGCCTTAAAATCAGCGTTTGAAGTATTTAAAGCATTATAAAAAGAGATTTTAAAAATTAAAGAAAATTTAAAAAAGAAATTTAATGGTGGGTTTACCAGGACTCGAACCTGGGACCATCCGGTTATGAGCCGGATGCTCTAACCAACTGAGCTATAAACCCACTTGAATTGGAGTTGGAATTATATAAAATAATTCCTTAAATCTATATAAAACAACTCCAAAGTATAAATTTAAATTTGTCTATCTTTCATCTTATTAAATTCATCATCAATCACTGATAAATTCGGCTCTTGCGACATCTTTTTAAGCATATTATTATAGCGATTAACCAAATATATCACAAGAGATGATAGCAAAAATCCAGGTAAAAGCTCATAAACCACGCTTGATAGTCCAAAAAGTATCCATAGCAGCACCGTTACGCCTCCGGTGATTATACCAGCTAAAGCTGATAACGCACTCATATGCCTTGAATATAAGCTAAAGAGTAAAACTGGCCCAAAACTCGCACCAAATCCAGCCCAAGCATTACCCACCACTCCAAGAACCGTATCACTAGAGTTAAACCCGATAAATGTGGCAATCACCGCTACTAATACAACTGAAATTCTACCTGTTAATACTTGCGCTTTAGGGCTTACTTCGTGCTTATAAAATGCAAATATAAAATCCCTAGTAACAGAACTAGCGCTAACTAAAAGCTGAGATGAGATAGTACTCATAATAGCCGCAAGAACAGCTGATATGATAACTCCTACGATAAAAGGGTGAAATAGAGTATCTCCAAGCTTTAAAAACACAGTTTCTGGGTCTGATAAACTAATGCCATTTTGAGAAAAATATACAAAACCTATAAGACCACTAGCCATAGCCCCAACCAAGCCAATTACCATCCACGAAATCCCAATTCTTCTGGCTAAAACAAGCTCTTTTGCATCTCTAATAGCCATAAATCTGACAATTATATGTGGCTGTCCAAAGTAGCCAAATCCCCAAGCAAGCAATCCCAAAATACCTAAAAATGTCTGCCCTGCAAATATATCTAAGTGGTTTGAATTTGCCTCTTTGCTATACTGATTTAAAAGGGATAAGAAGCTTGAATTTTGTGGAATTTCAATACTAAAATAGGCCACCAAAGGGATAAGCACAAGCACTAAAAACATTAAAATCCCTTGAAACGCATCTGTAAGACAAACTGCCTTAAATCCACCAAAAAATGTATAAAATACAACTATAAAAAGTGTAACTCCAGCCCCAAAAGCAAAATTTAAACCAAAAAAGCTCTCAAATGTCTTGCCCCCTGCGATAATCCCACTACTGACATAAAGCGTATAAAATACAAGGATAAAAATACCAGAAATAATGCGTAAAACCTTAGTTTTATCCTTAAATCTATTCTCCAAATAATCTGGAATAGTAATGCTATCGCCTGAAATTTCAGTATATACTCTAAGCCTACTAGCAAGATATTTGTAATTCGCCCACGCACCAACGCTAAGCCCAATAGCTATCCAAGCATTACAAATCCCACTAAGATATAAAGCCCCAGGAAGCCCAAGCAACATCCATCCACTCATATCACTAGCCCCAGCACTAAGTGCGGTTATAAATGGCCCTAAGGAGCGGTTATCTAGCAAGTACTCATTTAAATTTGACTTTTTATTATACGCTAAACGCCCAATGACTAAAAGCACCCCAAAATATAATCCAATGGCTAAATATGTAGTAAAGTCCAACTCATCTCCTTTATATTATTTTCGTTTTTTTAGATATTTTTCATCTATATAGCCCATATCGGCAAGCTTATCAAAAATCCTAGCTAGTATCGGCCCTGCTGCTCCACCACCACTTGCACCATGCTCTACTAATACAGTTACGACATATCTAGGATTTTCATATGGAGCATATCCTGTCATCCATGCGTGTGAGCGTTCATAATACTCCATATCAGCTTCTTTAATCCGCTCTTTATCCTCTTGGCTAATCCCCACTACTTGAGCCGTTCCTGATTTAGCTGCGATAATAACCTTAGAAGGGCTTAATACTCTAAAGCCAGTCCCACCTGGGATATTAGCTACTGCGTGCATTCCTTCTCTTATATATTTTAGGGCTGATTTTTCCTTCTGTGTTAAAATATCACTACCTATCCACTCTTGCTCTACCTTATCAACACTATTAAGAAAATGCGGAGTTACATCATATCCCATAGCAAATATCGCCGTATCCCTAGCTACTTGCATTGGTGTGGCTAAAAAGCTACCTTGACCTATGCTAGTATTTATAGTATCGCCTTGATACCATGGCTGATTTAATCTACTCTTTTTCCATTGCATATCTGGGACTATACCTATATACTCATTTGGCAAATCCACACCAGATTTTACCCCAAAACCATACCTTCTTAACACTGGCGCTATAACATCTATGCCTACATTATAAGCACCACGATAAAAATATGTATCACAACTATCACGCAAAGCCTCTACTATAGTCATCATCTCAGAGCCATAATTTTTCCAATTTCTAAATTTCCTATCACCTAGCTCAAAATATGGATCACAAAGCAATCTTGTAGTAGGAGAGATTTTCCCACTTTCAAAAAACGCCATACCCATAGCCATTTTGACAACACTTCCAGGCGGATAAAGAGCATTTACAAGCTTATTTGTAAATGGATGGTCTGGACTATTCATCATCTCATTCCAATCGCTTTGGCTAATTCCTGTTACAAATTTATTTAAATCATACTCAGGAAGGCTAGCCGCAGCCAAAATAGATCCATCTAAAGCATCCATCACGATCACCGCTCCAGCTGGTCTATCAAAGGCCTCATATAGATATTTTTGCAACTCCAAATCTATAGTAAGAGTAATATCAAGGCTACTTGGCTTAGTATATCCAACCTCTTCTACAATCTTATTTAGAGCCGTTACCTTAGTAACCCTTTGCCCCTCTACCCCTTGTAAAATCTCATTATAATACCTCTCAACTCCACTCCTACCAGTGTAATTTGTAAGCTTTGAGATTGGATTAATATCTATATCTTTTAAATTTGCTCTACCCACATATCCTATCACATGACTAGCTAAATCCCCAAATGGATAGTGGCGAATGGATACTGGATTTACCTCTATATTATCACGCAAATTTAATCTAGCAAAATGTGGCAAAACCCTATCATAAGCCAAAAAATTCACAACATTTACAAAATCTTGCGAATATGGAGAGTCATTTTTTATATACTCTCTTTTGAGTTTTGTGGCATTTAGGTCTGGGAATATCGATATAATAAAATTTATCTCATCATCTAAAGTGTTAATATTTCGCCTAAGGTGCGGTCTAATCGATATTTCAAATCCAAGTTTATTAACAGCTAGTGGATTACCATTTCTATCTAGAATTTGCCCTCTAACTGGAGCGATATACTCTGTTTTTATAGCGTTTTTTTCAGCGATTTGCTCATAATATTCATTAGATTTAATGCTTAAATAATACACCCTTGTAAGCAAGATAATCCAAACAAAAATGATAATCCCATAAACAATCGTCATTCTCATAATATCCGCCCCCTAAAAATCACAAGAGCAATCAATGACTCTATAATAGCATAGAGCAAATACTCATAATCTAGCTTCATTCTAGGCTGGTTTAATACATATAGCACGATATTACTCATAGCAAGAGTAATGATATATCCTGAAAATACATATACGGTTATTAGTAGTTTTCTCCATTTTATATTTGTCTTTAACCAATCATTAATAAGATAGTAAAAAAATAGCCACGCCAAAATCACGGAGCAAAACTCAAAGCCATTTAACTGCTCAGCAAATATCAAAAAGGCTAAACTTAGATACCATCTCTTATCTTTTACCCCAAGTGTGCGATCTAGCTCATCTTTAAGTATTACCAAATAGGCAAAAAATACCCCAATTAATGATGGCAAAAACACAGAAGTAATGCTAAATATTTCATATACTACAATAGATATACAAAATAAATTAAATCTTAGAGATTGCGAATTAATGCTATTTCGTTGCATACTGGAAAGTGCTTACATTTAATGCAATCAGCCCAAATCTTTTGCGCTGGTAATCTCTCTTTGGGAATTTGGATAAACCCTAAATTCTCAAAAAACCTACTCCTATAAGTAAGAGTAAAAACTTGCGTTATCTCCATAGATTTAGCCTCATCTAAAAGAGCCTTTACTATATTGCTACCAACGCTCTTACCCCTATAGTCAAGATCAACTATCAAACTTCTAATCTCAGCCAAATTAGCAGCGTGTATATGAAGTGCGCTATATCCAATTAGCCTATCATCGTCAAAGGCAAGTGTGTATGAGCGGATATTTGTAGCTATCTCATCATCGCTCCTAGGTAAAATTACACCACTTTCCACCTCGGGGCGAACTAAATTTTGCATACTTTTTATATCTTTTAATCTTGCTTTTTTATACTCTATCATTTCACACCAAATACTGCATTATATATCGCTTTTGTCGCTTTATCTATACCTGTTTTTTTGCTACTAGAGACCAAAATAGCATTTGGATCAATCTTTAAAAGTTGTGCTTTTTGGCTTTGATTTAGCTTATCTGATTTTGTATAAATATTTAATACTCTTTGGTCAGCTCTAGCAAATTCACTAAGATATAGTCCCAAATTCTCATCTTTTTGAAGTCCTGCGTGTCTAGAGTCTATAAGATGGATAAACGCCTTAATGCTAAGCCTTTGCCTAAGATATCTATCTAAATTCTCCTGCCAAATACTATACATACTCTTGCTTACTTTAGCATAGCCAAATCCTGGTAAATCGACAAATATCAATGGAATTTTCTCTTCTTCATTATCAATTATAACTTCAAAGCAGTTTATTAGCTGAGTTTTGCCTGGAGTGGAGCTAGATTTTGCTAAGCTATTATGATTGGTTAAAGCATTTATAATTGAGCTTTTACCGACATTACTACGACCTAAAAATGCCACCTCACTAATGCCAAATTCAGGCAATCCATCAATCCCTTGGGCTGAGAGTAAAAACTTAGCGTTAATAATTCTCATCTTTCTTCTACCTGAAATATAAATTTAACTGGCTCTTTATCCTTGCTTTTGACATTATAAACCCCATTTAATTGATTGACAACTATCTCATCGCCAAATATCTTCTTATCGCTATCAATCTCATGTAAAAATGCATTGCCTTTTAGGGTGTAAATTTGAGTTTTTGGATCATATGTTAGCAAATCTCCACTACCATTATAATTTTTACCATTTAATAATATAGCAAATTTAGCGTTGCTAATGGCTTCATATTTGTATGGTTGGCGATTTTTATCAAAGTAAATTTTAACCCTATTTGCCCTTAGCGTATCACTTTTACCCTTTTTTATAACCACATTTCCCACAAGCTCCCCAAGACCTGCTTTTTCATCGGCATAAAAGCTATCAGCACTTACTTCTATCTGGTCTGAATTTGCCATAGTAAAAATCATAGCCACCAATATAAAAGCTCTAACTATTTGTAAAACCAACCCCTAACTCCTTTTGCGGTTATATAATTATTATCTAGCTCATAAATAACGCTATTTCCTAGTATTTTATCACTATTTTGTAATAGTTCAAATGGGAGATTGCTTAGTAGTATTTTTGTAGAATTATCATATATAATCTCATTAGAATTATATCTTAGATTAGTAATTAAATTTATATATTTTACTTCGTTAATAAATGTTATATTATTATCTTTATATATAGCTTCTTTGGCGTTTATATTGTGTTTATCTTTATGTATGAAGGTTACATTGGGATTAATAAATTTATTATAATCATCATAGGCTATAACGCTACTAGAGATAAAATTAGCATATATATCAGTAGCATTCATCTCATAGCTTATCACTTCATCAGCTTGCATATTGGCTACTTTAATATTGTTAATATTAGCTTTAATATCATATGGACTTTGTAGCATTAATACTACCACGCTTATACTAAAAATAGCAACAGCAAAATAAAATATCCTTATAGCCAACGCTTCATCCACTCACTACGCAAATTTTCTCTATCAATGATAATCTCTATCATCTCTCTAACAGCACCATAACCACCATTTTTGGTAAGTTTTATATCAGGGCAAACTGCCTCAAAAGCATCATTTGGAGCAAAGCTGATAGATACACTTTTTAAAAGCTTAATATCATTTAAATCATCACCTATAGCTGCGGCGTTTTCTAAATTTAACCCCTCTAAAGCTAAAATCTCTTTAGCCTTAGATAGCTTATCACTTACGCCTTGAAAGCAGTATTTTATCTCCAGCTCTTTAGCCCTATCAGCCACAATTTGTGAGCTTTTGCCTGTGATTATGGCTGAAATTTTACCCATGCGATTCCACTGCTGTATGGCAAATCCATCTTTGACATCAAATCTTTTAAATTCATCGCCGTAATTAGTTTTATAAATCCCCCCATCGCTAAGGCATCCATCAACATCTAAAAATATTATCTCTATCATAAAACGCCTTTGGTGCTAGGAATTCCAACTCTATCATTTTTAGCCACAGCCCTGCGAAATGCTACTGCAAAAGCCTTAAATGTCGCTTCAGCTATGTGATGAGAGTTGCTACCTCTTTGCTTTATAATGTGTAAAGTTATATTAGCATTCATCGCCAAAGCTCTAAAAAACTCCTCAACAAGCTCACTATCAAAGTTGCCTATTTTTGGCTTCATCTTAGATTTATAAATTAAAAAAGCACGATTAGATAGATCCAAAGCACACTCCACAGCTGCTTCATCCATCACCACAACAGAATTGCCGTATCTCTCCACGCTTCCAAGCGGATATAAAGCCTCTTTTAAAGCTTGACCAAGCACAATACCACAATCTTCTACGCTATGGTGATCATCAATATATAAATCCCCTTTACAATGAAGTTTAATATCCATTAATGAGTGCTTAGCAAGTGCGTTTAACATATGGTCAAAAAAGCCAACTCCAGTGCTTATATCGCTATTGCCACTACCATAAATTTCAAGCTCTAAGCTGATATTAGTCTCTTTTGTTACTCTTTGTTTTTTAATCATTTTATTTCCTAATCTCTAGCTATAAACGCACCCTTAAATTGTCCGCTAGATATGAAATCACGAGCCTCAGCCTCACTTCTAAATCCAGTTAAAAATACCCTATAAATAGGCTCTCCATTCAAAGTATATTCACGAACTGCAGTTTTGTAAATTCCATTTGTATTATCAAATTGAGTTTTATAAGTATTAGCTCCAGCTAATCGTCTAAACGCACCAATTTGGACTATAAAATTTCCGCCTGTATATGTGTGAGTTTTAGCTGTTTTATTAGCTGGGGTCTCAACTTGACCATAAAATCCAACAACCTCAAGTCTAACCGGTGCTGTCCCATCAGCTATCATACTAATCTCAGTAGCGGCTGCTTTTGATAGATCTATTATCCTACCAGATACAAATGGACCTCTATCGTTGATTCTTACTATCGTTGTTTTGCCATTTTTTAGGCTTGTTACTTTAACCATAGTATTCATAGGAAGGGTTTTGTGAGCTGCTGTTAGAGAGTGCATATTATATATCTCTCCGTTACTTGTCTTTTTGCCATGGAAATTTGGCCCATACCAACTCGCAATTCCAGTAGCGCTATCGCCTACTTCTACAACCGTTGGGTAGTATGTTTTGCCATTGATGGTATAAGGCCTCATAGTGGCTTCTTGAGTGCTTTTACTCGTATTTGGTGTGCTCTCAAAGTCTGAGCTTGAGTAGTATGGAATGCTCATTGTAGAACAACCAGCAAAAACTAACGCCGCTAATGTGGCTAGTGATATTTTAATGTGGTATGACAAGGTTTTCTCCTATTGCTAATTTCATATTTGTTTTGCTATTTGCCTTTATTATATCTGATACTTCTACCCCGAATTTACGAGATATAGCTCCTAGCGTATCCCCTTTTTTGACCTGATATTCATAAATGGTCTTAGCGTTTGCTGGGAGTGCTAGTTTGTAGTTTGCTTTTATCTGTTTTATATTATTATATCTTTTAATATCGCTTGTTTTAATATCTAATTTTTTGGCAATTATCTCAAATGTATCGCCCTTTTTGGTATTGTAAATTTTAGTCTTCTCACCAGCTTTATATCTGGCTAAAAACTCCTCTTTTTTTATCGTTGGGATATAGATATAGTATTTATCTCTATTTGGCGGAGTAAAGCTATATCTTAAATGAGTATTATATTTACTTAATTTATCTACGCTAAATCCTATGGTTGAGGCCACATCATGAAGGCTGATTCCACCTGGGATTTCAACCCTTTCAATGCCTATATATGTGGCTGAATTTAACATAGAGCTATCTGTAGAGATCAAAAAATCTCTATCATTTGCCACATATGCCATCATTATAATTTTACGAAGATAATTTCTTGTCTCAAGTGAGAGATACTTTTGTTTTGGGTCAAGCAAAACCTTAATATCATCACTACCAGCTATTTTTATAGCTCTGCTTAACTTGCCCTCTCCAGCATTATAAGCCAAAATTGCTAAATACCACTTACCAAATCTATCTTTTAATCTTTGTAAATAATCAATCGCAGCATTGGTAGCTTGGAGAGGATCTCGCCTTTCATCTACATATTTATCTATATTTAAATTATGCAATTTAGCAGTGCTTGGGATAAACTGCCAAATTCCAGCTGCCTTAGCTCCAGATGTGGCTCTATTTGATAGCTTAGACTCCACTATAGCAAGATACAATAGTGAATTTGGAGCACCTCTTTGCTTTAATACATCTTTGATTATAGCAGCGTGTTTATACTCTTTTGTTATTGTGTTTATAAATTCTTGTTTTGTTGTGTCCATTCTGCTATTTTTTAACTGCAAAAAATACTCATCATTAATATATTTTGGATCAATATCAAGCTCTTTTAATATCTTAATCTCTTTTTTAAAATTATCGCTTGAGACCATAAATCCAAATGAGTAATTACAGGTAAAAAATATAGATAAAACTACTAATACTACTCTCATTTCTCTCCTTAAATTCCAAATAATCTACTTGCGTTTTGCGTAGTTAAATCCACAATCTCATCTTTATTCATAGATAAAATTTCAGCCATCTTATCAGCTACAAAGGTGGTAAATGCTGGCTCATTTCTCTTGCCCCTATAAGGCTCAGGAGTAAGATATGGAGCGTCAGTTTCTATTAAAAGCCTATTTAGTGGGATTTTTGGTAAAATTTGGGTTAATTTCTTGCCATTTTTAAAGGTTAAAACCCCACCAATGCCATAGTAAAATTTGCTACTAAGCTCAAGCAAAATAGGACTAGCATTAAAGCAGTGTAAAACTCCGCCAACTAGCTCATTTTCATACTCTTTTAATATTTTTAAGCTATCTTCATTCGCATCTCTAATATGCACAATAAGTGGAAGCTTTAACTCAATTGCTAGTTTGATTTGAGTGATGAAAATATCTTTTTGTCTAGCCTTATATTGCTCTACATCAACTTCAGGAAGTCTAAAATAATCCAGCCCACACTCGCCGATAGCAACGCACTTTTTATCCTTAGCAAATTCATAAATTACACTCTCATCATATCCATCTATCTCATATGGATGAACTCCAGCTGCGAAGTAGATATTTTCATATGAATTTGCTATTTTTGCAGCCTTTGGCAAATCCTTTATATCGGCCCCAGGGATGATAATCTTGCCTACTTTATTATCAAAAGCGTTTTTTATCACGCTACTTATATCATCATCATACCTAGCATCATCTAAATGGCAATGTGTATCTATAATCATAAAATCTCCACCCTATTCTTGCCATTTTTTTTGGCTTTTTGTAAGGCTTTGTAGCCATTCATTATTGCTTGGTCAAATTTAATATTAGTATCAAAACTACAAATGCCAACTGATATTGTAGGCGTTACTGAAGATATAGCAAGATTAGCAATCTTTGATCTAATATGCGCCATAACTTTTATAGCCTCATCAAAGCCAATTTTATCAAATATCACTCCAAATTCGCCACCGCTAAGCCTAGCTACCACCATACCTTTTAACTCGCTTTTTAATATAGATGCAACATGCATAATAACCCTATCACAAAGCTCAAAGCCAAACTTAGCATTAATCGCTCTTAATCCATCTATATCGATAATAGCAATGCCAAATTCACCACTTCTTGCTGCTAAGCTCTTAGCATAAGCAAAGAAATATCTTCTATTAAATAGCTTAGTTGATGGGTCATATTTTTTATACATTTGAATATCTATCTCATCTTGCATAGCCTTAAGATTGCTATCAACTCTATATATTATCTCCTCTTTGCTAAAAGGAATAGATATAAAATCATTAGCGCCATTTTTCAAAAATTTAGCCGCTACATCATTATCACTACTAGCTACTGCTATTAATCCTAGGCTATTTTTATTCTTAGTTTGGCGAATTTGACGCATTAGCTCAAAGCCATCAATAACTGGCATATTATATGCTGTTAATATAAGCTTAATATCTGGATTATCATTTAAGTAGTTTAACGCCTCTTCGCCATGAGCTGCGGTAAAGACCTTATAAAGCTGTGAATTTAAGATCTCTTTTAGCTGATTTCTCACCCCCATAGATGGCTCAACTATCATAACTTTGTGATTGCGGTTTTTACATAGTCTATTTATGGTATCAAATATATAATTAATAGCATCTAAGCTATCTTTTAATACATAATCAACTATATTTTTTTGAGTAAAGATTTTTTTTAAATTCTCATCTACGCTACCAGTAAGGATAATGGCTAAAATATTTTTAGATAAGACATAATCTACAATCTCCCCATCTGGTGCATCGGGTAAATTTAGATCAAGCAAAGCGATAAAAAAGTCATCATTATCCTCAATAGCATCTACGGCCTGTGCGTAACTATGTGCCACTACAACATCCATATCTACATTGGCATTCATCTTTTTAGCTATTAGTTTGGCTAAGGATTTATTATCCTCAACTATCAAGACTCTCTCGCGCATTACAACCCCATAATTAATAATTTTTGTCGCCGATTATACTCAAATTTGACTTTAAAGCTCATTAAATAAGTAGCTTTTTAGCAAATTCAGTAGCCTCTTGCGTGATACTCTCTCCACTTATCATACGAGATAACTCCATCACTCTTTCATCTATATTAAGCTCTTTTACACTAGAGCCTTTGGCGTCTTTTTGGACTAAGAAGTGATGATGAGCCTTAGAGCTTAGCTGTGGCTGATGAGAGATGGCAAAAATTTGATATAAATTTGATAGTTCTATAAGCACATTTGCTATACTCATAGCCTCCTTCCCGCTTAAATTCGCATCTATCTCATCAAGTATCAAAACCCCGCCCCCAAGACCGCTAATCTTAGCTTCACTGGCGATAAATGCAAGTCTTAAGCGGTTTATCTCTCCGCTACTTAGAGTCTTTAAATTTGAGCTATTTAAATTTATATCTACCAAATCAGCGCCATTTATATCCATATTTTTGCTATTTAAATTTATATCCACCCTATCCATATATAGATCTTTTAAGTATCCATTTACCATAGTTTCTAGCTCTTTTACAGACTTGCTTCGCTCTTTTGTGATGGTATTTGAGATATTTTCTAATTCGCTTAAAAGCCTAGTAAATTTCATACTCAAATCAGATTTTTGAAACTCGATATTTTCATAATGAGCTAGTTCGGCCTTTCTCTTTTGTAAGATCTCTAGGCACTCTTCTATACTCCCATACCGCTTAATCAACCCATTTAAACTCTCAATGCGATCTAAAAGCTCTTCTATATCAAGCCCTTCAAATTCATCAAAATCCACGCTACTTTTAGCAATTTTAAGCTCATTTAAAGCATCGCTAAAAAACCCGCTATCAATATCGCTAATATTTAAAGCATCAATCACTGCTTTTTCATAAGCAAATATCATCTCAGCCTTGCTCCACGCCTCTTGTATCTTATCTTTTTTGCTAAGTCGCTTCTTTATAGAGTTGAGTTCATCAAATTCGCCTATTTTCGGATTTATCTGCTCGATCTTTTCTATCTCGAATTTAGCAAATTCTTTAAGCTCATCGATCTTTTTTTCCTCTTCATTTATCTTATCAAGCTCCTTTTTAAGAGTTAAAAATTCATTAAATTTTTCCTTAAATTTAGCCAAATTTTCACTATAATTTTTAGATTTTTTACTAGCTAAAATATCTAAAATTCCAATCAATCTAGAATTTTCAAACTCCTCAATATCCTTAGCACTTAGATATTTTAAATGGCGATTAGCGATCAAATTTAGATTTTTTTTCGATATTGATTGGTTATTTATAAAGTATCTTGTGCTCTTATCTTTTAGAAGTTTAAAGCAGTTTATACTATCTTCTTCAATCCCAAACTCATCAAGCCCAAGCTTACACTCTACATCAGCTTCAATGAGCCTAGCATCGCTATCTTTATAGCCAAAAACGCTTAAAATTGCCCCCATCAAAACGCTTTTACCCGCACCACTAACACCAGTAAATACGCTAAGCCCAGAGCCAAATTTAAGCTCTAATTCATCAAAACTTAAATAATCCTTAAGATAAATTCTCTCTATCACTGCTGACCCCATCTTAATTTCTCTTTTAAAACACCAAAATAGTCCCGCCCTTGATGCCTAAGCAGATTAACTCTAATATCGCTCACACCAATATCCACGCTATCAAATTCAATCAAATCCAATCTATCTTGACCATCTATTAAAACCACTATATCATCATTACTTCTAAACTCCAATCTAAATTCTCTAGGCAAGACAAGCGGTCTTTGAGTAAGACTATGCGAACAAATCGGCGTAACGCTATAAGCATCACATAAAGGATGGATAATTGGCCCTCCAGCACTCATATTATAAGCAGTCGAGCCCATCGCAGAGCTGATTATCACTCCATCGCCAAAGTATGAGTTAAAGTGCTTTGAGTTTAAAAAAGCATCAATATGAGAAGTAGTATCAATCTTTTTACGCATTAAAACAATATCATTAAAGGCTAATTTTGTAGTTATCTTGCCATTTTTATTGAAATTTGCCCTAAGCATATATGGACGCTCAATATCATAAATTCCGCTTAAAAATTGATCCAAAAATTCCCCAAATTTATCCAAAGTAGAATCTGTCAAGAAGCCCAAATGTCCAGTATGAACCCCATATACATAAATTTCACTTTGTGCTACTCGTCTGCATGTAGCTATGAAATTACCATCTCCTCCAAGGGATATTATCACCTTAGCTTTTGATATTAAATCTTTAAATTCAAAGCCATCTACGCCAATTATTTTAGCCACATGCGACTCAAATATCACATCAATTGAGCGACTTTTTATAATCTTTACAATCTTAACTAGAGCGTCTTTTTGCTCTATTGGATCCCTTGTTGTGATCGCTATAATATTTAGATTTTTATGAATTTTAGACATTACACTCTCCGTAATCCAAATTTTACACAAAAAAACATAAATATAAACTATATTTTAAAACCTAAATTTAACTTTAACCAATTACTAGTCAAAATTTCTAATAAAATTTTTATAAATTTTAATGTATAATGGCGGCTTTTTATAAACGAAAGGATTAATATGCGTAGTCATTACTGCACCGACTTAGACGCAAAAGATATTGGTAAAAATGTTAATCTATGTGGTTGGGTAAATTCATACAGAGACCACGGAGGCGTTATATTTATAGATTTGCGTGATAGAAGTGGAATTATACAGCTTGTATGCGATCCAGCAGATAGTAAATCAGCCCACGAAATCGCCTCAAAAGTTAGAGATGAGTATGTATTAAGAGCTAAGGGAAAGATTAGAGCTAGAGGCGAAGGCTTGGTTAATCCAAAGCTAAAAACTGGTGAAATTGAGGTAGTAATAGATGAGCTAATCATCGAAAATGAGAGTGCGCCACTACCTTTTGTCATTACAGATAGCAATGTTGGCGAAGATATTAGGCTTAAATACCGCTTCTTAGACTTAAGAAATCCAGATAATTTAAGCAAATTTCAACTTCGCTCCAAGGCTAGTATAGCGTGTAGAAATGCCCTTGATAGATTAGGATTTTTAGAGGTTGAAACCCCTATGCTAACTCGTGCTACACCTGAAGGTGCTAGAGACTACCTAGTGCCTAGTCGCGTTCATCCAGGCGAATTCTACGCCTTGCCTCAAAGCCCTCAGCTATTTAAACAGCTACTAATGTGTGCTGGATTTGATAGGTATTTTCAAATTGCAAGGTGCTTTAGAGATGAGGATTTAAGAGCTGATCGTCAGCCTGAATTTACCCAAATCGATGTAGAGATGAGCTTTTGCGATCAAGAAGATGTGATGAAAGTCGGCGAAGAGGTTTTAAAAGAGATATTTGCAGCTTGTGGGCATAATATCCAAATTCCATTTAAAAGATTGAGTTATAAAGACGCTATGGAGCTTTATGGTAGCGATAAGCCAGATCTTAGATTTGATCTAGCTATGATTGATGTGATTGATATTTTTGCTAAATCAAATAATGAAATTTTCAGCACTCCAGCAAAGGATCCACGCAAAAATAGAGCCAAAGCTATAAAAGTGCCTAATGGAGATAATATATTTAGCAAACGCCAAATGCAAAGATTTGAGGAATTTGTGCGTAAATTTGGGGCTAAAGGCTTAGCATTTATCCAAATAAAAGATCCAAAAGATACAGCCGGACAAGATAACTGCGTAGATTTTGATGGAATTAGCTTAAAAGGTCCGCTAGTTAAATTTTTTGAACCAAGCGAACTAAAAGAGCTAGTTTCTCGCACAAAACTCAAAGTCGGAGATGTCGTATTCTTTGGTGTTGGGGATAAAAAGACAGTTTTAGACTATATGGGGCGATTTAGAATTTTCTTAGCTGGTGAGCTTGGCATTATAGATGAGAAGGCTTTGGAATTTTTATGGGTTGTAGATTTTCCTATGTTTGAGCAAAACGATGATGGTAGCTACTCAGCTATGCACCATCCATTTACAATGCCAAACAATCCAGATGAGCCAAATTTAGAAGATATCACAAGTATCGCTTATGATGTTGTATTAAACGGCGTTGAGCTTGGTGGGGGAAGTATTAGAATTCACAAAAACGATATTCAACAAAAGGTATTTAAACTGCTTAAAATAGATGAAGAAGAGCAAAGAGAGAAATTCGGATTTTTACTTGATGCTCTTAGCTTTGGTGCGCCAGCTCATGGCGGATTTGCCATAGGCTTAGATAGGTTAATTATGTTAGCTACTGGCTCATCAAGCATTCGTGATGTAATAGCCTTCCCTAAAACTCAAAAAGCCTCATGTCTAATGACTCAGGCTCCAAGTAGCGTAGATACTCATCAATTAAGAGATTTAGGACTAAGATTAAGAGAAAAGGATAAGTAATGAAAAAACTATTTTTAATAATCGGTGCTCCAGGCAGCGGCAAAACAACCGATGCTAGTATAATTGCTAAAAATGATACTAAATTTAGCCACTACTCTACTGGCGATCTTTTAAGAGCTGAAGTAGCTAGTGGTAGCGATCTTGGTCGCTTGATAGATAGCTTCATCTCTAAAGGCAATCTAGTACCACTAGATGTAGTGGTAAATACCATAATCTCAGCTATTAAATCTAGTCATACAGATTATATATTGATAGATGGCTATCCAAGAAGTGTAGAGCAAATGATGGAATTAGACAAAGTCCTATCAAATAGTAGCGATGTCAAGCTAAGTGGCGTTATAGAAGTAGATGTAAGCGAACAAGTAGCAAGAGAGAGGGTATTAGGCAGAGCTAGGGGAGCTGATGATAATGATGAAGTCTTTAATAATAGAATGAAGGTTTATCTAGCTCCGCTTAAAGAGATTAGAGATTTTTACAGCTCAAAATCACTACTTCGCAATATCAATGGCGAACGCACTATAGAAGAGATAGTAAGCGATATGACAAATTTATTAAATACTATGATAAAGGAGTAAAATATGGATATTAGTAAAATCAAAGCTGGTAGCAATCCAGATAAATTAAACGCAGTTATTGAGATCCCTTATGGCTCAAATATTAAATACGAAATAGACAAAGATAGCGGTGCTGTAGTAGTAGATCGTGTATTATACTCAGCTATGTTTTATCCAGCTAATTACGGATTTATCCCATCAACCTTAGCCGATGATGGCGATCCTGCTGATGTTTTAGTGCTTAATGAGTATCCACTTCAAGCTGGTAGCGTAATACCTTGCCGTTTAATTGGTGTATTAGTAATGGAAGATGAAAGCGGTATGGATGAGAAGCTACTAGCTGTGCCAGTTAGCAAAATTGACCCTAGATATGAAGGCATCAAAAGCATAGATGATCTACCAAAAGCTACACTTGATAAGATTAAAAATTTCTTTGAAACCTACAAAATGCTAGAGCCAAATAAGTGGGTAAAAGTCAAAGGCTTTGAAGACGCTAATAAGGCTAAAGATATTTTAGACGCAGCTATAAAAGCTTATAAATAATTTTGCGGTGGAGAGTTTTCTCCGCCCACTTGCTAAACAATCCACAAAAGGCTACTAATGATAATTTGCGAAGATAACTATCCTCAAATTCTAGATACCATCGCACAAAAGCTCACAAATGCGGATATAGAGCTACTACTAGTAGATACTAAAACCATGCACCAAATAAATTTAAAAGAGCGTAAAATTGATAAAACTACAGATGTTTTGAGCTTTCCACTTCACTATATTCCGCATTTTCCCATTGGTTCAATCGTGATAAATACAGATCTAGCACTATCTAAAGCTAGCGAATTAGGTCATAGTATAGATGATGAAATAGCTCTACTATTTACTCATGGTTTGCTACATATATTAGGATATGATCATGAAAATGATGATGGACAAATGAGAAGAAAAGAGATAGAAATTATAAACGAATTTAATCTACCAGATAGCCTAATAGTGCGGACACTAGATGAGTAGGGACTAGCCCTACTCTTTAAAATCTACCATTTAATGATAGATATAGCCTTCTACCTTCTTCTATCCTATTATATGTATTTACATAGGTTAAGGCGCCGCTACTACTAGAGTATGTCTCATAAGAGTCTGTAAAATCTTTATCAAATAGATTATATATAGCAGCGTTTAAATTCCAATTTTTATTGATCTCCATAGCTATACCAATAGAAGCTAAGAATATATCTTTGTAATACTCTCTATTTATATTAGTATCACCCATATATCTATCTATTTGCCACTCGCCTTTTACCCAAGGAGTAAAGGTGCGATTAATATTATAATCAGCTTTAGCTACGATATTATGCTTTAATGAGCCATTTTCTGGTTTGCCAATTGATGTTGTGCTACTACTATCTTTTATCTTGCTATCTAAGAATGTATAGGATAGATTTAAATTTAATTTATCAGTAGCCATTACTCCAGCACTTACTTCTAGACCTTTATACTCCACCTTTCCATGATTTATAGCTTGTATACATCTAGTAAATGAGCTATTACAAACCCCTATGCTAGGTATATTATCTCCACTATTATATCTTACTGATGATATTTTATCTTTAAATTCAGTTACAAATCCAGTAATTGAAGCGTTAAATACACTATCTCTATATCCTGCACCTAATTCATAATTAATAGATGTCTCTTCAGTTAAATTTGGATTACCATATACTGGTATCCTTCCTTGACCGCTATAGTTATACTCACCAGCTATTAGCTTATTGACATATGGTGCTTTAAATCCCGTTGATACCCCGCCTTTAAAGGTTAAATTATCATTTAGATTATAAACTAGATACGCCCTTGGGGATAGATTATTACCAAATGTCTCATGATGATTATATCTAGCACCTAAGGTTAATCGCAAATTATTCAATATAGAATACTCATCTTCCCCAAACGCAGCTATGGTATATTGACTAAATCTACTTGGACTTGCTATCTTATCTTGCATTTTTTCTAGCTTATACTCAGCCCCCACGCTTAAAATATGGCTTTGACCCACTGGCACCACAGCCTTAGTATCAACTATATAATCTTGAGCCAAAATATCCCTATTTTGCCCCTTATATGGATTATTAGCCACTACTAATCTACTATCATTACCTACGCGGTTATATTGAATACCTGAATTTAAGCTAAATCCATCATAAATCCCCTCATGAATTAGATAAGTAACAAGCTTATCTATATCCATAGTCGGCTCATACCCACCAATCGCACCTACTGTGCCTATTTGGCTTTTGCGATTATCAAAGTGATTTTTAGCATAATCTATATCAAATGTAAATCTATTAGCTTCATCATACAAATAGTTTAATCTCGCACCAACATTGTAATTATTTGCCTTTGTCGGACTTTGAGCTTGCGTGGCTGGAACTTCTTGACCTCTTGAATTTAGGTGAGTTACCTCTGATTGGGCTCTATAGCTTTGAGCATATCTAAATACAGCACCCAATTTATTATCTATCACTGGACCATCAGCATAGATATTATATCCATAGGTATTGCCCCACTGGGTATCTTGATTTAATATAGAGTTAAAGCCTACTGATACGCCCCACTCATCGCTAACCTTCTTTGTAATGATATTCACCACACCACCAAGTGCTTCAGAACCATATAAAGTGCTCATAGGTCCTTTAATAACCTCAATTCTTTCAATACTAGAAAGTGGTGGTAAAAACGCATTCATCACCTCGCCAAACCCATTAGGTCCTATCTCTCCGCCAATCCCTTGGCGTCTGCCATCTACTAAAACCAAGGTATATCCAGTAATACCACGCATAGTTATATTATACGCCCCACTCTTACCCTTTGAAGCATAAAGATCAACTCCAGGTATATCAGATATAGCCTCAGCCACATCTCTATACGGCTTTCTTTCTAGCTCTTTTTTGGTAATGACATTCATTGTCGCTGGTGCTTCTTGTATCTCTTGAGAGAATCCAGAAGCACTCACTACCACCTGATCTAATCTATAGCTATCATCGGCTATAACGCTATTAGATAAATATGCTATAGCCGCAACAGAAAGTAGATATTTTCTATTCATAAGACCGCCTTGAAATAAATTTAATGCCGTAATTATATGATAATAATTATTAAAATAAATTTAAATCTACTAAAAAATAAAATTTAATATTTAATTAATCTAAATTATTATAATAGTTAATAAAAATAGTCTCAAAAGCCCAAAATATAGATAATTTAGAATTATAATTTAATGGATAAATTTAATTTTATATCAAGTTTAGCTAATGTATAATTACAAATTATCCGTTTAAATTTCAAAATGTAAGGGGAGCTTATGAGTAAGCAAATCGAAGGGTTTCTTGGTATAAGCGAGGATCGCAAGAAGAGTAGAATTCCTGCAAAACTCGATCTTATTCAGAGTGGAACTGGGTTATTCCTAGGAATATTTATGTGGGCACATATGATATTTGTATCTACCATTTTATTTGGCGAAGAGGTCTATAATCAAGTGGTGCATATCTTAGAGCTTAGATTTATGTATGATAGCCCTAATATGAGCTATGTTACTAGCTTTTTAGCAGCCTGTGTGCTTGTAATCTTTTTTGTCCATGCTGCGCTTGGTATGAGAAAAATGCCTATCAATTTTAGACAATGGCAAATTTATCGTGCTCACGCTACTCGTATGAAACACGGAGATACAACACTTTGGTGGATTCAGGCTTGTACTGGGTTTATTATGTTTTTCCTTGGTTCAGCGCACCTAATCATCATAATCACAAATTCAGATCAAATCGCATTGCTATCAGATGGCACACTTGGTTCAGCTGAGCGTGTTTATAGCCATTTTATGTGGTTATTTTATTTAGTATTGCTTTTTGCTGTTGAACTTCATGGTAGCATCGGTCTATACAGACTATGCGTAAAATGGGGTTGGTTTGAAGGTAAAGATGCTAAAGCAACTCGTAAAAAGCTTAAAAAAGCTAAATGGATTTTAAGCGTATTCTTTATCGCTCTTGGACTATTAAGCCTTGGGGCATTTCTTAAAATCGCTATGAACTAGGAGTATATATGAAGGTAAAATATTATGACGCATTAGTAATAGGCGGTGGTCTAGCTGGTCTAAGAGCTGCTGTAGCTGCTGCTGATAAGGGTCTTAGCACTGTAGTTTTAAGTCTTTGTCCTATAAAAAGAAGCCACTCTGCTGCTGCTCAAGGCGGTATGCAAGCAAGTCTTGGTAACTCAAAAATGAGTGAAGGCGATAATGAGGATATTCACTTTGCAGATACTGTAAAAGGTAGCGACTGGGGTTGTGATCAAGAAGTTGCTAGAATGTTTGTCCAAACAGCACCAAAAGCTATTCGTGAGTTAGCTAGTTGGGGTGTGCCTTGGACTAGGATTACAAAAGGCAAAAGAAGCGCTATCATCAACGCTCAAAAAACTACAATTGATGAAAAAGAAGAGGTTCATGGTCTAATTCATAGCCGTGACTTTGGTGGAACTAAAAAATGGAGAACTTGCTTTACAGCCGATGCTACAGGCCACACAATGCTATTTGGCGTTGCAAATGAAGCCCTAAAAAGAGATGTTGAAATTCACGATAGAAAAGAGGCTATAGCTCTTATCCATGAGAATAACCGCTGTTATGGTGCGATCGTCCGTGATTTAGTAACTGGCGAAATTTCAGCCTATGTATCAAAAGGCACACTAATCGCAACAGGTGGCTATGGTAGAATTTACAAACACACTACAAATGCTGTAATCTGTGAAGGAACTGGTGCTGCGATCGCTCTTGAGACTGGTATTGCTAGACTTGGCAATATGGAAGCAGTCCAATTCCACCCAACTCCAATCGTCCCAAGCGGAATTTTGCTAACTGAAGGTTGTCGTGGAGATGGCGGAATACTTCGTGATGTTGATGGATACCGCTTTATGCCTGATTATGAACCAGAGAAAAAAGAGCTAGCTAGCCGTGATGTCGTTAGTCGCCGTATAATGGAGCATATCAGAAATGGTAAAGGTGTAAAAAGCCCTTATGGTGAGCATGTTTGGCTAGATATTAGCATTCTTGGTAGAGAGCATATAGAGAAAAACTTGCGTGATGTCCAAGAAATTTGTAAAATTTTCAATGGCATAGATCCAGCTGATGAGGGTCCAAAAGGCTGGGCTCCGATACTTCCTATGCAACACTACTCAATGGGCGGAATTCGTGTAAAACCAACTGGCGAGAGCCAAACTCTAAAAGGTCTATTTAGCTGTGGTGAAGCAGCGTGCTGGGATATGCACGGATTTAACCGCCTTGGTGGAAATAGCGTCGCTGAAACCGTGGTAAGCGGTATGATTATCGGGGATTATTTTGCTGAGTATTGTAGCAATAATGAGATAGATATTCAAACAAAAACCGTTGAGAGCTTTATCAATAAAAGCAAAGATTATCTAAACGAACTTATAAATAAAGATGGAAAATACAATGTATTTGAGATCAAAAATAAGATGAAAGATATAATGTGGGAGCATGTCGCTATCTTTAGAACTGGCGATGGCTTAGCTAAAGCTGTAAAAGAGCTAGAAGAGCTATATAAAGAGAGCACAAATGTCAAACTAGAGAATAAAGAGCTATTTGGCAACCCTGAGCTAGAAGAGGCTTATCGTGTGCCTAAAATGCTTAAACTAGCTCTATGTGTAGCTTATGGCGCACTTCAAAGAACAGAGAGCCGTGGCGCACACTATAGAGAGGATTATCCAAAAAGAGATGACCTTAACTGGTGTAAAAGAACTTTAGCATTTTGGAAAGAAGGAGATACTCTACCAACTTTAGAGTATGAAGAGCTTGATATTATGAAAATGGAGATACCACCAGCATTTCGTGGATATGGCGCTAAAGGCAATATCATAGAAAATCCACTATCAGCTAAACGCCAAGAAGAGGTTGATGCCATTAGAGCAAAACTAGAAGCTGAAGGCAAAAATAGACATGAAATTCAAGATGCATTAATGCACTATGAACTTCAACCAAAATATAAAGCATTAAACGAAAGAGCAGGAATTGGCTATGAGTAGAAAGATAAAAATTAGAGCATTTAAATATAATCCACTAAGCAAGGTTAGCAAACCGCACTTTGCTGAATATGAGCTAGAAGAAACTGATGGAATGACGCTTTTCATCGCATTAAATCAAATTCGCGAAAGATTTGATCCGGGTCTTAGCTTTGACTTTGTATGTCGTGCGGGGATCTGCGGAAGCTGCGGTATGATCGTAAATGGTCGCCCGCAACTAGCTTGTAGAACTCTTACAAAAGACTATCCAAGTGGCGTTATAGAGCTTATGCCTATGCCAGCTTTTAAACTGCTTAAAGATTTAAGCGTTGATACTGGTAATTGGATGAATAATATGAGCAAAAGAGTTGAGAGCTGGATACACTCAAATCACACTACAGATATTAGTAAGATTGAAGAGAAGGTAGATCCAGATGCGGCTCAAGAGACTTTTGAGCTTGATCGTTGTATCGAGTGCGGTATATGTGTAGCAAGTTGCGGAACGGCTCTTATGAGACCTGATTTTATCGGTGCTGTAGGTCTAAACCGCGTAGCTAGGTTTAAGGTTGATCCACTAGATAATAGAAGCGATGAAGATTTCTATGAGCTTGTAGGCGATGATAATGGCGTCTTTGGTTGTATGAGTTTACTAGGTTGTGAGGATAACTGCCCTAAACATTTACCACTTCAAAGCAAAATCGCATATATGAGACGCAAATTAGCTACTATAAAATAATTATATACTCCCTAAGAGTTTCTTCTTAGGG
Organism: Campylobacter sp. RM19072; assembly: GCF_024723485.1. Classification (NCBI taxonomy): domain Bacteria; kingdom Pseudomonadati; phylum Campylobacterota; class Epsilonproteobacteria; order Campylobacterales; family Campylobacteraceae; genus Campylobacter; species Campylobacter sp. RM19072. The sequence goes on from NZ_JANQCU010000004.1 coordinate 35,305, forward strand.
AGCTTACATTTAAAGTAAATTTAAACTTGAAGTAATTTATCTAGGATTTTTAAATAGAGAGATAAATAGGCTAAAAAAGTCTATTTATAAAATTAATCAAATAGCTTATAAGAAACTCTATCTAGATAGCTCTTTTTAATAACCTTATCACTCATTTTATCAGTAATTTTATCTATTTTTATTTTTGTGTTTGAGTTATTAGCAATACAAAAATATAGTAGCTACAACTAAAATTACTATTTTTTATTTATATTCATTGCCCCCTATAATAATTAAATAAAATATAAATATTTTTAATTAAATTTAATATCTCAATTTAAAAAAATTCATAAAATTGCTTTTTGAATTCTTGGCTATTTGCTTCATTTTTACCAAAGAAAAACGGCAAGGCATATAGATTAAATTCGATTTTTTCATCTATGTTTTTGCTGCTAGTGCATGTAAATACTTTTTTATTTAAAATACTCTCATCTAAAATCAAATCTTCTTTCCACTCATCCTTTAGATAAAATCCCGCTCCCTTGCTTTCTATTATCATTTCCACTGATAAATAACCTAAATCCGCCCCTTCTTTTGGCTTACCAAAAAATATAAAATCTGGCTCAAAACCCTCGCCATAAGTCGCCACTTTTCTATTATCATAAATTTTAAACTCACTAAAACCCTCATTTCGCATAATTATCCACTCGCTAAATTTCCTATCAATTATCTCTTTATTTTCCTCTATAAAATCTAAAAACTCTTTTTCTAAACCGCTATCGGTAGAAAATTTATCATAATAAAGCCACTCATAAGGGCTATTTTCCACCTCTTTAAATACTATCTTATCATCATTATATTCTATATTTTTAATGATTTTTCTACTACCGATACCAACTAATTTTTGGACTTTAAAATCACTAATTTCAAATTTTTTGCTCGTTTTATTTATCAATTCTTTATAATTATTTAAAATGTATTTTGCGATTTCAAGCCTAGTTGTAGCCTTGCTAAAATCTTGTTTTTTATTAAAATTTAGCCGTAGATTAGAAAGAGCTTTATCGTAAAATTCTCTCTTGCTATTTAAATTTTTATCATAAATTTTAATTTTTTCCATATCAATTTCTAAAATATTCATAGCCTTAGCAAATATTTTATACTCGATTTTTTCGCCCACTTCAAAAACTTTTTGAGAGCGCTCATCTTTTATCTCTTGGCTATTATCAAACTTTTCTTCATTATTGCTTATATCTTGAGCGATATATGGTATTTCTATATCCCCTAAGCCCATTTTTACCATATCAAAATCAAAAAGCGTCTGGCTACCATGCACAATTTTCTCATTACTCACATAATAAATATCATTTTTACTGGTGATTTCTTTTGCTTTTTTACTAGGCTTTAGCTCCAAAATCCCACTTTTTTCACCCAAAACTAGCCCTTGCTCTCTTAATTCCTTTCTTATATTTTCTATATACTCCACATCATTTAAAGCGTGGTAGCTAAGTCGTTCTAGCATTGTAAGCTCGTTTGAAATCCCCTTATCATATTTGCGCTTATATTTTTCATCTCCACAGCCAAATGGAAAATATCTAGCACCACGACCTATTAACTGAGCTTCTTTTGTAGTTGTTTTTGCTGTATTTTTAGCTACTGCTGAGCTAAGCCTTACTATATCAAATAGATTTAGCACATCCCAGCCCTCATTTAGCTTATCTACCGCAAAAATTACTCTTATTACATTTTCTTTATCTTCAAGTGTATTTAGCTTTATTTGATAGTCTTCTGCTTCTTTATTATCGTTTGCGTTTAGCTGATAAATGTCTTTAAAAGCTATTTTTATATGATTAGCCAAGATCTCAGCAAAGCTCTCATTATAATTTTGTTTAAAAAACTCCAAGCTATATTTAAATAGCTCATCGCCATCATCTATATTATTATAAAATTCACTTATATCATCACCATTTAACTCTTGAAGTATCTCATTAAATAAATTCTGATTTTCTTTTGAGAGATTTATACTTTCGCTTTTAAATAGCACTACTGGCTTTAGCTCTATATCATTTTCCCTTGCTAAAACTTCTCTATAGACACTAAGCAAACAAGCCCCTAAAAATCTTGCTTTTAGCTCTGTATCATCATATTTGACTAGAAAAATTCTCTTTGAGTATCCATCTAAGCAAAACTTTCTTAAAGCATACTCATAGACAATCTTATCTTCATATTTTGCTAAGACTTTTTTGTCATTTGGTATAGTAGCACTAAATTCAAGCATTAGATTATCTGCATGGCTATTAAAAGCTTTATTTATAATGCTCTCCCAACCCTCTTTATCATCTTGTTCGCTTTTGTTTAAACTCTTTTTGGTTTCGCTATTTAAGTGGTGAGCTTCATCTGCTAAAAATACTATCTTATGATTTTGTAAATCTTCAAGCGTTAGCGAGTTCTCTTTTTCTTCTTTAAACAAAGAAAAAAGCCCTTGAATAGTGCTAAAATATATATTTATAGCATTTTCATCGCTTTGAGTAAAACTACTAACTGCTTTTATCTCCACTCTTTTGCCATCAATGTTTATCTCATTAGCAAAGAGATATTTAGATGAGAAAATATCGCAAAAATTCGCTTTTGTCTTTTCTAAAATCGCCGTGCTATTTACAAAAAATATAAAATTCCTATACCCACTTTTATAGCACTCAAGCATTAAAGCTGCCATTACAAGCGTTTTGCCACTACCTGTAGCCATATTAAACATTAGATGATTTTTCTTTAATGTCTCTTTATTTGCTAGATAGTATTTTATAGCATCTACTTGATACTCTCTTAGCTCTTTGCTTAGATTTTGCGTTATATGTATAGGAATTTCCATATCCCTTAAAGGCTTTTTGCCAAATTCGGCGATTATTTCTTCATATAGCTTACTCATCATTGCCACCTTTGTAGAAAATGCCATTTAGAATTCTAGTTTGCTCATCTATTTTATACTCTCCATCATCTATATCAGCATAAGGGATATAATCCATATTTCTATCTAAGCATTTTTTGAGAATTCTCTTTTTATTTATAAAATCTAAATTTGAAAATTCATCATCTTTTAAATCATTTTTTATATCCACTCTATAATCAATAAAAGCTATTTTTTGTAAATTTTCATAAATTTGATTTAGCTCATTTTCATCGCTTGAATTTTCTATTTTTTCTATAAATTTGGCATTTAAACTAGCTAATTCGCAGTAAATCAAATTTCCACCGCCACTCCAGCTTACAGCTTTGCTAATCCCACCTTGCTCGCCCTCAATTACCTTTTTTAATCTCTCTTTTGTAATGCTTTTAATATAGTCCATTTGTTCGATACCTATATAACGGCGATTCATTTTGTGCGCAGCTTCGAGTGTTGTTCCACTTCCAGCATGATAATCCAAAATTAAATCACCTTTATTGGTGAATAATTCTATAATATCCTCCATTAAGCCAATGGATTTTGGATAGCTAAATGTATCTAGTAATTTAAATTTATCTAAATATTTAGTTCCGTATGATGAAGCATCGTATCGTGGATTACTCCATTGTGTTTTTGCTTTTTTTAAAAACTTGATTCTATCTTTTACACTAATAGTGAAAACACCTTTGTTTTCTTTTACTTCTAAATCATTTAATTGTTTCATTATTTTTTCTTTTCCCCACCTCCATACTCGCATTATATTATCACTACCAATTGGTAAAATTTCTACTAATCCATCTTTCTTTTCTAGAGAGATTTTTTTATTTGTTTTATCGTAATAAATTGGAAAGCACAAATTTGGTCTTTTATCTGGCGTGGAGTTGCTACCTGTTCTTTTTAATGGGACAAGCTTATAATTAGAGATTTCATCTTTTAACTTATATTGTTTAAGCTCATCATCACTTAATCTTAAGTCATTAATTGTTGCTTTTTCTATATTTTTTGCATAAGCAATAAAAAATTCATTTGAAGTTGCCAAAAATTTAGAATCACTTCTACCGCCTGGATTTGTTTCTACGCTAACTAAACCTATTCTATTATCTCTACCGAAAATTTCATCACAAAGAACACCTAAATAAAACAATTCGTTATGGTCTATTGCTACACAAAAAATTCCGTCATCTCTTAAAAATTCCTTTGCGATTTCAAGGCGGTTTTTCATAAAGGTAAGCCAAGTGGAGTGGTTAAAATTATTATTGTATGAAAAAGTATTTGCGGCGGAATTTGGATTATAAGGTGGATCTATGTAGATTAGTTTGACTTTGTTTTGTTCGCTTTGGTGGCGAAAATACTCTTTTAGAGTGTGAAGGGCGATTAGATTGTTACCTTTTATAAGTAAATTTGGCTTGTTTTTAAGCACATTTTCTAAAGTATCGTTCTGCCCCCCCCCTATAAGCTCAAAGTTATTTAACACTTTTGGGCTAAATAACACATCAATCTCACTCTTAGCTAAGATATTATTAAAAAATAGCTCCGTGCTTTTATCCTCATCTTTGCTTTGTCCGCCTTTTAATACACAATCTTTAAAAGGAAAATTTAGCACGATATCTTGGCTATTTTTAAGAAATTTTTTCTCTGCTACCCCAAGACCAATTTTATTTGAAAAACTTGTATAACTAGCACTAAGCAATCTCAAATCTAAAAAATTTAAAAAATCATCTTTTTTAAAAATCATTGCTCCACAAAGATTTTCAAAAAATCTCTCTTTATACTCATCTTTATACTGCGATTTTTCTAGTAGGAATTCTAGAATTCTCTTATCATTACTCACTGCTAGACTTCTAGCAGTTATAAGAGTGCTAAAATGCTCTTTAATATCGTTTATTAGGTGGTTTTCCATTGTTTTCCTTTTTGTATTGTCTATTTAATTTGTATTGTCTATTTAAATAGTTTTGTCAAATTTGGATAAATTTGACAAAATTTAATTTTAAAACGCCCTTTGGTATGAGAAGTCTATAAGCTCACTTTTGCCCTCACTAGCAGCTGCGTATAGTGCGAAATTTGGATTGCGTAAAAGCTCCCTACCATAAGCTACAATATCACAATATCCACCCTCGATCATCTCCTCGCCTTGCTCTTTTGTGGTAATCAACCCCACTCCAATAACAGGGATACCCACAACCTCTTTAATAGCCTTAGCGTAATTAGCCTGATAAAGGGGCTTAATCTCTGGCAATAAACTTGGCTTAGATACCACTCCACCAGCTGATACGCTGATATAGCACGCACCTAAATCAGCACACTTTTTAGCTACTATTTTGCTATCTTCTATGGTATTACCACCTACTTCCCAATCATCAGCACTAATACGCACGCCAAATGGAATAATCGGAGCTATCTCTTGAGCAATTAGGCTTAAAAGTCGCATTCTATTTTCAATACTTCCACCAAAGTCATCATCTCTTTTATTGGTTAATGGGCTTAAAAACTCACTAATCAAATACCCATGAGCTGCGTGAATCTCCACAATATCATAATTAGCAGCCTTAGCCCTTATGGCGGCATCTTTAAATTTCGTTACAATCTCATAAATCTCTTGAGTAGTTAGCTCTTTTGGGCGGTCATATTCAGGGCTAAAGCATATACCGCTAGGGCTTAGTATATTATCGCAAGTCCCCTTAGCTCCAGCGTGTCCTAGCTGAATGGCTGTGGTTTGAGTGGTATATTTTTTAATTTCATAGTTTAATTTAGCGTGTGCTTCTATCTGATTATCACTCCATAGACCTAAATCATTTTTAGATATACAACCCTCTGGCGATACAGCCGTAGCCTCAACTATGATAAATCCCACTCCGCCAAGCGATCTAGCCGGATAGTGTAATCTATGAAAACATCGTGGCAATCCGCTATAATCCCTTGCTTTATAAACGCACATTGGTGGCATAGCTATACGATTTGGTAGTGTGAAATTCCCAACTTTAATAGGTTCAAATAAAATAGACATTAGTTCTCCTTTAAACATTTTTCTATAGGTATTATGATACCATTTTGCTCTTTTGAGACAAAGCTACTAGTGCCAAATTCATAATTAAATTTAGAATTAGTGATATTATAATCCCCACATTTTATACTCTCATTTGCGTTGAATTTATACAAAAGCTCCTTTATATCATTGCTTCTTTTATTATCATTTTGGTTATATATAAAACCAGCTAAAAATACAACTACACAAACTACTAAAATAGATATTTTGGATTTTAAATTTAATTTATCATTAGATATAGCAAGAAGAATTAAAACAGCAAGGATAAGCACTAAAAAAAGTAAAATTCTCATCTCTCACCCCTAAGCTGATAGCTAATATCCCCAGCACCAAACCCAATGACAAGTCCGCTAGCTAAACTATGCTTTACACCAAAATTATCAAAAAATTCAATACTATCGCCATTTCGCTTGATAGTATCGGCAAATAAAGCACCCTTAAATTCGCTCTTTAAATCTATATTATTTGGCTCCTCTCCAGCAGCATAAACAGGCAATACCACAAGCTCATCAACCTCATCAAAACACTCTTTAAATCCATCTAAATTTGCTAATAACCTTGAGTATCTATGTGGCTGAAATATCGCTGTAATACTCTCAAGCCCAAGTAGTTTCGCATACTCCTTAGCACTCTTTAAAGTCGCTTTAATCTCGGTTGGATGATGACCATAGTCATCTATTAGAGCGAATTTCTCATTAGCTACTAATATATCAAATCGCTTTTTAATCCCTTTAAATTTCTTAAGATTTTCTCTAATCTCTTCAAGGCCAATTATAGAATTAGCAGCCAAAATAGCAAGACTAGCATCAATAGCAATATGCTCTCCCATGCCCCAAGCTTCAAATTTACCAAGACCTTTAAGATGAAAGCTAGTATATGGCTCATAATTTCTAAGCACCATTTGAAGATTGGTTATATCGCCTTTTTCTAATCTAATTGCGTCCATCTTAATCGTGCTTAAAAAGCTATCTTCAGCATTAATAACCCTAATCTTAGCACGCTCTAAAAAGCCCTTATAAGCAGCGTAAAATTTATCCATATCATTATCATAATGCTCCATATGCTCTGGCTCAGCATTTGTAACAACGGCTAAAAATGGGTTTGAATTTAAAAAGCTACTATCGCTCTCATCAGCTTCAAATATCAGATCCTCACTAGCTTCATACTTCATATTTGAGCCAAATTCTTTACTTATAGCACCTATTATAGCGCTACCTTTCATAAGAGAAGCTAGCATAGCTGAAGTGGTGCTTTTACCATGCGCTCCAGCTACGGCAAATACCCTTTTGCCCTCTAAAATAAACGGCAAAGCCTCCTTTCTAGATAAGCACTCAATACCACGCTTCCTAGCCTCTACAAGCTCCACATTATCACTTTTAATAGCTGCACTATAAACGACAAAATCAGGATCATCTATAGCACTTTCGCAGTGTGGGACGGTAATCTTCATACCACTAGCTCTAAGCTCTTTAGTAGTGGGACTATCAGCTATATCAGAGCCACTAATTATAAAATTACGCTCTTTTAAAAATCTAGCAATAGCTGAAATCCCAATCCCACCAATACCGATAAAATGCACCTTTTTCATATATTTAATCCTAATAAAGCTTCAGCTTTTTGTCTAAATTTCCATATTGAACGAGCTTGTAAAATCAGCTTTTTATCAATATCACACATTAGCATTCCCTCATTTGAATCTAAGCTATTTTCAATCTCTCCATGCGGATTGATAAGCATACTTTGCCCATAAAACTCACTCTCAATATCATCAAATTTAGTCTTACCTAGTCTATTTACGCGGACAATATATACATTATTTGTAAATGCTCTCATCTTTAAAAGCTCATTCCAGCGACTACTGGAGTTTAAAGCACAAGCACTTGGTAATAAAACGCAATCAATCTTTTTAGCCACAATCTCAGCCCAAATACGATCAAAATGCGCCTCAAATCCAAAAATAACGCCAAATTTAATCCTATCAACGCTAAAGCTCATTATCCCAAAACTCTCTTTTTTAGAATAAAATTTCGCTTCATTCCAGTGCGGATAATCTATTAAGACATTTTGCTCTTCATATTTTGTGCTTTGTGGGCTAAATTTCGCTACTACCTTTTTACACTCTTTGCCTTTAACTTGTAAAAGTGGAGCGATTATCGTTAGATTATATCTATTTGCCATAGCTAGAAGACTACTCTTTTTTTGCTCGCTTTGCTCTTTTATCATAGATTTAGGCATTTTGATAATATCATTAAAAAATGAATTTATCACATACTCGCCAAGCACAACCACGCTAGCCCCACCCTTAGCTGCTAAGCTTAAGTAGTGATCAATCCTAGAATCACTCATAGCCAAAGTGTGTAGCTGTAAAGCCGCAACCCTACTCACTCTCTTCTCCTATTTGAGTAATCTCAAGCTTAGCATTTTCTAGCATAGCCCTTGCTTCATTAACTAATTTCAATCCATCTTTATATAACTTCACGCTATCACTAAGAGTTAAATTCTCATCATTTAAACTCTCTAAAAGCTTCTCAATTTTCTCAATCTTACTTTCAAAATTTTCACTCATCTAACGCCCTTTTAATATGCTCTTCTATCTTATCTATCTCTACTAAAAATGAATCATGCCCATAATCACTCTCAACGCATATATATCTACCTCTATGCCCTTGCCCTATACTAACTAAAGCCTCATACATCTCAAGCATTAAATTTGGTGGAAATAAAATATCTCCGCTAAATGAGATAAATGTCAGCCTAGCACGAGTAAGCATTAAAGCCTCATTAAGTGAGCCATAATGCCTAGTGCAATCAAAGTTATTCATCATCTTTATAACATACAAATATGATAGTGGATCAAATCTTTTAGGGAAGTTATTGCCATTATACTCCATATATCTATCGACTTCAAACCTTCCTAAAAGCTCATATAATCCATCTGTTTCTACATATTTTCTACCAAATTTTTTATCCATCGTAGCAGGACTTAAAAAGCTAATATGCCCAGCCATTCTACCAAGTGCCATTCCTATTAAGCCATTTGCCTCTATATCATCTTTATCATAGTATCCGCCTTTAAAATTTGGATCTTTTACTATGCCCTCAATCGCAATTTTATTAAAAGCAATAGCCCACGCCTTAGTAGCATAAGTAGTCGCTAGCATTATCACTCTTTTGGCAAAATTTGGAAACTCTATAGCAAAGCACAAAGCTTGCATACCCCCAAGGCTCCCACCTATAACCGCATACGCCTCTTTGATTCCTAGCCTATCAAATAGCCTCATCTGCGCCCTAACCACATCGCTAATTACAAGGACAGGGAATCGTAGTCTATACTCTTTTTTCGTGCTTGGCTCTATGCTTAAAGGATTAGTAGAGCCAAATGAGCTACCCAAAATATTTACACAAATCACAAAATATTTAGTAGTATCAATCGTCTTATTATCACCTATTACGCCATCCCACCAACCAGGCTTTCTATCTCCCTTATGGATACCAGCAGCGTGAGCCGATCCAGTAAGTGCGTGGCAAACTACTATAACATTACTCTTATTCTCATTTAACTTACCATAGCACTCATAAGCTAAATCAAATTCGCTTAAAATTCGCCCACTCTCTAAATGCAACGGCTCATCAAAATGCTCTACAGCTCTATATATTTCCACTAATTTACTCTATAATTTGGTGCTTCTTGAGTTATTATAACATCATGAGCGTGGCTCTCTTTTAGCCCTGCACTTGTGATCTCTACAAACTCAGCCTTATCTTGGAAGGTTTTAATATCCTTACTACCACAATACCCCATTGAGCTTCTTAACCCACCAATTAACTGATGGATCACATCACGGATTGTCCCAGCATATGGCACACGACCCTCTATCCCTTCTGGCACTAGCTTATCTTGAGCGGTGCCTTCTTGAAAATATCTATCGCTACTTCCTCTTGTCATAGCTCCGATACTTCCCATACCTCTATAGCTCTTATATTGACGCCCTTGGAATGTTACTAACTCACCTGGACTCTCATCGCACCCTGCAAGCAAGCTTCCTACCATAATGCAGCTAGCACCAGCTGCTAAAGCCTTGGCAAAATCGCCACTATATTTTATACCACCATCAGCGATGATTGGGATATTAAATTCCTTAGCCGCATCAGCACAATCACTAATAGCCGTAATTTGAGGCACCCCAACTCCAGCTACAATTCTAGTAGTGCATATCGAGCCTGGACCTATGCCAACTTTTACCCCATCAGCTCCAGCTTTTATAAGATCAATTACCGCTTTTGGGTTAGCTACATTGCCTACTATTATATCTACTCCACTTATTAAGGATTTAATCTCTTTTAGAGTATCTATAATCCCTTTGCTATGACCATGAGCTGAGTCCATAACTAAAGCATCAACTCCAGCTTCAGCCAAAGCTTTTGCTCTATCTATCTGCCCAACTCCAATGGCTGCAGCTACTCTAAGGCGACCAAATTTATCTTTATTAGCATTTGGATACTCTTTTCGTTTTTTAAGATCTTTAATGGTTATTAAACCCTCTAATTTACCGCTATCATCGACTATAGGGAGCTTTTCTACTTTGTTGGTTGAAAATATCTTTTGTGCATCATCTAGTGTGCATCCTAGTGGAGCGGTAATAAGCGGAGCTTTAGTCATGACCTCGCCTACTTTTTTACTATAGTCATTTTCAAATCTTAAATCACGATTTGTCAAAATCCCTATTAATACCCTATTTTCATCAATTACTGGCACACCTGAAATTCTATAATCACTCATTAGCTCCAAAGCCTCTTTAATACTAGCTTCAGCTGTGATAGATATAGGATCCATGATAACGCCACTTTCGCTTTTTTTGACCTTTTTAACCTCTTTTACTTGAGACCCTAAATCCATATTTTTATGTATAACCCCAATGCCCCCAAGCCTAGCCATCATAATAGCCGTTCTATGCTCAGTAACCGTATCCATCGCAGCTGAAACTACAGGTATGTTTAGCTCAATATTTTTGCTAAATTTAGATTTTATATCTACTTGTTTTGGTAAAATATCTGAGTATTGAGGCACTAACAAAACATCTTCAAATGTCAAGGCTCTTTTTACGATTTTCATCTTACTTTCCTTTTACTATATTCTCTAAATTTAAAGCCGCATCTAAAACCACCTGCTCTTGCCACGCTGCGCCTATTAATTGAGCTGAGATATTTAGCCCATTTTCATCACTTGCTACTGGCACAGTAATAGCTGGCAACCCTGCTAAATTTACTCCAATTGTATATATATCACTTAGATACGCACTCAAAGGGTCTTTTAATTCGCCAAATTTATATGCTACAGATGGAGCTACTGGCATTAAGATTATATCTACCTCGCTTAAAATCTCATCATATTCACGCTTGATAAAAGCCCTTGCCTTTTGTGCTTTGATATAGTAAGCATCGTAATACCCACTACTTAAAACAAAAGTCCCAAGTAGCATTCTTCGCTGAACTTCAGCACCAAAGCCCTCGCCTCTGGTATTAGCATACATCTGCCCTAAAGTATCAGCCAAGGCTCTATTGCCATATCTTACGCCATCATAGCGACTTAAATTCGCACTAGCTTCAGCCGTAGCAATTATATAGTATGCTGCTATATTGTATTTGGAGTTGGCTAAATCTTTATAGCATATCTCATGGCCGGCATTTTTGAGCTTTTCTATAGTTAAATTCAGAGCATTTCTAACAGGCTCACTAGCCTCATCAACATAGTTTTTGATAACGGCGATTTTTAATTTTCTATTTGGATTTAAATTGGGCGCAGTAGCGTTAAATTCGATATTAGCACTTGTGCTATCTAACTTATCATATCCAGCGATTATATCATACAAAATAGCCGCATCTTCTACATTTTGCGTAATTGGCCCTATTTGATCTAAGCTACTAGAATAGGCACTAAGTCCATATCTACTGACTCTACCATATGTAGGTTTAAACCCCACACAACCGCAAAACGCCGCTGGTTGGCGTATGCTACCACCCGTATCACTACCAAGAGCCGCTATAGCTATACCGGCTGCTACGGCCGCTGCGCTTCCACCACTACTTCCGCCTGGAACTCTAGTGTGATCAAGTGGATTTAGAGTTTTACCATAATATGAGCTTTCAGTGGTGCTACCCATAGCAAACTCATCCATATTGGTCCTACCAAATGGCGCAAGTCCTGATGCGATTAGCTTATTTATGACAGTTGCGTTATATGGTGCTTTATACCCTTGTAAGATCTTTGAGCAGCTAGTAATGCTCCAATTTTTAACTTGTATATTATCCTTTATAGCAATTGGCACACCAGCAAAGCTCTCATCAATATCGCTATTTGTGAGCTGCTCGATATAAGCACCTATCTCTTTGGTTGCTTTTATATTTTCAATCAGCTCTTTACGAAGTGTATTTAGCTCGTTAGAATTTAATTTTATAGCCTCTTTTAAACTTATCACTCTTTCTCCTTATACTTATTAACCAAAACTACCCCAACTGCTGTGATAATCAGCAAAACCGCTATAGTAGCAACTATAGTTACCGCTCCTACTGGCTCACTTAACACTCATCACCTCAGAACATCTATCACACAAGCAATTATCGCTAATAGCGCTAAATTTCCAGCATCTTGGACATTTATATCCATCTGATTTGGCTATGATAAATCTATGGTCTCCTACTATAAATTCAGCCAAAATCTCACTACCAATCCTAAAGCCTCCAACCTTGCTTACCATATACCAATCCGCAACTTCATCGCTATTAAAAGATAGGATTAAATCACTATTAGTCTGAACTTCTAGCTCAAGAGTGGATTTGATGAGTTTATCTTTTTTAAGATTATCTATTATCTCATTAAATTTCTCTTTGCTCTGTTTTAATAGCTCATCATCTACTTCAAGCCCAAATTCAAGCTCTTCATAAACTAGATCAAAAACATCATTAGCTTGAGCTTTTATAATGCTAGGTGCATACTCCATAACCTCATCAACTGTATATGTAAGAGTCGGTGCAATCAGCGGTAAAAGCGCCTTAGTAATAATCACCATAGCAGTTTGTGAGCTAGCTCTTTTAGTGCTATTTAAAGAATCGCAATATAATCTATCTTTACAGACATCTAGGTAAATTCCACTCAAATCACCACTTAAGAAATTTAATAAAATATTAAATCCTTTAGAGTATTCATAGTTTTTAAAACAGCTACTTACCTCTTTAAAACAGCTACTAGCTTTGCCTAAAATCCATCTATCAAGTAAGCCAAATTCATAATTTAACTCTTTTAAATCACTCACATTTGCTAGTAAAAATCTTATGGTATTTCGAATTTTTCTATACTGCTCAGCAACTTGCTTTAATATATCATTGCCAATTTTTAAATCGCTTGAGTAATCACTTAAACTTACCCATAAACGCAAAATTTCCACCCCAAATTCCTTGGCTACCGCATCCGGGGCTATGACATTGCCTTTGGATTTACTCATCTTTTCACCATTTTTATCCACGGTAAATCCATGCGTTAAAACGCTTTTATATGGGGCTTTTTCATTTACTGCACAACTTAGCAATAAAGAGCTTTGAAACCACCCACGATGCTGATCGCTACCTTCTAGATACATATTAGCACTATACTCTCCAGCGTCGTAATCATCGCTATTTAGCACAGCATTCCAAGTAGAGCCACTATCAAACCAAACATCTAAAATATCGCTAACTTTCTCTAGCTCATCAGCTTTAAATTTAGCCCCACTTGGTAGTAACTCATCAATACTCATACTCCACCAAGCATCGGCTCCATTTTCATCAAAAATTTTAGCAATATGCTCTAGAATTTCACTATCGAAAATAACCTCTTTAGTAGATTTAAGCCTAAAAAATGCAATCGGCACACCCCAATCTCTTTGACGAGAAATGCACCAATCTGGGCGATTTTCTATCATTGAAGTTATTCTTTTTATACCAGCTTCTGGATAAAATTTAACGCTATTTAAAGCCTCAAGTGCGATCTGACGCAAGGTTTTACCGCCTAATTTTGGCTCATCCATAGCTATAAACCACTGCTTAGTTGCTCTATAAATTACAGGCTTGTGAGTTCTCCAACAAAATGGATAACTATGGGTAAATTTACTAACTTTTATAACCCAATCGCCCAAAAGCTCGATAATCTTATCATTTGCTTTAAAGATATGCAAACCTACAAACTCATCTACTATATCTTTTGGTAATAATCCTTTATGTCTTAAAGTCTCATCATAAAGTCCAGCCTCATCAACAGGCATAATAACCTCTATACCATATCTAAGACTAGCAAAATAGTCATCCTCGCCATGACCAGGTGCGGTATGAACTAGCCCAGTCCCACCATCCATCAAGACATGCTCTCCAAGGATAAATATGGATTTTCTACCATTTAGCGGATTTATAGCGGTTAAATTCTCTAGTATTTGTGGCTTAAATTCTTTGATTATCTCCCCATTTGTAATGCCTTGAGCTACTAATGCTTCAAGCAAAGGCTTAGCAAAAATAAGCTTTTCGCTAGTAACGCAATAAATTTCATTTGGATTTAAACTAATTGCTTGATTAGCCACTAGTGTCCATGGAGTGGTAGTCCATATAACTGCCTTTGCATCTTCAACCCCAATTGCTTTAGCGGCTTCTTGGCTTAATTTAAATGCTAGATATAAGCTATAATCTTCCTTATTAGCATACTCCACTTCAGCCTCAGCAAGAGCACTTCTAGCTGCCCAGCTCCAAAATACCGGCTTACTTCTTTCTATTAAAAGCCCCTTTTTAGCCACTTCGCACAGGGTTCTATATATATTAGCTTCAAATTTATACTTCATAGTCATATATGGATTTTCCCAATCCCCAACTACCCCAAGAGATTTAAACTCAGCCCTTTGAATATCTATAAATTCAGCAGCCCACTTCCTACATTCACTTCTAATAGCAGCTGTATTCATACTCTTTTTTTTATCCCCAAGCTTTATCTCTACTTGCTGTTCTATTGGCAATCCATGACAATCCCAACCTGGAGTAAATCTAACGCTCTCTCCAAAAAAATAGTGAGTTTTGATTATTATATCTTTTAAAATTTTATTTAAAGCATGGCCGATATGAAGATGGCCATTAGCATATGGAGGGCCATCGTGGATATTGAAGTTTATAGGGGCGTTTTGTCTAGATTTTTTCATCTTTTCATAGACTCTATTCTCATCCCATTTAGCATATCTTTTTGGCTCATTTTGCGGCAAATTGCCCCGCATAGCAAATTCAGTTACTGGTAATAAAAGAGTATCTTTATAATCCATAATAATACCTTTAGTGATAAAAATTTTTTGATTTTAGCAAAAAATAAATAAAACTTAAGTAAAAATTTCGAAATTTAATATAGCTAAATTTCATAATTTTAATTTATAAATCAAAAATGATTTTTAAGCAAATTTTTGGGTTATTATGCTATAATTTCCGCTCAATTTTATATACCGCTCAGGAGGTCAAATATGGCTTTAGATACGGCTAAGAAAGCTCAAATAGTTGCAAAATTTGCTAGAAAAAGTGGAGATACAGGCTCTTCAGAAGTTCAAATAGCACTTCTTACTACAAGAATAGCAGAGCTTACAGAACATCTAAAAGTAAATAAAAAAGATTTTAGCTCAAGACTAGGTCTATTAAAATTAGTTGGTCGCCGCAAGAGATTACTAAAATATCTTAAAGCTACTAAATATGAAACTTACACTAAGCTAATAGCTGAGCTAGGTCTAAGAGATAAATAATCCAAAGCCCCAAAGGGGCTTTACTATCCATCCAAATAAAATCAATATCTATTAAGCAAAAAAATTGTAAAATACTTGCCAAATTTAAATTTAGGAATTTTTATGTTTGGAATGGGAATCAGCGAGATAATAATAATCGCCGTTGTCGCTGTCATAGTCTTAGGTCCTGATAAACTACCAAGTGCAATGGTAAATATAGCTAAATTTTTTAAGGTTTTTAAACAGACTATTAACGGAGCTAAAAGCACTTTTGAGCAAGAGATAAAGATCGCTGAACTAAAAGAAGATGCCAAAAAGTATAAAGATAGCCTAGCTAACGGTATAGATGGAGTAAGGAAAAAGCTCACATTTGAAGAGCTTGATGAGCTAAAAAGCAATATAAATAGCATTAACAACTCAACGCAAAAATCCCTAGCTGATATTCAAAATGAAATCTCAAATCTCAATCCGATTAATAAATTAAATGCCGGATTGGAGCTAGATCAAGATAGCTCTTCACAACCGCCCAAAAATATAGTAGCAAATAACCCAGATGATATAGATAATAAAATAGATAAACCAGATGAAATTCAAAAAGCAAAAGAGGCATAATGTTTGAAGATTTAAGACCACATTTAATCGAGCTTAGAAAACGCCTATTAATTAGTGCTATATCTGTAATAATCTGCTTTATTATATGTTTTAACTTTTGGGCTCCTTTGCTTGATTTTATGACCGCACCGCTTAAGGCTGCACTGCCAAATGGTAGCAATATTATCTTCACTCAAGTTGCGGAGCCATTTTTTACAGCGATGAAGGTGGCATTTTTTGCTGGACTTTTGCTTGCTTTACCTATTATCTTTTGGCAATTTTGGCTATTTGTCGCTCCAGGACTATATGAAAATGAGAAAAAATATGTAATTCCATTTGTTTTAAGTGCTACAATTATGTTTATTGTAGGGGCCGCATTTTGCTACTATTTTGTGGTGCCTGTTGGCTTTGCGTTTCTTATAAATTTCGGTGGAACGCTATTTCAAGCACTTCCTAGCATAGGGGATTATGTAGGATTTTTTACTAAAATTGTAGTGGCATTTGGGATTAGCTTTGAGCTTCCAGTTGTTACATTTTTTCTAGCTAAAATCGGAGTTATCACAGATGATAGCTTGAAGAGATTTTTTAGATACGCTATAGTTGGGATATTTGTTTTTGCAGCCATTATGACCCCGCCTGATGTGCTTAGCCAATTTATGCTTGCTATCCCTTTAATCGGACTTTACTCTTTATCAATTTTAATTGCCAAATTAGTAAATCCAGCACCAAAATCCGATGATGAAGAAAATAGCGATGATGAGTGATATATTTGCGTTAAGTAGCTATGATTACGAGCTACCATCTCATCTCATCGCCACCTCTCCTACTAAGCCAAAAGAGAGTGCAAATCTGCTTGTTTATGAGCGAAACAACTCTAAAATAACCCATGCTAAATTTGGTGATTTGATGGACTTTTTGCCAGATTGCGATATTATATTTAATGATACAAAGGTGGTAAAAGCTAGAATTTATGGTAAAAAAAGCAGTGGTGGAGCCGTAGAATTGCTACTTAATCAGCCTTTGGGTGATGGCAAATTTAGCACTCTAATCAAAGGTCGCATAAAAGCTGGGGCGATTTTAGAATTTGACAAGGGATTAAGCTGTGAAGTTATAGAGATTTTAGATGAGTATAGAATTGTCAAATTTTATCAAAATCAAGAGCTTTTAGACACCCCAAAACTATATAAAATTCTAAATCAAATAGGTCATATCCCCTTGCCACCTTATATCAAAAGAGATGATGAAAAAAGTGATGAAGTATGGTATCAAAGCGTATTTGCCAAAAATGATGGCGCCGTAGCCGCTCCTACTGCGAGCTTGCATTTTAGTGATGAGATGATACAAAATCTACAAACCAAACACAACATCTCATATATCACTCTCCATGTTGGTGCTGGGACATTTAAATCAGTTGAAACTAGCGATATCAGAGATCATAAAATTCATAGTGAAATTTACTCCATAAGCGATCAAGCTATAAAATCCATAAATAGCCATAGAGCAATTCTTGGCGTTGGGACTACGGTTACTAGGTGCGTTGAGTATTTTTATAAAAGCGGTATAAAAGATGGTTTGTGCGATCTATTTTTACATCCAGCAAATCCACCGCAAAGACAAAACTATCTACTAACAAATTTCCATTTACCAAAATCAACGCTAATTATGTTAGTAGCGAGTTTCGTCGGTTTAGAAAATGTCAAAGAAATTTATAAACAAGCCATAGATAGGGGATATAAATTCTACTCTTATGGCGATGCAATGTTGGTGATATGATGAGATTATTTATACTTTTTATAGCAGATATTTTAATGGCAAGTCAGACAATTGGGACAAATGAGCATATAGCCTTTAGCATTTTACTTTTATTAATCATAATATTAATAGTTATCAATAGACGCCCTGTAAAAAATAGAAATCAAAAACTAATCTACACACAAAATAAAAACTTAGCTAAATTAAATTTAGTATTTTTCCAAAATAAGGTAGAAAACGGGGATATAATAAAGCGTTTGGGGCTGTTTTTTAAAGTGCTTCACGCAAAAGCCGCACAAAATAATAACTCAATAATCTTTAATTACTCTCCAAGACAGGCTAGATATTTTAGTGCAAATTTTAAAGCCATCACCAATATAACGCACAATCTCATATGCTTTGTCAATAAAAGTGTAAGCAATAGCTCGATTTTATTATCCATAAAACCAACCAAAACAAAAGATGAATATCAAATTTCAATCAAAACATCAGCCAATATAAATAGCAACGAAATCCAAACCGCACTTGATGATAATAATAAAAATATAAACTACAAATATCTCCATATCGCCTCAAATTATGCCAATTTAATTGGATCTAAGATTGAATTTAGCTCAAAGCCAAATAGCTCTATTTTTTCATTTAATATAACAATGCATAAATTAAATAATCCATTAAATATAAAATCAGTAATGCAAAAAAATGCCCTAATAGCATATGAGAGCCAAACTGAATTTTTCACGCTTGTAGCAGAGCTTAGTGTTTATGGTATCTCCACCCAGCCAAATCCTAGCTGGGAGAGCGTAAAAAACCATATAATAGATATGCTATATAAGCCAGATTTTCTATTTATTCAAGCAAAAATAGTCAAAAATCTACCATATAGTGAGATAAATTTAATCAAAGAGTGGCAAAAAATCAAAAAATTTAAGATTATCACCATAAGCGATAATTCTAATTATGATAAAATAGCTAGTAGTCTTGACGATGCGACCTTACATCAGCCTTATACTGCCGATGAGTTATTTGAGATTATAAAATACCCCCCCCTACTCCATCTCCAAACGCATAAGATACATATCCTCCCCACTAATGACCTCTAAGGAGTTTGATCCGCATTTAGGACAGAGAAATTCATTTTCTACAAGGATACTTTGAGCATTGCACTCATTACATTTAACGGTAATATCTTTAGGATGGATTATGAGTGTGGCACCTGAGCATATCGTATCAGCTTTAAAAGCATCAAACGCACTTTGTAAATAGTGGGCTTCTACTCCACTTAATCTACCTATCTCAACCTCTACTTTACTTATCTTTGTAGCATTATGTTTCATCGCATTTGTCTCGCAAAGCTTAAACAGATCTTGAACTATGGCTAATTCATGCATAATATCTCCTTTAGCAAATTCTAGGTAGCAACTCGCCCTTTGGTGGCTCCATAAATCTAGTGGCTCCATAGCTATTTTGTATAATTACATTTGATTTATTACTATCTAAAATCTCGCCAATGCTATTTGCGTTTGAGTTAAATTCTCTTAAAATCTCAACCGCTTTAATCTCATCTTTAGGCTCAACAGCTAAAACAAAGGTTCCCTCATTAGCTAGCTCATAAGGCTCAAAGCCAAGAATTTCGCAAATCCCCATCACCTCATCACTCACAGCGATACTATCTTCGCTAATTTTAATATCTCGCTTACAAGCCTTCGCCCACTCATTTAATACAGCCGAGAGTCCACCACGAGTAGCATCTCTCATAGCAAGAGGAGTGATACCAGCATTTAAAAGTGCTTCTACAATTTTGTATAAAGGCTTACAATCGCTTTGTAAATCGCTTTGTAATCTTAGCTCATTTCTACTTGCTAATACCACCGCACCATGTCTGCCGACATCGCCACTTAATAGAATTTTAGCGCCACTTTTTAAATTCTCTATTCTAACTTCTTTGATTATCTCTCCCACGCCTGAGGTATTAATAAAAATTTTATCACAACTTCCCTTGCTAACAACCTTAGTATCGCCACAAACTATAGCTACTCCAGCCTCATCAGCTGTGCTTTTCATACTAGATAAAATATCTTTAAGCTCATTTATATCAAGCCCCTCTTCTATGATTAAAGCACAACTAATATATCTAGGCTTGGCTCCTACCATAGCTAGGTCATTTATAGTTCCGCAAACTGCGATTTTACCAATATCTCCACCTGGAAATTTAGTAGGACTTACCACAAAGCTATCAGTGCTAAATGCTAGTTTTCCGCTTAAATTTAAAATCGCACTATCATTATTTTGCGATAAAATTTCATTATTAAAAATCTTAAAAATCAACCCATTAATAAGATCATTCATCTCTTGCCCACCACCACCATGAGCTAACATTATCTTTTGCATCTACCCTCTTTTACTATATTTATAATACGCCGCGCAAGCACCCTCGCCGCTTACCATACAGCTACCAATAGGATTTTGCGGATTACACACCTTGCCAAAGACCTTACAATCATATGGCTTAGCCTTACCACGCAAAATTTCACCACAAATACAGGCTTTGGATTCTTTAGACTCGCCTACTTCTATATTAAAATATTTTTTAGCATCTAAATAATCAAACTCATCTCTTAACCTTAATCCACTATCTTTGATAACGCCTAGCCCTCTCCACTCAAAATCACACGGCTCAAAATACCTATTTATCAGCTCTTTAGCCTTTTGATTACCATCTTTGGTAACTACTCTAGCATACTCATTATAGACTTTATAGGTGCCGTTTTGGTGTTGATTTACTAAATTTAATATACTATCCATCAAATCTAAAGGCTCAAAGCCACTTACGGCAATTGGGGTCTTAAACTCATTAGCAAGCTCTTCATATATCTTACTACCAGTAATCACACTTACATGGCTTGGCCCTAAAAATGCATCAATTTTCACATCTTTATCGCTCATTATAGCCCTTACTGGAGCTGGGACTGTTACATGATTTAAATGTATAAATAGATTTTGTAAATTTAAATTTATGGCTTGTTCTACCACCACAGCACTCATAGGAGTAGTAGTCTCAAATCCAATAGCAAAAAATACAACT
The DNA here is from genome assembly GCF_024723485.1 of Campylobacter sp. RM19072. Taxonomy (NCBI): domain Bacteria; kingdom Pseudomonadati; phylum Campylobacterota; class Epsilonproteobacteria; order Campylobacterales; family Campylobacteraceae; genus Campylobacter; species Campylobacter sp. RM19072. The sequence continues at coordinate 56,463 of NZ_JANQCU010000004.1, forward strand.
TTTTTATCTAGGTTTTCTTTGGCTATTGTGATTGTATCAAGTGGAGAGTATAAAGCCCTAATATCAGCCCCACCAGCCCGAAGCTCAGCTAAAGAGCCCTTACTTCCGGGCACTCTTAACATATCAGCTAAAGTGCAAAATATCACCCCTTCTATACTAGCAATTGCTATAGCCTCATCAATGCGACTTCTAGGCATTATACACACCGGACATCCTGGGCCGTGAATGAAATTGATATGCTCTCCTACTAATTGAGGCAAACCAAATTTCATTATACTATGAGTATGACCGCCACAAATCTCCATAATATTTAATGGCTTTTTACTTCTTTGTTTAATTATCTTGCTTAAGGCTAAAATCTTATCTTTATCTCTAAAACTATTTATTAAATCCATTATCTGCCTAATTATTAAATTTAATCTTTCAACGCTGCTAGACCCATATCGCCTTCATCGGCTGATATTTTACCACTACTCATATCATCTGCGATTTGTTTATAAATCTCCAAGCTCTCTAAAGCATATTTAGTATCGATCTTTTCCATCGCAAATCCCACATGTATAAGCACATAATCCCCAACCGATACAGGCTCAGCTATCAAGTCCAAACTCACTCCACGCCTAACTCCCATAGTATCAACTATGGCAAAATTATTCTCATCTATTGATATTACTTTTGATGGTATGCTAAGACACATTATCTAATCTCTTTTTTAAATTTAATATAATTTATCCATTTATCAACTCCAGCCCCGCTCTTGCTATCTACTTCTATAATATCAACCTTTGGATTTAGCTTTCTAGCTTCTTTTTTAACCTCGTCAATATTAAAATCAAAATGCTCTAAAAGCGAAGTTTTAGTGATAATAACTATATCAGCAGCCCTAAACATAACAGGATATTTTGCTATTTTATCGCTCCCTTCTGGCACGCTGATTAAAACAGCATTTATGTGGGCACCGACATCATAACTTGCTGGGCAAACAAGATTACCTACATTTTCTATAAATATCAAATCAAGCTCTTTAAGTGGCAAGTGATGTAAGCCATTATGAACCATAAAAGCATCTAAATGACAAGTTTGCCCTGTGCTGATCTGATACGCCTTACCACCGGCATTTATAATGCGATTAGCGTCCATATTAGTCTCTAAATCCCCCTCAACCACACCAATCCTAAGCCCACTTGCCTTTATAGTAGCCTCTAAAAGCGTAGTCTTTCCAGCACCTGGGCTACTCATCAAATTTATACAAAGCAACCCACATTCATCTAAGTGAGCCCTATTATGCTCTGCTTCATAATCATTATCTTTTAATATCTTTTCTACTACTTCTATCGTCTTTTTTTCATTTAAAACAGGATGGTCATGATGGTGATGCTCATTTCCCATACTACAACCGCAATCTTTACACATATTGTCTCCTTTTGATTTTAGAATTTATCATTATATCTAAGCATATTTAAACCAAAGTAAATTTGACCCATCGCTATGGCTGAATCATTCATAGGCTCATTAATAGGTAGATAATACTCTATCTGATTTACTTTAAATTTATCTATTGTTTTTTTAAGCAAAGCCCTATTTTGCCATACTCCACCACAAAGCACAATAGGTAGATTATAGCTACTAGCTATCTCTAAGGATAAATTTGCTAAGCCATTTATAAATGCCGTAGCTGCGATTCTAGGCTCATCTACCAAGGCTTTTTTAAAGGCATTTTCATAGCTGATAATCCCATCATTTATACTAAATTCATAAGCCAAATCCAAGCTCTCATCATACAAAGCCTCAACCATCATAGGAGCTTGTGCGTCATAGCTTACAGATTTTAGCTCAAAAATTATAGAAGCAAAAGCGTCAAAAATCCTACCCAAAGAGCTACATTTTATAGTATTTATCTGATTTTTTAATATCTTATCTAGATTATCTTTTTGAATTTCAGGTATTAATCTATCCAATTTTGGCGAATTTAAAGAGTATTTTTTAGCTATTGCGTAGGCTAGGTAGTATATATTTTTAATAGCCTTATCCCCGCCAATTAGATCAAAGCTATCAAAATGCATTATCCTATCAAATTCGCCCTTAGAGCATCTCAAAATCTCTCCACCCCATATAGTAGCGTCTCTCCCATATCCAGTCCCATCAAAGCTAAGTGCTATCACATCGCCGCTAATGCCATTTTCTAGCATAACGCTTAAGGCGTGAGCGTGATGGTGATAGACTCTGTGAATTTCATAACTTTTCGCAAAATCATCTATAAATCCAAAATACGGATGAGCGTCCCCTAAAACAAAATCAAACTCAAACCCATATATACTCTTAAAGCTCTCTAGTAACTCATCAAATCTTAATTTTGTCGCTACACTTCCCATATCGCCGATATAAACAGAGCTAAATATCAATCCATTTTTATAAATAGCAAATTGATTTTTCATCAAGGCACCAAGTGCTAAAAAGCAGCCCTTAGGGGCGTCGCCATTTAAATTTAGTGGCAAAATAGATGGCTTTAACCCTCTTGAAGTTCGCAGATATATCGCCTTTTCATCTAGGGCAAAGCATATGCTATCATCGCTTGGATTTACTATTTGCCTATCATTATCCAAAGCAAAATCACACACCCTACGCAATTTATCTTTAAGCGTTTCATAATCTTTTATAATTGGCTCTTTGCTTAAATTTGCACTTGTGGCTATTACTGGGGAATTTAGCATATTTAAAAGCAGGATATGTAGCGGAGTTGGTGGCAAGAATATCCCTATTTTACCGATATCTTTAGCGATTATATCTGGGAGTTTATCTTTGGAATTTAATAAAACTATTGGCTTTAAATTTGAGTTTAAAATCCTAGCTTCACTCTCATCTATATAGGCATATTTTTTTGCCATATCCATATCTTTACACATTATGGCAAATGGCTTATCAGGGCGATTTTTCCTAGCTCTTAGAGTAGATATGGCTTGATGATTTAAGGCATCGCATACTAGATGAAATCCGCCAACTCCCTTAATCGCTACGATTTTACCATCTTTAATCGCATTTACACAATCTTTTAGCCCATTTTCGTAGGTGCTTAAAATATTACCGCTCATATCTTTATAGCTTAGACTTGACCCACAATTCTTACAAGCTATGGGCTGAGCGTGATAGCGGCGATTAAGCGGATCTTTATACTCAGCTTCGCACTTATCGCACATTTTAAATTTACCCATCGTGGTATTTGCTCTATCATAAGGCAAGCTTTTAATCAAAGAAAATCTTGGTCCGCAATTTGTGCAGTTAATAAATGGATGGTTATATCTATAATTGCTACTATCTAAAAGCTCATTTTTACACTCATCACAAATTGCAAAATCAGGTAAAATGGGTGCGAATTTATAGCTATCTTTAGAGCTAATAATCTTAAAATCACTATAGATATTACAGCCATCACTTACTACAATTTTATCAATTCTAGCAAGTGGCGGTAGCTTAGTTTTAAGGGATTTTATAAACTCATCAATTAAGCCTAACTCGCCACTTAGCTCTATTTTTACACCGCTAGAATCATTTAATACAATGCCATTTAAGCCTAAATTTGTAGCAAGCTGATATACAAAAGGACGAAAACCAACCCCTTGAACTAATCCATAAATTTCAATCTTAACTAATCTCAAGTGGATAACATCCGCTAAATCTGCTTTGATAATTAGAGTTACAAAACTTTAAGGCTAAATTTGCAATTACTGGATTTTCAAATAAGGCACCGCTAAAAATCATATTTGTAGCGCCTAGCTCATCTTTGAGTATATCGCCAAAATCGCTTAAGAAAAATGCCAAGCTCTCCAAACAGCCAAAAGAAATATTCTTAGGATCAGCCCCAGCTAGCTTAAAGCTCATAGTGCTTCTAATGGCTCTAGCCCAGTCAAATTCACTTTTACCACTCATCTTAAAATCAATCCTAACACCCTTAAGTCCGCTATAATCTCTAGCATAATTTAGAATTTGAGTATTGTAGCCTAATATCTTATCAATAATCATAAATAGACTATAGAAGTTATTAGGCAGATCAATCTTGCCTTGTGGCAATCTATTTTCTTTTTGGAAATTTGCTAATAATCTATCCCCACCATCAAATTCAGCAATCTTATCCCAAATCTCTTCAAAGCTTTTTGGTAGCTCTATTTTAAACATATCAAACTCATCATTTTCTTTATACACTTTGATAAAATCGCTATTTTTTTTGCTTAAAAATACCCTTGTTATGGTGGAATTTGCTAGACCAAACTCACTTACGCAAAGCCCAAAAAGAGCATAATTTTTATCACTAAAAGAGTTTATAAACTCACGCTGTTTCGCATCTAAAAACTCTCCGCTATTAATAATCAAAATTCTCTCATCTAAGATTGAAATTTTCATATCACTCTTAGAGCTTTTCACAGCTAAAAATTTAACCCCTTTTTCATTTAAACCCTTAGCAATCTCATAAATATTAATATCCCAAGCACTTCTAAGATCAAAATATAGTGGTGCGTCTTTATGATTTGTGCGGTATATCGCATTAACTCTAAGACTCATTATAGGCTTTTCAAAACTAGCCAAAGCGATCAAACTCTTCTCATCGCAAACAAAAATTTTCGCAGCGTTTTTAAGATTAGTAGGCACTAAATAATCAGCATTAAAACCATCAAATTTAGTTATCTCATAGCCATCATAAATGAATTTTTTGCCATCTAAAATATCTTTTATACCTCTATTTATAAGCTCATTATCTATAGTAAATCCAAACTCATTTATCCCACTTTCTAAAGTATATGGCGTGATATTTTTATAGCTAAAATTAAACTCAAACTCACTATTAATAGGCAGCTTCTCACCTAGCACAACCTTGGTTTCTTCGATAAAAATCGAACTAGGAACCTTGGATATAAACTCATCACTAAATTTGCCAAGCTCCTTTTCGTCGCCTTCTATATATAACTTAATATATTTTTGCTCTTTTGTTATGGAGTATTTTAAAGCACTTTTTTTAGCCCAAAAATCTAAAAAAAATGCTAATATAGCCCCATCATTTGAGCAGCTAAATTCAAAGCAAAGTATCAAAACTGCTCCTTCTTCCACTCATTTGCTATATCTTGTAAATTTTTATTATCTATTTGATTATACTCAAAACCAATTGATTTTAACTCTTTTAAGATTATCTTACTCATCAAATCAGATGAGGCTAAAATCTCACTACTTAGCTCAAAACTCATTGGCTCAATCCTTTTTGGCACCACCCCAATTATCTTAGTTTTTGGTCTATCGCCTACTAAATCCATCATCTCTATAGTTTGAAGCATCTCTACTTCATGGGCTGATCCAGACCAATTTATACTTTTTGGCATATCCTCAAAATCAAAAAAATATACATCGCCAATCTGACCGCCATCAGCATCGATACAATCAACAACAATAAGATAATCACTATCAGCCATTATCGGCGTTAGATAATTAGCCAAGGTGCCACCATCTACAAATTTTAAGCTATGCTGATCTGAAGTGAATTTAAAGTTATTCTCTATCATCTTAACAAAATGAACGCCGACTCCCTCATCGGCGAACATTACATTCCCTATGCCTAAAACTAGGACACGCATCTACTTCTCTTTTGGGAATTTATAGCCACTAATTATAGCATCCATAGCACCATCTTTGCCTTTTATAGCATTAAATATAGCCATATATATATGAACTACCATAAAAATAAAGATAATCCACATAGCAATGTGGTGAATTTGACGCACATTAGCAAGCCCACCCATCCAAGCCTCGATAGCTCTCATAGGCGTATAAAGCAACCCACCAAGCCCTTCGTGATATACATTTACATATAAAATCAAGCCAGTAAGGCATATAACAAAAAGCACAATATAAAAGAATATATAAGAGGCAAATTGGAGTGGATTATATGTCCCTTGTATATGTGGGTGCTTACCTAAAAATAGATAGTATTTGATCTGCTCTATCCAAATTTTTGGGCTTAAAACATTTTTTACACTCACCCTTTCTATATGGCTTTGTTTATCAAAGAAAAATAGATATGTCTTAAATATAAAACAACCTATTAATATAAATCCAGCCACCTGATGCACGGCACGCCATTTAGCATTCATAAAATTTATAGGCTCACCTGTGATAGCTGGACTTACAAAAACATAAGCGATATAAAATCCACTTATACTTAAAACCACAATAGATATAGCTCTAATCCAATGTGTAAGGCGTAAGCCTATGCTAAATTCATACTCAGCGATATGTTTTTTACTACTTTTCATATCTGCTCCCTTAGATTAAATTCGGATTGACTTTATAGCTACTTAATTCATTGCCTTTTGTATCCATCACATGAACTGCACAAGCTATACAAGGATCATATGAGTGAATTTTGCGTATTATCTCTAAAGGCTGTTTTAAATCAGAAATTTTTAACCCTATTAAACAAGCCTCATAGCTACCCATTTGACCTTTAGCATCTTTTGGACTTGCATTCCAAGTAGATGGGACGACTGCTTGCCAATTTTCTATAACGCCATTTTTGATCCTACACCAGTGGCTTAGCATACCACGAGGCACATTACCGATAAATCTACCTTTATACTCTTTTGTTGGATCTATTTGGTATTTAGCACATGTGCTATCATCTATTTTTAAATTCTCAATTAGATTATTTAGAGCTTTTAAGGTATTATCAGCGATAATTTTTGCTTCGATCATTCTGCACGCAGTTCTACCTAAAGTTGATAATACAGCACTCACAGGTAGTCCAGTCTCAGCTAGGAATTTATCCACTACTGGCACTACATTTTTATTGCCTTTTACATAATTTACAACTATATTTGCTAGTGGGCCAACTTGCATTGGAAGTGAGTCATACCTTGGAGCTTTAATCCAGCTATATTTGCCATCTATATCAAATACTTTTGTATCTTCCATCTCCCCTTTAGCATTAAGAGTTTTAGCATCTTTAAAGCCTGTATAATTTGGCGTAGTATCGCCATCGTATGGGTGAAGTGGAGAATTATTTTTATACCATGAGCGAGTAGCCTCTTCAGTAATTTTGCTCTCATCTACTTCAAACACCTTAGATATATCGCCATTTAATATATATCCACCATCAAATAGATACTCATTAGCACCAATTTGAAAATCTTGATATGTTAGTAAATTTGGAGTTCCAACATCATTTACCACGCTTGGCTCGTTAGCATAGGCCTTAGCTGCCATTACAAGATCAGGCCAGTAAGCACGATTGACAAAATCAGCCATCTCTTGGAATTTAACCATATACTCACCAAGTCTTGCTGGACTTTGTAAATCCATTACACAAGTTACCCCACCAACTGTAAGGCTTTGTGGATGAGGTTGTTTAGCACCAAATACCGCCATAGCTTGAGCAATTGTTCTTTGAAGTCTTAAGCACTCTAGATAGTGGCTAAGGGCTATTAGATTTTGCTCTGGAGTAAATTTATAAGTAGAGTGACCCCAATAGGCATTAGCAAATGGCCCAAGATTACCTTTTTCTACAAATTTTTTCACCTTATCTTGGACTAATTTTAGCTGGTCTGCACCACAAGCATATGGGGTATCGCAGTATTTAAATGCTTCTTGGCTAGCCTTTTTAGGATCAGCACTAAGAGCGCTTACCACATCGACAAAGTCAAGTGCGTGGAGTTGATAAAAATGCACCGGATGATCGTGTAAAAATAGAGCTGCATTCATAAGAGTTCTAGTTAATTTTGCATTAAGTGGAGGAACGATGCCAAGAGCATTTTCTACAGCTTCAACACCTGCTCTATAGTGAGAAAATGTACACACTCCACAAATTCTTTGAGTCATAAATCCAGCATCTCTTGGATCTCTACCCTTTACAATCACTTCAATACCACGCCAAAGAGTTGAGCCACTATAAGCCTCTTTAACTACATTATTCTCATCTACAACTACCTCCACACGAAGGTGACCTTCGATTCTTGTAATAGGATCAACTACTATTCTTTGTCCGCTCATATTTTACTCCTTCTCTTTTGCTGCAGTAGCAATAAGTGCGTGAGCCGCTACAGCTACACCTGTGATGGCTAATACACCTATACCGATCTTATCGCTTATAGCGTCCGCTCCAAGCCCATCAAATACGGTATTATACAATCTATCGCCTAGTGGCACCTCAAATGGCCCCATCTGATCCCAAAAATCCGGCTCAGAGCAGCCAATACATCCATGTCCAGCTTGAATAGGCCAGCTAGTATGTTGATTAAATCTCTCTCTAGAGCAGTTATTAAATGTATATGGCCCTTTACAGCCGACTTTGTATAAGCAATAGCCCTTTTTAGCACCTTCATCGCCAAATTCTTGCACGAACTCACCAGCGTCAAAACGACCGCGTCTTTCGCAAAGATCGTGAATTCTAAGCCCATAAGCCCACTTTGGTCTATTGTAAACATCAAGAGCTGGAAGTGTGCCAAATAGTAAGAAATTTAAAACATTTCCAACGATATTTTTCTCACTTGGAGGACAGCCTGGGACATTTATTACTGGTTTATTGGTAATTTTGTGAAGTGGCTGAGCGTTTGTAGGATTTGGTGCTGCAGCTTGAATACCGCCAAAGCTAGAGCAAGTCCCGATAGCGAAGATAGCAAGAGCATTATCACTAGCGTGGATAGCGTGTTCTCTACCTGTCGTGCCTTTTGGGCCTACTGTTAGATAAAAGGCGCTATCGCCATCTGGAATTCCCCCTTCTACCATTAAGACATATTTGCCTTTATACTTTTGTATAGCTTGTTCTAAATTCTCTTCAGCTTGCCAACCAGAAGCCGCCATAACTGTTTCATGATACTCTAAACTGATATAATCAAATATTAAGCTATCAATTGTAGGTGCATCACTTCTTAAAAGACTCTCGCTACAGCCTGTACATTCAGCCATATGGAGCCAAATCACAGGCAATCTATCGCTAAGCTCAGCTGCTTGAGCTACCATAGGTGCAAAACTAGCCGGCAAAGCCATAAGAGCAGTCATCGCTCCAGCCCATTTCATAAAATCTCTACGAGTAAAGCCGTGTTCATTTAAAACATCCATAATAGAGCTATTTGCTTTCATTTTTGGAAGTTTGGCTAACTCTGATAGCCTATTTTGTATGGTGGTTACATTATGATTATCTACCATAAATTTCTCCTTTAATTGAGATTAAATTTATCTTAAATAAATTCTTTACCTGTTATTCTACTATCATTTAACTTAATAAATTTGATAAATAAAAATTAAATTTTAATTTTAAAAATAGATTAATATAAAAAGTATCAAATTCCCTATTTTGCTATAATTTTATAATTTAATTTAATTTTTTTATATGAAATTTTAAAAATAAAAGTTAATCATACTTATTTTATCTTAGTTAAATTTAATTAAAAAAATTAATTTATTTTGCTCTTATAAACCACTAAAATTAGCTATATAAATATACAAAATAGTAGGCACAGATATGCTTATTAGGCTATTTCTTTGCCAAATTTGTAAAGTAATTGCTAAAAGCAGACAAGCCACCGCACACATACCAAGCCAGATATCATCAAATTTCATACTAGCTATAGCATAAATCATCAAAATTATCATAATTACAAGAGTGCTTCTACTCTCTAAATATTTAAGCATTTTAGAGTTACTTCGCTTTTTAAACAAAAAATAAGGCAAAAATCTACAAAGTAAGGTTGCTACACAACCAGCTAAAATATATGGCAAATACTCCATTATATAAAGATATGTAAAAAAGTAAAGTGAGATAAATTTTAATCAAAGTATTATTTTATAGTATTTTGATGAGATTTTTTTAGAAATCAAAGTGAGCTTTTATCTTTACATTTTTTTACATTGTGCTTTACACATTTTTACATTCTTTTTATAAATACTTTACAAAGTCTTTTAAACACCTTTAAAAAATTAAAGAGTAGTCTTTTTAAAATATCCTACAACGCGTCCGAGTATTTCAAAGTTTTCACCTTCTAAATTAATGGGCTCATACGCTTTGTTATCGCTAAGGAGTTTTAGCTTGGGGCGTTTTTGAAGGCGTTTTACATAAAGCTCATCTTCAATGCGTGTTACACAAATTTCGCCTTCTGCCACTTCTCCTTGCTGGATTAAAAGATAGCAATTTTCAGGAAGTGTTGGTGCCATAGAATCGCCTTGTCCTAAAATCACAGAGAGATTTATAAAAGAGTATAAGCCAAAACATTCACGCAAAAAACTTTTAGAAAGTCCCAAAGCTTGAGTGCTTTCTTCATCGTTATAAGTGCCACTTCCAGCACTTGCTCTTACATTTTCAAAAAAAGGAATGTTTATCATATCATCGTTTAAGGTTTCTTGTTGATTTTCCAACTTAGGGACATATTTATCTTGACTTAGGGACATTTTAGAAGACAGACTAAGGGACAACTTAGGGGCATTCGCAAAATAATTCAAATCAATATCTAAAACTTTTGCAATTTTTATTAAATTATGTATTGTTATATTAGATTCTTTTGTTTCATATCTTTTTATTGAATCCAGTGAAACACCGCTTGATTTAGCTAATTCTAATTGTGTTAAGTTTTTAGCTTCTCTAGCATTTTTAATTTTTTGAGAAATATTCATAAAATACACCTTTTGTCTTGACAAGTTTAATAAATTACACTATAATTCTATTACTTTTAAAAGAATTGTATCACAAAAAGATTTTTTTTAAAAGTGGCTTGGGTGGGTGGGGATAATATCACTTTTGGAGCTTTAAAATGAAAGTTTTAAAGTGTAAAAAGGTGGTCGTAAAACTCAAGTTTGGAAGCTAAAAATCACTTTCAAACTTGAGTTATAAAATCATCTTTACCACTCCTTTTTTTGGAGTGGTTTAAGTGATTATACCATAAAGGAGTAAAAATGCGTAAAAGCTTTACAAGTTTAACTGAGCAAATGAGCAAAAAAGGCTTTAAGCTTCGTACTTGGGCTAAATTAAAAAGTTAAATGAAAGCGATTATAGACTGCTTTTAAATATGAGCTATGGCAAAACAAAAGGTATAAGAGGCAGAGCCAAAGAATTAAAAGAAATGTTAGACATTAAAACAGCCTTTTAAAAATTATCAAAATAAGCATAACCAAAATAAGTGAGCAAAATAGATAGTAGTGCAAAGGAAATAAAAATAGCCCCAAAATCCCCACGCCAAATCCAAGCATAGCCACACGATTATTTTTATCTCGTTTAAAAACCTCATATGAAAGCACACCAAACAAAGCAGCCAAGCTAAACTCAATCCCCTTATAATTTAAATTTAAATTTGAGCCCAAAATACTACCTAAGATTACGCTAAATACCCAGTAAATTTGGTTTAAAAAAGCGGTAAAATTAAATATCAAATCCCTATTTGTGTCATCAATATCATTGCGTGATTTAATCAAAGCATAAGTCTCATCGCTTAAAGCATAGATAAAATAATATCTAAATTTAAGCTTTTTAATCTCCTCTAAAAGTCCTAAAGTGTAGAAAAAATGTCTAAAATTTAGCAAAAATGAGATAAAAAATATTCCCCACAAATTCGCTCCACTTACGATAAAAGCAACAAGCAAAAACTCCACACTACCAGCATAAACCATCACGCTTGTAATGCCCATTATCCAGCTTGGCATACCCATACTAGCACCATATAGCCCAAAGGCAAAGCCAAGTGATGCGTAACCCATCATAACAGCAATTGTGGATTGAAATATTTTAAATTTAAGATTCATAAGTCAAACGCACCGCCAAAATAGGCAATGCGATTTAAAAATTTACTTTTTAGGAGCGGTCATATCTTCAGGTTTGACCCACTCATCAAACTGAGCCGCTGTCAAAAGACCTAAATTTATAGCTTCTTCTTTTAAGGTTGTGCCATTTTTATGAGCTGTTTTTGCTATTTTTGCTGCATTTTCATATCCGATATGTGGATTTAAAGCAGTTACAAGCATAAGGCTTTCGTGAAGAAGTTTATCGATTTTAGCTTCATTTGCAGTAATTCCCACCGCGCAATGGTCATTAAAGCTAATCATAGAATCGCTTAATAATCTAATGCTCTCTAAAATATTATGAGCTATAACTGGCTTAAATACATTTAGCTCAAAATTTCCTTGAGATGCCCCCATAGCCACACTTACATGGTTGCCTGCTACTTGGACAGCTACCATTGTTACGGCTTCGCATTGAGTAGGATTTACCTTACCTGGCATAATAGAGCTTCCTGGTTCATTTTCAGGGATATTTATCTCGCCAATACCACATCTTGGACCGCTTGCTAACCATCTTATATCATTTGCTATTTTCATTAAATTTGATCCAAGACCATTTAAAGCACCGCTTAAGAAAACTTCAGCGTCATGGCTTGTTAATCCGTGGAATTTATTTGGATGAGATTTAAATTTAAACTCAGTTTTAGTTATCTCATTTAAGACCTCACTAACCATAGGGCTAAAATCAGGATGGCTATTTAATCCAGTTCCCACAGCTGTCCCACCGATAGCAAGCTCTTCTAAAAATGGAATTGTAGCTAGAATTTGATTTTTACTAGCTTTTAGCATATGAGCATATCCACTAAACTCTTGACCTAAGGTTAAAGGTGTAGCATCTTGTAAGTGGGTGCGACCGATTTTTACGATATTTGCAAACTCTTTGCTCTTTGCTTCAAGCGTGGATAAAAGCTTATCAATAGCTGGAAGTAGCTGCTTAGCAATCTCTAAGACAAAAGCAATTCTCATAGCAGTTGGATAGGTATCATTTGAGCTTTGACCCTTATTTACATCATCATTTGGATGGATTAGCTTTTTACTTCTAAAATCCTCGCCCAAAATCTCAGTAGCTCGGTTAGCTATAACCTCATTTAAGTTCATATTTGACTGAGTTCCGCTACCTGTTTGCCATACTACAAGTGGGAAATTTCCATCTAATTTACCAGCTAATACCTCATCGCAAGCTTGAGAAATAGCTTTTGTCTTAGCTTCATCTAAGCGACCAAGCTTGTTATTTACGATAGCGCAAGCCTTTTTAAGATACGCAAAACCCTCTATAACCTCACTTGGCATAGTGCCTTTACCGATCTTAAAGTTCTCTAAACTTCTTTCAGTTTGAGCTCCCCAATACTTATCATTTGGCACCTTAATCTCGCCCATTGTGTCTTTTTCTATACGAAAATCCATTTTAATCCTTTCATAATTTAGAAGTCTAAAGTCGCTATTATCCATTAAAATGGCTTACAGCTTCATAAATTTTATTATTTATTTATATAAATTTAGCTAAAATCGCATATTTTTTATATTTCATTAAAGGCAAAAAATGGCTGAATTTTATGATGCGAAAATGGTAGAAGAGAAATTTTATAAAATTTGTGAAAATCGTGGATATTTTGAGATAGATGGAAACAAAAATATTCAAGAAGACAATAAAACTTTTTGCATTATGATGCCGCCCCCAAATGTTACTGGAGTGCTTCATATAGGGCATGCGCTTACCTTTACCTTACAAGATATAATAACAAGATATAAAAGAATGGATGGGTATAAAACTCTATGGCAACCAGGGCTTGATCACGCCGGAATTGCTACTCAAAATGTGGTTGAAAAACAACTTTTAGCTAGTCGGGTTACAAAAGAGCAAATTGGAAGAGATGAATTCCTTAAAAAAACTTGGGAATGGAAGGAAAAAAGCGGCGGTATAATACTCCACCAAATGCGTCGCCTTGGTATAACTCCAGCGTGGAGTAGAGAGCGATTTACTATGGATGAGGGGCTAAAAAACGCCGTGCGAAAAGCCTTTGTAAATTTATATAATAAGGGTTTGATAGTCCGCGGAAACTATATGGTAAATTGGTGTACTCACGATGGAGCCTTAAGCGATGTAGAGGTCGAGCATAGGGCAAATAAGGGTAAATTATATCATTTGAGATATTTTTTATGTGAAAATAGTTGTTCAAACCATAGCCAGATAGGTGGCGATTGCGAAGCAGATTTGGGGGTTGCGCAGAATTTTGCGAGTGCAGATAGAATAAATAATTCATCAAGCGAGCAAAATTCAAGCTCCGCTAAAGATGCGAGCAAGCGTCCCTATATCGTGGTGGCTACTACTAGACCTGAAACCTACTTTGGCGATACTGCTGTGATGGTAAATCCAGATGATGAGAGATATAAAAGCTTAATTGGTAAAAGCGTAGAGCTACCGCTACTAAATCGTAAAATCAAGATTATAGCTGATAGCCATGTTGATATGAGCTTTGGAACTGGCGTGGTGAAAGTAACTCCAGCTCACGATACAAATGACTACGAAGTGGGCAAAAGGCATAATTTGGAATTTATAACTATCTTTGATGAAAAGGGAATTTTAAACGAGCATTGTGGGGAATTTCAAGGATTAGAAAGATTAGAAGCTAGAGAAAAAATCATAAATGAACTAGAAAGCAAGGGCTTTGTAGAAAAAATCGAAGATTATGAAAATCAAGTAGGATATTGCTACCGCTGTAAAAATGTAGTTGAGCCATATATAAGTAAGCAGTGGTTTGTAAAAGCAAATATCGCAAAACAAGCCATAGAAGATGTAAATGATGGCGGAGCTAAATTCTACCCATCGCACTGGATAAATAGCTTTAATGCGTGGATGAGAGAGCTAAAAGATTGGTGTATTAGTCGCCAACTATGGTGGGGGCATCAAATTCCAGTATTTTACTGCGAGTGCGGATATGAGTGGGCTGATGAGAGTGAAAAACCGCTAAAATGTCCAAAATGTGGTGGAGTTAAATTCACTCAAGATCCAGATGTGCTTGATACTTGGTTTTCTAGTGGGCTTTGGCCTATTTCTACGCTTGGCTGGGGAAATGGAGATGCCCTTAAAAATGATAAATGGTTTGATGGAGATTTGAGCGAATTTTACCCAAATACTATGCTAATTACTGGCTTTGATATACTCTTTTTCTGGGTTGCTAGAATGATGTTTCAGTGTGAAAATGCCACAGAAAAACTGCCTTTTAAAGATATTTATCTTCACGCACTTGTAAAGGATAAAGATGGCAAAAAGATGAGTAAATCAAGTGGAAATGTGATAGACCCACTAGAAAAAATAGATGAATATTCAGCTGATATTTTGCGTTTTACCCTTACTTTACTTTGCGTTGCTGGTCGAGATATAAGGCTAAGCGAAGAGAAGATGGTGCTAGTAAGGAATTTTACAAACAAGCTTTACAACGCAAGTAAATTCCTAATGCTAAATGCAGATAAATTCCCAGATTTTGATGAAAATGCTGTGCATTCAGAGCTTGGCAAATACATACTAAGCCGATTTAAAATAGCTACAAATGAGACTAGAAAGGCTCTTGATAGCTATAGATTTAATGACGCAGCAGATAGGGTGTATAAATTTTTGTGGGATGAGTTTTGTGATTGGGGAATTGAACTATCAAAAGCTAATAAGAGTGCAATTATCGAGCTTGGCTCTATTTTTAAAGAGAGTATGAAGCTACTAAGCCCGTTTATGCCTTTTATAAGCGAGTATTTGTATCATGAGTTAAGTGGCACAAATTTAGAGAATTCTACCTCCATAATGGTGATGAAATACCCAAAACCTAGCTTAATAGATGAGGAGATCGTAGCTAAATTTGAGCTAATTATCGAAGCCATTATAAGCATTCGCCGTGCTAAGGCTACAATCGACCAAGGAAATGCTAAAATTTCAAAAGCCTTCATAAGGATAAACAAAAACTTAAATATAAACCAATATCTAAATTTCATCAAACTCCTAGCCAAATGCGAAGATATAGAGCTTACAGATGAGATAGTACCAAACTCAGCTAGAGATGTAAGTGAGAATTTAGAGAGCTTTATCCCACTTTTAGGAGTGGATACGACTGCCATCATCGCACGGCTAAATTCGCAAAAAACCAAGCTTGAAAAAGAGATAGCTAAGCTTGAAAATATGCTAAATAATGAAAAATTTGTAGCAAATGCTCCACAAGCCGTGCTACAAACCAATAAATATGGTCTAGTAACTGCTAAGGAGAAATTTGAAAAAGTGTGTAGTGAGCTGAGAAATTTTGGAGAAATATAAGGATAAATAATGAATTTTAAGGTTAAAAATCTAGGACTTTTAAATCAAGCGGAGATAGAAATTGGCGACTTAACCATTCTTTGCGGTGAAAATAATAGTGGTAAAACCTATGCTGTTTATGCTTTTTATGGTTTTTGGAGATTATTACCTGAAAATATTAATGAGCTTATTTTAAGACATAAAGATAGTTTTATACAAAAAGAAAAAAATATTATCGCTATTGAAGAAACAAAATTTATCCAAATTCACGCAAATCTAAAAAACGAAATGAATAAGCTATACAAAAATAAACTTGTAAAAGTTTTAGGAGGCAATGCAGATATTTACAAAGATGCTAAATTTGAATTAAGTTTTGAAATTTTAAATTACGAAAAGATTTTTAAACAGCAAAATTCTTTCTTTAATGTTTATAAAGCAGATGAAAATATAATATTTGAATTTTTTGATAGAGATGATTTATCATCTAAAAATATACATTTATTTTTAGTTTATCTTATAATAAGCAGATTATTTTATAGACATCAAATAAATATTATTAGTGTAGAACGCACAGGTATTGCTATGTTTTATAGTGAGTTAAATATAAGCAGAAATAACATCCTAGCAGGTCTAACCCAAAATAATCAAGGAGATATCATCGATAATATAAATAACTATATACAAAAAGCTACCTCTCGCTATCCTTTGCCAATTACCGACAATATATCTCTTATAAATGATATATCAAATGTTACTAATCAAAAAAGCTTTATCGCTGAAAGTAAAAATAATAAAATTTTAGATTTGCTTTGGCAGATAGTTGGCGGAAAATATATAATAAATGATTATGGATTACAATTTGCGACTGGTGCAAAACAAAAAATA
Organism: Campylobacter sp. RM19072; assembly: GCF_024723485.1. Taxonomy (NCBI): domain Bacteria; kingdom Pseudomonadati; phylum Campylobacterota; class Epsilonproteobacteria; order Campylobacterales; family Campylobacteraceae; genus Campylobacter; species Campylobacter sp. RM19072. The sequence goes on from NZ_JANQCU010000004.1 coordinate 73,423, forward strand.
CTCCAAAAACACAAAACTATAAATATCCAGCAAACTTCTAGCTCTGTTAAATCTTTATTTTTATTAGATTTATATATTAGATTTCAAGCACAAAAAAATGATATTTTAATTATAGATGAACCAGAATTAAACCTGCATCCAAAAAATCAAATTCTACTAGCTAGGCTTTTAGTTATGTTGGTAAATATCGGCATAAAGGTGTTTATCAGCACTCATAGTGATTATATTTTGCGTGAGTTTAGTTCATGTATTTGCCTAAAAAATATTAGCGATGAAAATTTGAAAAATTTAGAAGAGTATTCAAAACAAATGCAATTAGACGCTAATAAAGTAAGAGCTTATCAAACTATAAAAATTAGAGATGAAATAACTACTGAAAGTGTTAAAATTACTCAAGATGATGGTATTTTTATGAAAACTTTTAATGAAGTGATAAATATGCAAAACATAGCTCAAGATAAAATTTATGAGCAAATTCTAAAAGGCAAATAATGAAAAAAGAATTACAAAATTTTTATAGTTTTTTAAGCGATAATTTAAAATGCGGGGATGGGAAATATTATATAATAGAAGAAATAAATAATAAAAGTTATATCAAGAAAGTTAGTATAGAAAAAAATGGAAGTTTTTTTGTTCTAAAACAAAAAGATCAATTTAAAGCTGAACTATTTAAAAATGCTATTCCATCTTGCGATTTTATAGTAGTTAGTGATGATAAAGTATATTTTGTAGAGCTAAAATCCACCTCCGGCGATAAAAAAGATGATGATAATAAAACTCCAAATGATGAAACTCCACGTGATAAAGCTTTAAAACAATGCGAAAATAGCCAACTTCTATTCGATTATTTATATAGTGCTTATAATTTACAAAAGTCAGCAAATTTAAATTTTGAAAATAAACAATTCATTTATCTATATCCAAAAAGAGCAATCTCTGAAAAATCTCCAACAAATATGGATACAAAAAATTCTTCCTTAATACCAAAAGAAGTGGAATGTGATAACAATGGTTGTATTGAGTTAGATCTCGATTTTTTCAAAAAAATAGGTTAAAATATGATAAAAATCTCAAATTTAAAAAAATATTATGGCAAAAATCTCATCATAAATAATGTTAGTTGCGAGATAAATAAGGGTGAAATATTTGCTATCGTTGGTCACAGTGGTGCTGGTAAAAGCACGCTTTTACGCTGTATAAATGGGCTTGAAAGCTATCAAAATGGCAGTCTAAAAGTGCTAGGGCGTGAGATAAAATCGTTAAATGAAAATGGATTAAGAGATCTTAGGCGAGATATAGGCATGATATTTCAGCATTTTGCTTTAATGAGTAGAAAAACAGCTTTTGAAAATATCGCTATGCCTTTGCGTGTGTGGGGCTATGATGAAAAGGCTATAAAAGCCCGTGTTGATGAGCTTTTAGAGCTTGTAGGATTAAAAGATAAGGCTAGAAGTTACCCAAGTCAGCTAAGTGGGGGTCAAAAGCAGAGAGTTGCCATTGCTAGGGCTCTAGCACTTAATCCTAAAATCTTACTTAGCGATGAGGCTACGAGCGCGCTTGATCCAAACACAACAAAGCAAATTTTAAGCCTACTTAAAGAGATAAATGAGAAGCTTGGTATCACAATAGTGCTAGTCACACACGAAATGGAGGTGGTAAAAAACATAGCAAATAGAGCTATTTTACTCCAAAGTGGCGTGATAACCAACTTCGGATCAATTGTAGAGCTATTTTTAAATCCAGATGAAAATATGAAAAACTTCCTTGGAGAAGATGAAATTTTACCAGATACTGGGGTAAATATAAAGATATTTTTCCCACCAAATGTAGCGATGAATAGCATTATCACATCTATGGCTAGAAGGCTTGATATTGATTTTAACATAGTTTGGGGCAAATTAGAAAAGCTAGGTGGTAGCGTCCTTGGAAGTCTAGTTATAAATGTAAAGCCAAAAGATGAGCTTAGAGTGGAGGAATTTATAAAAAGTCAAGGGGCTTTATATGAAATTTTAAAGGAGAAAAAATGATAGCAAAACTACTTTTTGAAGCGACTTTAGACACTTTATATATGAGCTTTGTCTCTACATTTTTAGCCTTTATCATTGGATTAGTCTTAGCCATTATATTAGTCATAACTAGCAAAAATGGCCTAAAACCAAATAGAGCAATCTACAATTCATTAGATATAATAGTAAATACTCTTAGAAGTTTTCCATTTATTATTCTTATAATTGTATTATTTCCATTTACCAAATTTATTGTTGGGACAAGTATTGGCACCACAGCGGCTATAGTTCCGCTTACTATTGGTTCAGCACCCTTTATAGCTAGGCTAATTGAAAATGCAATGAATGAAGTAGATAGCGGTATAATTGAAGCTGCGCTAAGCTATGGAGCCACTAAAACTCAAATAATATTTAAGGTTATATTTGTAGAGGCACTGCCAAGCATCATAAATGCCATAACCCTTACATTAATAGTAGTTGTTGGCTTTACAGCGATGGCTGGTGCGGTTGGCGGTGGCGGACTTGGCGATGTAGCTATGAGATATGGCTTCCAAAGATTTCGCCCAGATATTATGGCTTATACTGTTATTATTTTAATCATAATGGTTCAAATAATACAAAGTAGCGGAAATTTACTATATAAAATTGTTAAAAAGTAATTAAATTTAAATTTTAGCCGATTTTATTTATAAATAAATCAAGGAGTTTGATATGGTATCAAGTGTAAATGCCGATGCCCAATTAGCAGCAAGCACTATGGCGCTTAAAAAATCAATGGATGTAGAGAAAACTGCGATGAGTAATATCCTAAATGGCATAGTCGGTGCAAATATGCAAACACCAGCTAGCAACGCACCTTTAGCGGTTACTAATCCTACGCAATTTGTTCAAAATGAAGCGGCTAAAGCCGGTAGATTAGATATATACGCTTAATCATCAAGGGGCTTTAGCCTCTTGATAAAATCTCTTTAAACTAAATTTATAAATTCCAGCAGTGATTGATCGGTCCATTTCCATGCCCTATGGATAGATTACTATTAATAGCATTTCTTACATAATCTTTTGCTTTTTGGATTGAATCTTCTATACTTAATCCATTAGCGATATTACACGCAATAGCAGATGAGAGAGTACATCCCGTGCCATGGGTATTTTTAGTATCTATTCTAGTAGCATGAAATAGGCTGATTTCTCCATCTTTATAGAGCAAATCAGTAGCATCACTAGAAAAATGCCCACCTTTGATAAGCACACTATCGCACCCATAGCTACTAATCTTGATAGCTGCTCGCTCCATATCATCTATATTTTTTATCTTTATACCACTTAATATACTAGCCTCGGGTAAATTTGGCGTTACGATTTTTGCCATACCAAAAAGCTCATCAATATAAACATTTAAAGCGTCTTTATCCATGAGCCTAGTACCGCTTGTAGCTACCATCACTGGGTCTAAAACTATATTTTTACAATCATATTGCCTTAACGCCTTTGCTATTATACGCATTATATTAGAATTTGAAAGCATTCCTAGCTTGATTGAATCTGGAGTAATATCGCTTAATACAGAATCCATCTGTGCTTTAATAAACTCAATTGGACAATCAAAAACCCCACTTACTTCTTTTGTATTTTGTGCAGTCAAGGAGACTATAACAGCCATCGCATAAAGCTTATGGGCGGTTATGGTTTTAATATCAGCTTGAATTCCAGCCCCACCAGATGGATCAGAACCTGCTATGGATAGCACTTTTTTCATTATATTTTTCCTTATTATTTTAAATTTATAATCTATTTTGTATAATAGCAGATCAAATTTAACACTTAAGGATAAAATATGAAAAAACTACTAGCTTTAAGTATAGTCGCTGCTGGGCTTATCACCTCTGCTTTTGCACAAACTCTAAAAGTTGGCGCCACTCCAGTTCCACACGCTGAGATACTCGAATTCATCGCACCAGAGCTAAAAAAATCTGGAATAAATTTAGAGATTAAAATATTTAATGATTATGTTATCCCAAATATTGCCGTTGAAGATGGCGATCTAGATGCTAATTTCTTCCAACATATCCCTTATTTAAATGAATTTAACAAAAATAAAGGCACTCATCTAGTAAAAACTATTGGCGTGCATTTAGAGCCAATGGGAGTATATAGCAAAAAGATAAAATCCATAAATGAGCTAAAAAACGGCGCTATAGTAAGCATTCCAAACGACCCTACAAATGAGAGCCGTGCCCTAGATGTGTTAGCTTCTGCTAAGTTAATTGAGTTAGATCCAAACGCACAATTACGCACCCCGTTAGATATTACCAAAAACCCTAAAAATCTAAAATTTAAAGAGATAGAAGCAGCCACTTTGCCACGCACTTTAAACGATGTTGATATCGCAGTTATAAATACAAATTTTGCAATGAATGCTAATTTAAATCCTACTCAAGATGCTTTGATTATAGAATCTAAGGAGAGTCCATATGTAAATATCTTAGTTGTTAAAGATGGCAATCAAGATAAAGATGAGATAAAAGCTCTTGGAAAAGCACTTCAAAGTCAAGCTGTTAAAGATTTTATAGCCAACAAATATAAAGGCTCTATAGTTCCAGCATTCTAAATTTGTTTTTAAGCTAATTTTGGGGTTATTTTAGATATAATTAACCCCAAATTTTTATAAACTAAGGATATAAAATGTCAAAAAAATGCGCAATTACTGGCAAAGGCCCTATGGTCGGAAACAATGTAAGCCACGCTAACAACAAAACAAAAAGAAGATTTATGCCAAACCTTCGCACTGTAAGAGTAACACTAGAAGATGGCACAACTAGAAAAATTAAAGTCGCAGCTTCTACTTTAAGAACAATGAAAAAACAATCAAAATAACCATATAAAGAGGGATTTATGTCTTTGATAAAAAAGATTAAAAAATTCCTCAATTGGGCTGATGAGTCCAAACCTGAATATGATTTAAATACCGAATTATACCAACAATTAAAAGCCTTTCGTCTTCCAATTATCTTTGTAGTTTTAATGATGCTATTTGGCACACTTGGCTATATGATTACTACTGGATTTACGCTTGTTGATGCAATATATCAAGCTGGAATGACATTTACCACAGTTGGCTTTACCGAAGTTTCACATATAAATACCGCCGGACGCCTTTTTACCATATTATTTATACTCATAGGATTTGGATTATTTACATTCTCTTTGGGTCTTATAATTGAAGTTGTCAAAAAAGGTGTTTTAACTAGGATATTAAAGGAGAGAAGCATGATATATAAGATCGCAAGACTTAAAAATCACTTCGTTATCTGCTACCACAATCTCTATACTATTGAGCTATCAAGGCAGTTTAGAGAAAATCATATTCCATTTGTGGTTATAGATAGCAATGAGAATTTAGCTCAAATAGCTGAAACATACAAATATCCATACTACATAATTGATGAGCCACACACACAATCAGCTATTTTAAAATCTCATCTCTCAAGCGCTAAAGGATTAATCACCCTTAGCCCAAATATTGCCGATAATATCGCTTTGATAGCCACTGTTAGATTATATGAAAAAGAGCTTGGTAGAGTAAAGCCATATTTCATTATGACAAACTCAGATAATGATAGCGATACTGATAAACTCATCAAGCTAGGTGCTGACTCTGTCGTAAGCCCATCTAAGCTAGTAGCACAAAGAATATCTGCTATAAGTGTGCGACCAGATATGGAGAATATACTAGAGCAATTTTTGTATAAGAAAAATTCCTCAATAGACATAGAAGAGATCAAGGTTCCAGAGGCTTCTTGGATTAGGTTTAAGCGGATCAAAGAGACGCATTTGAGAAAATTAACAAATGCTGATATTGTAGGTATAACAGATCAAAATGGTAAATTTAGCCCAATGCCAAATGGCGATACGCTAATCGGAACTGGCTCAAAGCTCCTAGTTATCGGCACAGCTGAGAGTATTAGATCTACAAAACGCCTAATCTTTAGCAAATACAAACCAGAGGAGTTAAAATATGTTTAATCTAATAAGCCTTAAAAATGGCCTTGAGAATGTAGACGGATTTTTCTTTGGCGGTGTTAGCACTGGACTAAAGGCAAATGGCGATAATGATTTGGGATTTATAAGGTCAAATGAGCCGTTTATGCTCTCGGCTAAATTTACATCAAATAAATTTCAAGCCGCACCGATTCTTCATTTCAAACGCTATCCAAAGGCTTTTAAATCAAATTTCTTACTACTAAATTCCAAAAATGCCAACGCCATGACAGGACAAAATGGCGTAAATGATATTGATGAGATATTTAAAACTCTAAACTCTAAAACCCATCTAATAAATCCTATTATGAGTTCCACTGGCGTAATTGGCTATAGATTAAATCAAGAGAAGATAAAATTAGGATTTGATAAATTTAATCTAAACCAAAGAGATAGCGATGGCGTTGCTAGGGCAATTATGACAACTGATAGCTTTAAAAAAGAGATTGCTTTTAGAGTTGAACTAGATAATAATAAAAGCTTTAATATCGCTGCTATTTGTAAGGGTGCAGGTATGATAAATCCAGCGTTTGCTACCATGCTTTGCTTTATTCTTACTGATGCTGATATCCCTCAAGATGATATGGATAAACTACTAAATTCTACTACTAAAAATAGCTTTGATGCCATTAGCGTTGATGGCGATACTAGCACTAATGATACTCTAATGCTACTTAGCTCAGCCAAAAGTGGCGTATATGATAAAGAGGCTTTTAAATTCGCACTTGATAAAATAACCTTAGAAATGGCATTAAATTTGGTAAAAGATGGTGAAGGTAGCACTAAGGTTGTAGCTTTTAAGGTTAAAGGTGCTTTAAATACCGATGAAGCCATCAAAGCCGCAAAAGCTCTTTCAAATTCGCTCCTAGTCAAAACGGCAATTTTTGGCGAGGATCCAAACTGGGGTAGAATCGCCTCTACAATAGGTGCTAGCGGAGTTAGTTGTGATGCTAACAAGCTTATTATACACTATGATGATGTGCTAGTCTATGATATAGATCATCCCGAACTTGATGAAATTAGAGAGCAAAAAGCACACAAAGTAATGCAACAAGATAGCTACCATATCACTTGTGATTTAGGTATTGGCAATGGCGAATTTACCGCTTATGGATGTGATTTAGGGCATACATATGTAAAAATCAATGCTGATTATAGATCATAGTTGGCTTGTTTTAAGTATCTTTTTTGTATAATGTCGAAATTTTAAATTCAAAAGGAGTATAAATGCTACATGAATATAGAGATCTAATCACAGAATTAAAAGGCAAAAACGCCCACTTTGATGCTGTATTTAGCAAACACAATGACTTAGACCAAAAAATTTTAGATGTAGAAGAGGGTCGTGAGCATATGGATCAATTTGAGCTAGAAACTCTTAAAAAAGAGAAACTAAAACTCAAAGATGAAGCTTATCACATTTTAATGGAATACAAAAAATCAAAAGAGAGTGAGTAAATTTTTGGGCTTAAAGCCCAAAGTTACCTATAAAAAATTTTAATAAATAATATACTTAATTTCTCTTATCATAATATTACTTCATTCAAATTCAATTTTTTATCTGTATTTAAATCTTTTTATAATATAATAATGAATAGAAAAATCAAATTATTTATCTTGGCTTGTAAATTATATAAGTTTGGATATAGTTAATATTTAAAAAGGAAAATATATGTTTAGTTCATCTAAAAAAATCTCTCATTATGAGGAACAAATCGTCGCTCTAAAAAAAGAGCTAGAAGCAAGAAATGCTGAAAATAGCAAACTTCGTGCTGAAATAAAGGAGCTATCATCTTCTCAAAGCAACCTAAAAGAGTGCGAAATAATAACTGAAATAGCCAAAAATATGATTGAAGGTGTCAAAGCAAATTCAAAAAATATCCAATCTGGCATTGAAAAGAATTTAGAGCTATCTCGTGCCTCTATCGATAAAATCGAATTCAATCTAAATAACATAGCTGAACTAAGCCAATCTAGCAATAAGCTAATCGACTCTCTAAATGAGATTACAAGCTCAAGTAATAAAACTCGCATAGCAGCTGAAAATCTACACAAAAGTGTCGATGAGATCACAAATGTAATCAACCTAATTAAAGATATATCGGACCAAACAAACCTTCTAGCGCTCAATGCCGCCATTGAAGCAGCTAGAGCTGGAGAGCATGGTAGGGGATTTGCTGTTGTCGCAGATGAGGTAAGAAAACTAGCTGAAAGAACACAAAAAGCCACAGCAGAAGTAGAGATGAATATAAATCTATTAAAACAAAATGCTAGCGATATGTTTGCTCAAAGCGAAGAAGTAGAGAATATTTCAATCGAATCAAATAAACATATCGAAGGCTTTATAACCAAATTTGATCTACTAATAAGCAATACAAAAGATATAGAAGATAATGCTAAATTAATTTCATATGATATATTTACAAGCCTTGTTAAGATCGATCATATGCTATTTAAAACAAATGGATATAACCAAATCTATACTAAAAATTATGAGCAAATGCTAGATCACACAATGTGTCGTCTTGGCAAATGGTGCGAAGATCGCGGTAAGGCTATATTTGGCAATCTTCCTGAATTTGGTCAAATACTTGAGCCTCATAGTATGGTTCATAAATATATCAATTCTGCCATCAGCCTTGCGGGTAAAGATTTCACCAGCAATGCTTCAATGATTGTTAAAGAATTTAAAACTTCAGAAGAGTATTCACTCAAGCTATTTGATATATTTGACGCGATGATACTATCTAAGTCTAGATCTACAAATTAGTATCCATAAGAGAGTATAAAGCTCTCTTACGCCATATCGTTAAGGTTTTAAATTTATTAAAATATTTAAAATTAAGGATTAAATTTGAGAGTAATTATCCTACTTTCTTTATTCTATATGCTCTTAAATAGCTTTGAGCTTAGTAGCGAGCAAATAGATAGGGATAGCACTAAGCTCTCACTTTCGCCAGTAAATTTAAATGATGATATGATTAAAAACTTAAATACACAAAAATTCAAAATATTAACATCGCATTACACCCTTAATAATAAAGACAACAATGGGCTAAACAATATTGATTTTATTGATATTGAATCGCTTAAATTTAACCACTGGACTACAAAAGATATTAGTTTTAATATAACCCAAACGCTAAATAAAAATGATAAAGATTATAATTTATATGGTATATATTCAGCATCGCATAATCTAAATTTAAACATATTCACATTCACCAACTCCATAAACACAATATATGATATTAAGAGCGAAACCACATGTACGCACTCATCTAATATTAGTGCTCAAATATTTAAAAACACCAAAATTGGCACCCTACTCTACCAAGATGATAGCAGCAAATACAATGCAAATTACTACATAAATACCCAAATTTATAAAAATATACATATAGATTTATCGCTTTATAATACTCAAAGTAGCGATAATTTTTATACTAAATTTAAAATCAACTACTAAAGGGTCGATATGAAAAATTTAATTATAATTCTAGGTGAAGATTTACAGATAAATCACCCATTTTTAGACTATTTTTTCTCTTGCTATAAAAAGAAATTTGACTCACTTGCCTCTATAAAATACATACAAAATAATAACAAAGAGCTACCATTTTATATAGAAAATGCCACTAAAAATTATGATAATATAACAATATGTGCTAATGAAAATGGATTTTATACGCTTAGTAGAATCCTAGCCACGCTTACAACTGATACAATAGAGCTTAAATCTGACACGCTTATGCCATCTCAAGTAGTTAAATTTAGCAAAAATAGCTTCTTAATAGATATAAATAACTCCAAAATAAACTTAATCAAAGCTGAGCCAACCAAAGAATTACCAGAAATTCTCACCCAAGATAACCACAACTCAAAAATATTTCATATAATTGATATTGATAAAGAGAGTGCTCAGATACTGCTAGAGCCACTTACCACCACTTATAATGTCAATATCGCCCTTACTCAAGTCATAGATGGCTTAACTAAAATTAAGGTTAGCACCAGCAAATACGGCCATATAGATAGCTTTATTGATAGTGTGGCAAATTTATTTATCGGTAAAATTATTCCTTCAGACAATATAGTTGAATTTATCGCTAAAAAGCTAATCCAAAATAATAAAAAAATAACATTTGCAGAGTCTTGTACCGCTGGAATGTGTGCTGCGACACTTGGCAATACTCCTGGGGTTAGCGCTATTTTTGATGGCTCACTTGTAACATACTCAAATAAGATTAAAAACCACTGGATAAAGGTCGATAACAAGATATTAGATAACTTTGGAGCCGTTAGCGCTCAATGCGTAGAAGCGATGGCAAATGGCGCTATGAAGCTAAATGGTGCTGATTATGCCATTGCTATTAGCGGGATAGCTGGACCAGATGGTGGTAGTGAGCAAAAGCCCGTAGGAACGGTATTTATAGCAGTTGCTTCCACTAGCGGCACTATCTCATCTAGACTACTACTAAGTGGCGATAGAGACTACATAAGAGCTCAAAGCGTCCTACACGCCTACACGCTGCTACTGCGCACCTATCCAGAGTTAAACTAAATATTATTAGCGATGAAATTAGCAAATTCATCGCTATCATTTGGGGCTTTAACTACCTTGTAATACTCAAATTTATTCTCATCTGCGATATGCTTATACTCAATTGCTAGCTCAAAATCAGTCTCAGAATTATCAATACAAAAACTAATTGGATATATCATCGCTCTTTTGCTAGTTAAATTTGGCAATACTTCGCTTAAATTTGGCTCTAGCCACTTCACAGGCCCAAGGCGAGACTGATATGCTAAAGTTAAGCTTTTAAATTTCATTCCATCTTTGCTTAAAATATCCTTTAAAATCTCCAAATGCCCCTTTAAATGCCTCTCATACAAATCCCCATTATCAATAATCTTTTGCGGAAGTGAGTGAGCTGAAAATATCAAATCAATCTTACTAGCATCATCATCACCCAAACATTTAGAGATATGATAGGATATGATATTATTAAATTCAATATTACTATAAAAATGATCTATAACTCTCACTTTAGCGCCAATCCCAAGCTGTTTAATCGCCTTATTTGCCCCTTCTAAACTAGAAGTAATTGTCGTTGCTGAATGGTGTGGGTATAGCGGAAATAGCACTATCTCATCAGCATCTTTATACTTAGATAAAGTATCAATAGCAAAAGGCGGAGTGTAATTCATAGCATAATCAAAAACCAAGCTATCTGAGCCAAATTTAGTATTTAGCTTATTTATTAATGAGCGTGTGATATCGCCTAGAGCGGACTTTCCGCCTAGTTTAATATAATTTTGTGTAGCTGGTTTTAATCTCATCATTGTTATTATCCATGCCACAAAAGCCCTTAAATAACGATTTTTAATCCCTAAAATATATGGGTCATTAAACATATTTGTCAAAAATACCTTGACTTGGCTTAGCTCATCTACGCCCCCCATATTTAGTAAAATCACAACTTTTTTCATTGCTATCCTTTGGCTAAATTTAAGTAATTGTATTTCAAAATAATTAATATTTACCACTCAATGGCACGATTATAGCGAATTTTTTGACCTTTTTGTATCCCCATCACCTCGCCATAATCCCCCACCCCAACCCAAGAAGTATCCCTAAATAATCTAACCAAAATAAAATCACTGCCATAAAAATGCGTATTTTTAATCTCAAACTCAATCTTTTGCTCATTATCTACTTGCACATCCATCACCCCACCAATCACATCGCTAGGAGAATTTAGACTAGATTTTAACTCCACAATCTTGCTTGAAGCGTTAAAATCTTTAAAGATAAAATGCTCTTTTAGCTCAGGTATAACGCTCATATTATTATCTAAAATAGGGCTATATTCGCCGCTATTTCTAGCTATATTTTGACACTCATTATCACAATAAATAGCAAAATAAATATTAGCCATATGCGGATAGCTCGTTGCTTGAGTTAGCTTTTGACCATACGCCTTAGCATAATATAAATAGCTATAATTTTTATTTTGATCTAAATTTGATTTTATTGTTAAATTTGTATCTATATCATTTGGTGTGATTTTATAAGGATTTTGTGCTCTATCTCTTGGCAATGATAGCTTTACAAGACCCTTACCAACGCCATTTTTAAAGCTATTTTTACTGATAATATAGATATTAATACCGCTTTGATAAATTCCGTTTTGATCTTTTGGCTCATTTGGGGCGCTCATAATTAGCTTACTAGAATTGCTAAAGCTTACACTATTAGCGTAGCAATTAGCACTAAAAAGCTTAGCCGTGCTATTATCAAATAGCTTAGCTTCAAACTCCAGCCCAGCCTCAACTCCCATAAAATCATCATATTGAGCTTGAGTAATATTAACTTCAACTACGCCAAATAATCCAAATTTAGAGTGAAAATCGCTCTTTATATGAGCGATTTTATCATAATCAAAATATCCGATATCTTGAGCGATTTTAGTATAGCAGCCGATTTTACCATCTTTATTTGGCTCATTTGTAAAGCTATTTATCAAACAAGCATCACGACCCTTATCGCTATTATCAAAATCAGCAAATTCAAGCCTAGCCACTCCCATATCAGGATAAACAAATCCATCTTGATCTGTTCTAATCTCGCCTACCCCACCTCTAAATTCTATAGTCTCATCAGCCATATTTGCTAAGCAACTTGACAAAGTGTGCTTTATAAAATCTCCACTAAAACTAGCATTATACCCAACAATCCTAGCACCACTATAATCAAGCGCAAGAAGTCTAAAATCCTTATATTTCACCCCGCCTTTTGGATTTTGCAAAACTTTTTCTAGCTTAAACTCAGCCACTCTGGCATTGAAATTTTGCGATTTTACCTCTCTTAGCGCACCTTTTTGATCCTTAAATCTAGCTAAAAAATATAAATTTTTATAGTTTAAATTAGCTAAATTTGGGATTATCGCTTTGATTTTCCCTCCATCAAAGTTACTAGATCTATAAATTTCATAACCATTATTTAGCCTTATCTCAAGATCGCTTATCATCTCATTACTATAAAACTCAATATCAAACTCACGCCCAATAATCTGCGTATAAATATCTCCAAAACCAATATCTATATTTTGATTGGAATTTAACAAAACTCTCTCAAATACAATATTAGACTCAAACTCATATTTATCAGCTCCGATATCAGCCACACCAAAGATTATTAATAGATTTTGACCGCTTTTTAGCCTAATATCTTGATACTCATAACCATCGATTAAATAAGAATTATTACAAATAAGATGGCTATTTTGCTTAGAATTTGAGATTTGAAAACTAAATTTCGCCATTGTGGCACTAGCAAAACTAACGCTAACTAAGGTATCAAATTGCGCCGTTATCGATATCGCAACTTGCTTATTTGCTTCAATTTTGGTTGATTTAATCTTATAATGATTTTTTGTATTTTGACTTACAATTGATGTATTAATATCGTCACCATTATGCTCTATGGTAATAACCTTGGATATATCACAATCTGCCACCAAACTCATCACGAAAAAAATAAATAAAAATATAACTCTCATCTCTATCTTAACCTTTTAAAATTATATCTACTAAATGATAAATTTAGCTTATTAATTAAAATAGCTAAATTTTTAAGTATTTTATAAAATTTTATCAACAATATATTTCGAAAATAATTATATTTAAAAACAGATTTTTCAAAAAGTATGAACTAATATTAAAAATTAAACTAGATAAAAGCCATATTTTACTTCAATGGTGCGATCAGCGAGACTTGAACTCGCACACCGTAGTGGCACTACCCCCTCAAGATAGCGTGTCTACCATTCCACCATGATCGCAAAATAAATTTAAAAAGCCCCATTTAGGGGCTGAAAATTAACCTAAAAATGGGTTAGCATAAAGTGCGATAAGAGCGATAACAAGTGCGTAAATAACTTGTGCTTCAATCATCGCAAGAGCGATAAACATTGTAGTAAGAAGTTTTCCGCCAAGACCTGGATTTCTAGCTGTACCTAAAATAGTAGCAGCAGCAGTATGACCCATACCGATAGCTCCACCAAGAGCAGCCACACCAAGACCGATACCAGCAGCTACAACTGAGAATGCTTTGATTTGTTCGCCATCAGCACCAAATGCCAAGCCTGTTAAGGCTACAAGTAGAAAAAGAATTTTTTTCATAAAATTTCCTTAAAAAATTATTGTTTGAACTAGTTCGGATAAAATCCCTACTTAAAATTCAAAACTCGGAATTATATATAAATTTGGTTTAATCTTTCATAAATTTATCCATTTAATCATAAATCACTCTACTTAAATTAGCAATAAAGCATAACATAAATTAATATTTCTAATAAAGCACTATCATAATCATTGAATAAATATTTATTATTAAAAAATCAATTTAATAAAAATATATTTGTTATCAATAATTATATGGTTGTTTTGTATTATTTTTTACTTCGCAGTGGAGCTAAGCTCCACTTTGCGACCAAAAAAAAAAGGGGGGGGGGAGCCTTTCACAGAAACCTCGGCTAAAGCCGTCGCATTCGCTGGTTTTGGAAACCCCTAAAGTCCCCACTTCGTGGGGTTGTTCCCCTTATAAAATCTGAGCGTAGCTCAGCTTTTATAGAAGTTTAAAATTTAAATTTACTGTAACAATCTTAATATATTTTGTTGAACTGCATTAGCTTGGCTCATAGCATAGCTACCACTTTGAGCTAGGATATTAAATTTAGAGAAATTCGCACTCTCACTAGCAAAATCCACATCCCTTATCTGGCTTTCGGCTGATTTGACATTGACTTGGGTAACTGTTATGTTATTGATAGTAGCTACTAATTGGTTTTGAACAGAGCCTAAATCTGCTCTTAGCTTATCTAGTGTTTTTCTAGCACTCTCAGCTACATCTACCATAGCTTGAGCTCCACCATAGGTATTTACACCACCTGTTTGATTGGCTGTGCTATAAGCACTAGAAAATCCGCCATCAAAATATCCCATAGCCTTAGCCATTGAAAAACTAATAGTTCCTGAATTCATATATTTAAGATTTACTGAAGCTTGATTATATGTTGCACTGGCAATAGAAGCCTCGCTAATAGCTGCTGCCGACATACCGGATACTATAGACATATTATTTAATCCGGCTTTAATATCTCTAGCGTCTTGGCGAATAAATGTAATAGTTCCTAAATATATTAAACCAGCACTATGACCGGTAGCTCCAGTCGATACATTTGCAAGTGAAGCACCAGCTTTAGCACTAAATACTGTTGTTAATCCAGTAGATACTGCACCCATTCTAATAGATCTACCATCTTTGGCGGCTAAAACTAAACGACCATTATCTAGACTTGCTTCTACTCCAGTTTCATCTTTTTTAGCGTTGATGGCTCCGATTAGGGCAGCGTCGCTATCATTAGCTTTTACCTTAATATTGCCAATCTTAACTCCGTTAATAACTAAATCTTTTATATCGCCAGCTGCAACTGGACCAAAAATTTGCGTATTATTAACCTTAACTTTTACGCCAGTTTTATCACTTACACCATTCATCATTTCAGCTACAGCTTTGTAGCCATCTTTTTTAAATATATCATTATCTACTTTTTGAAATTCATAACCATTAGGATAACCATCAATTCCGCTTAATTTAACTGCTACGCCAGATAGTGTTGAAATTGTAGAAAATATCGCATTATTCGT
>NZ_JANQCU010000005.1:0-86533 GCF_024723485.1 Campylobacter sp. RM19072
TTTATACTCCAAATTTTCGCAATAAAACAACCATTTAGGTTATTTTACTTTTGCGAAAATTTTGAAAAAGCCTTCTAATGTTGCTGAGCTACGCTCAGGTTTAATATGGCTTTTTATAAAATAAAAATGCCAAACTGGGAAGGGGCCCTGATTTTTAAGGGATAGGGGAAACTGTTTTGGCTTTCAAATTTTAGTTTCCCCTGTCCTTTAAAGAAAAGAATTTAAAAAACTTTGGTCGCAAAGATTAGCTTGGCTCTAGCGAAGTAAAAATAGGAACTTTCTCAAAGAGAGTGTAAAGCATAAGAGTAACGCATGTTTTAATAGCAAAATCCTTAAGAGTGTTATGTATAGATTTTTACTTATGCTTTTTATAATGGTAATTGTTTAGATTATAATAGTAGTTAAAGGTTTTATATATACACTTATTGGCATTATTTTTACTATTAAATTTAATAATTATATTAAGATTAGCATAAATAAATTTTATTATTTTTTAAAATATTTGTATATAAAATTTAGTAAAAGAGCCACTTAAATTAATAAGTGGCTTTAATGCTAATGTAAGCTCTCAATATAGCTCATCGCACTAAGTGCGGCTACAGCACCATCAGCAGCTGCACTAACTACTTGTTTAGGTGCATCTTGTCTTAAATCTCCTGCGGCAAATAGCCCTGGAGTTGAAGTTTGCATTTTTAGATCTACTTTGACTTGACCAGTAGGCAAAATATCGCAAATAAATTTATCTCCATCTTTTAAAACTTCATTTCTTACATTTAACCCAACAAATGTAAATATTCCAGGAACGACTAAATCTCTTATACTTCCATCATTTAATTTAACTTTAACGCCCTTTACACCGGCTACACTATCGCCATATACCTCTTCTATTGTAGCGTTTAAGATTAACTCTATTTTCTCATTTTTCTTAACTTTTTCAACAGAGCTTGGAGCTGCTCTAAATGTATCACGGCGATGGATTAAATAGACTTTTGAGCAAATTCTTGATAAATATTCAGCTTCTTCAATAGCAGTATCGCCACCACCTAAAACTGCTACTTCTTTATTTTTATAAAAAAATCCATCGCAAGTAGCGCAAGTGCTAACTCCTTTGCCAAAAAATTCATCTTCACCTTTAAATCCAGCTCTTTTTGGAGTTGAGCCTGTGCAGACAATCACCGCTTTTGCCTCTTCTGTCTTGCCACCTTCTAAGGTAATAGTAAAGCTACCATCGCTATTTTTAGATACTTTTTCTACTCCAGCCATCTCATGCCTTAGACCAAATCTTGTGCATTGCTCAAGCCATGGAGCCATAAAACTCATACCATCCATTACGGTTGCTACGCCAGGGTAGTTTTCCATCTCAGAGCTACTGGTGATTTGACCGCCAGGCATTCCTTTTTCAAACATTACGACATTTTTTAACCCACCACGAGTAGCATAAAGCCCTGCACTAAGACCAGCTGGTCCCCCACCGATTATAGCTACATCTAACATAGTTTCTCCTAATTTTAAATTTATATCTATATAATATTTACAGATATTACATAAAAATAAATTTGATATAAAAGAATGATTTGAATTGAAGTGAGTTAGGGGCTTACAGCCCCTGTTAATTATAGAAGTGAGTTTATTTTTTCTGCGATTGCAGTTTTAGATTGAGCACCGATTAAAGTATCTTTAATCTCTCCATTTTTGAAAAATAGTAGAGTTGGAATAGAGCGAACGCCATACTCTACAGCCAAATCTTGAACTTCATCTGTATTTACTTTGCAGATTTTTGCCTTGCCATCGAACTCTTCGGCTAATTCATCAATAACTGGAGCTAACATTCTGCATGGTCCGCACCATGGAGCCCAGAAATCCACTAAAGCGACACCCTCTTTAGCGATATTGAAATTTTCAGCAGTTAAGTCAATATATTTACCCATTTTTATCTCCTTTATGGTTTATAGTAAAATTATACATTAAAAAAGTTAAACTAAAAATAACAAACATAATTTTAGGTAACTCAAACTTCATCAAATCAGAAAATATTATAAAATATAAAAGTTAATAAATTTTATTAATTATTAAATTTTAAAAAAATATGGCAAGAAATTTAATCAATATGTGATATTTTCTATCAATTCTATATCTTCGCCATTAATGCAGATTAAATCAATTTGATAAGGAATATTTGAGTTTAAACTTAGCATATAAAAATCTATAGCTTTAATTATTTTTTCTAATTTGGATTTGGTTACTCTATAAATTGTTTGATAATCTTTAGTAGAGGCTTTAACTTCGATAAAATGGAGAGTTGATCCATTACTAGCGATAATATCAATCTCTCCAAATTTGGTTTTGTAGTTTAACTCCAAAATTTTATAGCCATTTTTGGCCAGATATTTGGCTGCTTTTTTCTCAGATTCATGCCCAAAAAGATACTCTTTTAAGCCCAAATTTAACTCTCAATCCTAATCATAAATGGCTTAGCCTTGATGAAGTTTTCGTTTTTTAGGTTATCAATCACTCTTAACATATCAGCCTCTAAGCAAGTATGAGTGGTAAAAAATAGTGTAGCATACTCATTATCTTTGCTTTTGGCTTTTTGCAAGAAGCTATCTATTGAGAGATTATTTTGGCTCATTAAATTCGTAATCTTAGCCAAAACCCCCACTTCATCAGCAACTTTTAATCTTAAATAATATTTAGTTTTGATCTCATTTGGTTTTAATAACCTAAGTGGCAAGGACTCAAGTGGTGCTTTATAGCCAAGCATAGGGTTTCTAATCTCTCTAGCTATATCTATTAAATCACTTATAACAGCACTTGCAGTAGCACTTCCACCAGCACCAGCCCCATAAAATAAGCTCTCTCCCACAGCATCGCCTACGACGCTTACAGCATTCATAACTCCATTTACATTTGCTAGCATCTTATCCTTGCTTATAAATGCTGGATGAACTCTTAGCTCTAAGGTGCCTTCATCACGCTTAGCAATGGCTAAAAGCTTAATGGCATATTCAAATTCATTAGCAAAATATATATCTTCACTGCTAATTTCACTTATGCCCTCTATCATAATATCTTCTGGTTTAGCATGTACGCAGTAGGCAATACTAGCTAAAATTAGCAATTTATGAGCCGTGTCAAATCCGCCTATATCAAATGTCGGGTCTGCTTCAGCATATCCTAGCTCTTGAGCCATTTTAAGAGCTTTATCAAATTGAATTCCACTACTCATCATACTTGTTAAAATATAGTTGCTAGTGCCATTCATTATCCCTATAATTTTTTGGATATGATTTGCACTTAATCCCTCTCTTAGGGCTTTTATGATTGGAATTCCACCAGCGACACTAGCTTCATAGCCAAATGCCGTATCTCCAGCTAATGCTTCAAGCTCATTTCTATAGTATGCTAAAAGGGCTTTATTTGCCGTTACTACCGCCTTTTTACGCTCTAAAATTTTGCTTACTATCTCATATGGTTTATCGATCCCACCCATAAGCTCTACAAATACATCTATATCATCTCTATCTATCACACTTTGAAGATCATCGCTTAGTGGGATTATAGGGTTTTTGTGCTTGGATAGATCTCTTACTACACCTATTACGGGCTCTATGCTTACACCAGCTCTAGAGGCTATTAAGTCGCTATTTTTTATAAGGACATTAGCAACTTCACTTCCTACCGTTCCAAAGCCTAATATTGCTACTCTCATTGGACTTCTTTTAGATATTTTTTGATATTTCTTGCAGCTTGGCGAATTCTATTTTCATTTTCTATAAAAGCTATTCTTACATAGTCATCTCCAGCTACGCCAAATCCAGCCCCAGGGCTTACAGCTACACAGGCTTTGGTTAATAGCTGCTTGGCAAATTCTTTGCTACTTATGTTGCCTACTTGTGGTGGAAGCTTTGCCCAAGCAAACATACTAGCTCTTGGCTTGGCTATATCCCAGCCAGCTGCGCTAAATGCCTCTATGAGAGTATCTCTTCGTTTTTCATAAGTTTGTCTGATTTGCTCAACGCAATCTTGATCGCCATCAAGTGCCACGGTGGCTGCTACTTGAATAGGAGTAAACATTCCATAATCAAACCAAGATTTTATCTTTTTAAGTGCTGCTACTAGCTTTTTATTTCCACAGATAAAGCCTACACGCCAACCTGCCATATTATATGATTTTGATAGAGTATAGCACTCTACGGCCACATCTTTAGCGCCATCTACTTCAAATATGCTTGGAGTTTTGTATCCATCAAATGTAAGCTCAGCATAAGCTATATCGCTAATTATATAAAATCTCTCACGCTTTGCAGTCTCTACAAGCCTTTCATAAAAGCTCTTTTGGCATGTTACTGTAGTTGGGTTGTGAGGGAAATTTACCACTACATATTTTGGTTTTGGTATGCTATCTTTTATGGCGATTTCTAAATTTTCAAAGAATTTATTCTCATCTAATTCATAATTTATATTATAGATTAGAGGCATTTTGGTTACATTGCCACCAGCTATAATAAATGCTTGAGTGTGTATAGGATAGGCAGGATCAGGCACGATGGCGACATCTCCTGGGTTGGTTATAGCTTGAACTAAATGGACAAAGCCCTCCTTGCTACCCATAGTGGCGACTGCTTCTGTTTCAGGGTCTAAGATGACGCCATACTTTCGCTTATACCAATTACATATCGCAACACGAAGTTTATAGATACCTTGAGAGACGCTGTAGCCATGTGTTTTATCTTTCATAGCACTTTCGCATAGTTTGTCTATTATGTGCTGCGGTGTCCTGCCATCTGGATTTCCCATAGAAAAATCTATAATATCAGCACCATCTCTTCTTGCTGCCATTTTAATGGCATTGACTTCTGCAAAAGCGTAGTTTGGCAATCTCTCAATGGTATTAAACCTTATCTCATCAAACACAACTAACTCCTTAATTTGATTTTATATAAATTTTTAAACCTCGTTTAATATTTTCTAAGCTAAAAGCATCATCTATGAGTAAATAGTATGAATTTGGAGGAAATTTGATATAAATTTCCTTTTCTGGCTTATCTGATTTGATCTGAGTTATTAAATTTAAATCCCTATCAAGCACCCTTATATCGCATATCCAGCTATCTGATATATAGCTTTTTATCAATGCTTCACTCTTTTGATTTATATTTAAAAAATATGGCTCAAGTGGCTTAGCAAGGTCAAATTCTACATCGCTAATATAATCATGAGTAGATAGCACAGCCTTAGAAGCATCAATGCTATAAGTGAAGCTAAATTCTCCATCACGCTTAATATCTTTGATAAATATCTGGTTTTTGCCAAGCTCTTTATATAGTGTGCCAGGGTCAAGGATAAATCTTGAGCTCATTGAAATTTGCCAGACTATCCCTTCGGTGTTGCTTTTTAAAGATTTGCTTAAAAAATATGAGTATCCAATGCTTTTTAGTGCTTCAGATATACTCTTAAACATCAAAATATCAGAAGTTGGACTATAAAATGCAATTTCTAAATTTACAGGCTTAGAGTAGCTAATATTTAAAAGCGAATTTACCCTTAGGGTATTTGTGATTTTAGCATAGTTTGGGTTGCCGTTATTATCTATAAATTCAGATTGTATAGCAAATATTTTTTCTATTTTATCTCTATTTTTAGCGTAAGTTTGTTCTGATATAATGCTTTTAATATTGCTATATAGATCAAAGCCAAAACAACTCATAGCAAGGATAAATAATAGAGATATTGATTTTACCATTGAGCGCCTCTATTTAGCTTGACAAATTCAGCATAATCAATCTCTTTTATAACTCCATTTTCTACTACAAATCTCAATGGTTTTTGCAATGTAAATTTTTTCTGATTGCCATCTAATTCTAAGGTAAGCTCACCATGGCCTGTTTGGATTAGTTGGTCTATGCTTAAATTTATATCTAAAGCATTTTTGGTTGTGTATGATTTTTTATTTTTGCCATCTATGTTTTTGATGCCTATCCAAATGGATTTAGCTGGGATAATTTTAGCTATTTTATCTGCTTGATTTACTATTTGTGGAGTTTGAATCTCTATGCTTTGGATGGTTGAATTTGATTCTGTTATAGTGGCGTTATCATCGCTTATAGCTAGAGTTTTGTTATCTTCTATATTAGTGATATTTTCATCATTTTGTGCCGCTACGCTATCTGTGCTTTTTAAATTCTCTTTAGCGGATTCTACTACCGTGGTAGCGGAGTATGCAATGCTTTGGTTTTTCTCAAAATTTAGCAACTCTATACCATCTAAAATATTGGTAAATTTAATCAGCCAAACGATAGCTACAGCTATTAAAGCTATGATTAAAATTATCGTTAGAGCCTTGCTATTATCGCTCTTTGGAGTATATGCTGGAATTTTAGGTGCCACACTGCAATTAGAGCTACCAGCACAACCATTTTCTTTACAATAAGCATTATACTCATCTATCCAATCTTGAAGGTCTAGCCCATACTCACGACTTATGATTTTAGCAAAGCCAGAAGCGTTTAATTTACGAAGTTTTTCATAATTTTTCTCACACATATACTCTAAATATTCAGTCTCTATATGAGTGCGTTTAGTGATCTCTTTAAGATCCATTTCTAAAAGTTTTTCTATACCATTAGCCATTTACAATCCTATCAAATAATATTCCAAATGCCACGCTGACATTTAAGCTATCCCAATCCCTACGCATATTTATGCCTAGGATATTATCACACTTTTGTAATACCTTATTTGGTATTCCTTCACCTTCACTACCCATAATTATAGCGGTTTTAGGGGTAAATTTAAAATCTTTAGCACTCTTGCCACCAGCGTTTGCAGCGTAAATTTTAAATCCAACCTGCTTTAACTCATTGATAAAGCTCAATCCATCATCACAAAGAGCGATTGGCAACTTATACGCCGCACCGCTACTAGAGCGTATTATGCCTTGTATTGCTAGATTTTGGTTTTTTCCTACTACGATTACTCCTCCAGCTCCTAGGGCATATGCAGTTCTTACTATAGCACCGATATTTCCCACATCGCTTAAACCATATAAAATTGCCAAATAATCAGACTTTTTAATCTCATTTAAAGTGGCAAATTCATACTCTTTTACCTTTGCTAAAAAGCCTTGATGATTGCCACCACGGGCGAGTGCTTGAGCTTTTTGATTATCAACTTTTTGAATTTTCAAGCCAATTTTTGCTATTTGGTTGAATATATCTTTTTGAACCTCTTTTGCTAGATATATCTCTTCAAGCTTCTCTTTGTGATGTTTTAACAAATGTAAAAATAGCTGTTTTCCATAGATAATCATAGTGCTTATGGTATCTAAAAGCCCTTAAATTTTAGCTTATTTTTATAGATAAATTTAGCAAATTTTCTATTTTAATTTTGATTGGTTAATTGGTTATATATCTCTTTGACGCTTTTGCCTGTTAATTTGCTTAGTAATTTTGCCTTTTGCTTTGGCGGGATATCTAGTTCATCAATATCTGATATTATGATTTTTTCATAATTTGACACATTTGAAGCGGCAATTACTACGCACCATTCTCCTTTTAGGTTGGCGTTTTTTAGCTTTATTGCTAAATTTTGTGCTCTATCTTTAAATTTGGTTTCAAATCTCTTTGTAGCCTCTTTAATAGCGAAAATTTCTCTATTTGGCTCCATTTTTGCTACTGAAGTAATAAGCTCAAAAACTCTTTTTGGTGATTCGTATATAACTACTGGATAGGGTGAGTTAAGGGCATTTTGTAAGGCTATATCTCTGTCTTTTCCATTATTTGGTAAAAATCCTAAAAAGCTAAACTCCTTTTCTACTAGCCCGCTAGCTGCTACTGCTAAAAGCAAGGCGTTTGATCCGCTTAACACTTCGTAATTGATGGAGTTTTTCTGGGCGAATTTGACTAAGGATACTCCTGGATCGCTAATACAAGGCATACCGGCATCACTTACATATACTACGATTTTTTCTACCAATTTACTAACTTCAAATTTAGCAAAAAACTCACTCTCATTATGAGTGTGTAAGGAGTAAAACTCAGATGGCTTTATATCTAGATTATATCTTGAATTTAGAAGTTTTATAAAAGATTTAGTTACTCTACTATCTTCACAAATGATAATATCGCAAAGGTTCAAGATGTCCAGGCATCTCTTTGAAATATCATCTAAATTACCAATTGGAGTAGGAAGAAAGTAGAGCAAACTACTATTTTATACCATATTTTTTCTTAAATTTATCTACACGACCTGCGCTATCTACGATCTTTTCACTACCTGTGAAGAATGGATGACAAGCATTGCAAATATCTACTTTTATCTCTGCTTTATTTGATCTGCTTTTAAAAGTATTTCCGCAAGCGCAACTAACTGTGCATTCAACATACTCTGGATGTATATCTTTTTTCATTGCTTTTCCTTTTTTTTGAGTTTAAAAATTGGGATTTTATCTAAATTTGGCTTAAATTTCCTTGATTAATCTGCTTTCATTTGGCGCCATCTCTATTATCTCCCATGGGAGGCCTTGTTTATTTAGCTCATCCATAAATGGCTTAGCATCAAATTCCTCCATATTAAACACTCCATTTGCCTTCCAAATCCCCTTTGCTACCATCATTGAGCCTATCATTGCTGGCACTCCTGTGGTGTAGCTAACCGCACCAACGCCAGTTTCTTTATAGCACTCTTCATGGTCGCATACATTATATATATAGATTTTTTTTGGTTTTCCATCTTTTATACCAGTGATTACGCAGCCTATATTTGTCTTGCCTTTAGTTCTAGCGCCTAAACTTGCTGGGTCTGGTAGTAAGGTTTTTAAAAATTGAATTGGCACGATTTTTACCCCATTGTGCTCAACTTCATCTATTCTTAGCATACCGACATTTTCTAGGCATTTCATATGGGTTAGGTAGCTTTGACCAAAGGTCATAAAGAAGCGAATTTGCTTTAGAGTAGGGATATTTTTTACTAGGCTTTCTAGCTCTTCGTGGTATAGCAAATAGCTATCTTTTGGGCCAATTTTTGGGTAGTCCCAGCTAAATCCTATCTCCATCGGCTCGGTTTCTATCCATTTTCCATCTTTGTAGTATCTACCCTTTGCGCTAACTTCACGCAAATTTATCTCAGGATTAAAATTTGTAGCAAAAGAATACCCATGATCACCAGCATTACAATCCAAAATATCAATATACTCAATCTCATCAAATAGATATTGCTTCGCATAAGCACAATATACATTAGTAACGCCCGGATCAAATCCGCTACCAAGGAGCGCCATAGTATTAGCGGATTTAAAATCACCATCTTTAGCCCATTGAAGTTTATACTCAAATTTAGCTGTATCTGGGTGCTCGTAATTGGCCGTATCTATGTATGGAATTTTAGCCTTAGAGCAAGCGTCCATTAGGGTCAAATCCTGATATGGCAAAGCGACATTTAAGAGTAAATCGGCCTTAATATCCCTAATAAGCTTTACAACCGCATCTGTATCATCAGCATCTATCACCGCTGTATCAATATCTATATTTAATCTATCCTTTATAAATTTAGCTATCTTATCGCATTTGCTTTTGGTGCGACTTGCTAGAGTTATTTTGGTAAATACTTGCGAATTCATCGCACATTTTACCGTTGCTGCTTGGCTTACTCCGCCAGCTCCAATGATTAAAATATGGCTCATTTGCTATCCTTATATATGAAATTTTTAAATTATAGCTAAATTTAGCTAAAACTCCTTTAATTCTAGGTTGATAAATTTAAAAAATATTTAGCGAAGTTCAAAGGCAATCTCCATAGAAATGCTATATTTTTTATCTATTTTTTCTAAATTTGGCTTTGTGTTTTTAATAGCGTTTAAAGCTGCTTCATTTAGCAATTTATATTGGCTAGGGCGTGAGATTTTCTCATTGCTTATACCGCTTTTATCTATTTGAAACTCCACTCCCACTACGCCACTTAATCTAGCTCTTCTAGCAGCTCTTGGATAGATGGTATTTTTGGCTATTTCATCTTTTAAGGCTTTAAATACTGGATCGTTACTACCTAGTGGTATTATTTGCTCTTGGGTAGCAAAGTAGTGTTTAGCTGGTGTTTGCGTTTCTTGTGAGTTATGATCTGTTTGTTTAATTTGTGCTTTGGGAGCTGGATTTGCAGATGGTAGTTTCGTGATTTTTTCGGCGGTTTTTGGCTTTTGTGGCTCTGGTTTTTTAAAATTTGGCTCTATGCTTTGAACTAGGGAAATTTCAAAATCACTACTACTATTATCCTTGCCTAGATATATTTTGCTACCAGCTACTACAAGCCATAAAAGCACCACATATATAAGTAGCGAAAGTATAAATGATACTAGATCAAATACCCTTTGCATAGTGCTTAGAAACTAGCTTTTAATTTTATCCAAAAGCTCCTACCTGGCTCATAAACCCTAGTGGTAGCTGGAATATCTAAAGTTGCTATTGCGGCTCCATTTTTGCTAGTATGATAGCTATATAGTGCGTTATTTAAATTCATCGCTGCTAACATTACTTGGTAATTATTATATTTATATCCAGCATTTAATCCAATAGTCCAAAAGCTATCGCTATAGCCTAGGTCTTTTCCGGCGACATTGCCGTAATTCTCCTTATATCTATGTTGGCTAGCATTGGCATAAAAATCCAAATCAACAAACCACTCATTACGCACTAGCCCAGCTACAGCTTTAAATGCTAAAGGTGAGATTTGTGGTAGTGGGTCTCCATCTTTTAATCCATTTGTATTTTTCAAATTTTTACCATATACATATGATAATCCAGCACCTAATTTATAAAAATTATCAATTAAAATTTCCATATCCATCTCCCCGCCCATTAGGAGTGCATCTGTATTAAAAGCCGATGTAGTAGTGCCATAATTTAGGACAATATAATCATCAATTTTAGATAAAAATAAATTTGTGCTTAAATTTATATTTCCATCATCATAAAGAGCACCCAAATCGATTTGATGATTTTTTTCAGTTTTTAAGTTCATTCCATCAATCTTTTGAAACTCCCAAAAATCAGAAGTTCTCTCAGCTCTACCAACCCCAGCATAGAGGCTTAATGCGTCATAATATCTCTCATAACGCATAAATCCAGAGATTGGGGTTTGCATTTTAGAGCGGTCAAATATCCCTATATTATACTTATCAATCTCAACCCTATCTATTCTTAGACCGCCAAATATACCATAATTCTCGCTGAAATACTCACTTTGAGTAAATATAGAAGTTGTGCTAATTAGAGCATTTTTATTGTAATTTTGAGAAAAGACTCTATTTTGTGCGTCAGTAGCACTAGTGGCATTTTGTGCCATTCTGCTAGAGTGCTTATCTTCTTTATAAGACCCACCGATATATGTGGTTATATCATCAAAATTTAGCTTTATTTCAGCTTTAGTGCCTATAATCTCTCTTTTTGGATTGCTAATATTATATCTATTTGGCATTGCTGGTCTTAGGCTAAAATTATCCATCACATGATCTATATAGTGGTAGTAGCCTTGTAAATTTAGAGTGTGTTTGCCTAAGACTTGCTCTAATGCAAGGTTATAAGACTCTCTTTGGAATTTTGTCCCATCCATAGCTCTATCAGCATAGGCTGCCTCACCATTGCCAAAATCCGCACTTAAGCTAATAGCACTCTCATCGTTTGGAGTTATAGTGCCAATTATAGCTCCTTGTTTGCGAAAATATTCTGAATGGACAATGTTGCCATCACCATCTTTATAATTATCACTTTGATAAATTCCGCCATTAATTTGAATACTACCAAGCTCATTACCACCTATGGCCTCGCCACTTAGCTCTTTTTGATTAAAACTACCAGCTAACATAGATATATCAGCACCATAGCTAGCATTATCTAGTCTGATAATCCCCCTATCAAAGACCAATCCACCATTAACTAAAGCCCCATATCGCACATCTTGAGGACCTTTTATTATTTTTATGGAGCGATAGTTTTGTGGTTCGATATATGTGATGGCTGTATCCATTCTACCACCGCAACCGCCTTGAATTTCAGATCCATCTATATATATATAGGAAGTCTAGCCGAAAGTCCTGAGCGATATGATACTTCACTACCGCCACCACCTTTTCTAACCATATTAAATCCGCTTATATCAAGCAAGGATTTGGCTAAATCTGGAGAGTTAAGTATGGTATCTTTGGTTATTTGGGTGGTGGTAGGATTGTCTAAAATATTTTTTTCATAGCTTTGAGTTACATTTACCCTACCTAAATTCACATCTTGAGCATATAAACTCACAGCAGCACACAAAGCACAAAGCATTCTCATAAACTCTCCTTAAAGATTTATATAAGTAAATTTAATAATTATTTCAAATAGATTTATTCTCTAAATGATATTAAAATAATTATTAAATTAAACTTAGATTTACACTTTAATATTGCTTTTATTTATGCTGTTTAAAAGGGTTGTTATAGAAGTGTTATCTAAATTTTGTAAATTAGCAAATCTCTTAAAAGCGTCAGAGTAAATTTGCCTTTTGTTGCTATAAGTTGCGCTATTACTGCTTTTGCCTTTTATCGGCGTTCTTTTTTCATCAGCTTGTGGCTCATTTTGTGCTTTGGTTTGGGGATTATCTGTCTTATTTTCTTCTAATTTTACCCCATTTAAATCCATATCTTTGGTTAAATTTTTGATAAATTCCATACTATCAGGGCTATCTTTCCAATGCGACATAAGCTGAAATTTGACAAAATCTTTTATCTGTTTTTCTTGTGCTTTATCTCCTTTTTTATAATTCCCAGGATTAAGCGTATCTTTTATAGCGTAATCAACATCTATATATTTATCTATATTTTGGTATAGAAATATATTAAAAGCGTCCTTTTTATCTATATTATCGCCTAAATTTGGCATATTTTCTAAATTCAAACCGATATTTTCTAATTCCGATTTGCTAAAAGTTGAGTTTTTAAAATCTTTACCCAAAGCTAGATTAAAATCTATTAAAGCATTATTAGCTGTGTTTTTCCAGTTGATCTTTGCGTTAAACTCATCAACAAATCCTTTAAATATGCCAGTTGTATTTTGAATTAAGCCTGAAATTAAAAAATTACTATCTAAGCTACTTCTATACGCACCTTTTGTAGCCCCATCGCTATGGTATTGCATCATTTGTGTTAGCAATCCAAAGTCATTTGGTGGATTTAGTAAGGTTAATTCATTCTTATCATACAAAGCTCTGTCTGCTTTCATAGAAGGGTCATATATGGGAGTAGCTGCATTTTTAATATCCATTTAATAGCCTTTTTATACCTTTAAATTTAATTTTGCTAGTTGCTTTAATATCTCAAGCTCCGTTTTGCCATTATCAAATTCGCTTTTAATCATCTCGTAAAGCTTTTTTAGTCTCTCTATGGCTTCATCTTGATAAGTTTTATTATTTAATGAAAAGCCTTGGATTGGTGTAAAGGGCTTTTTTGTATCTTCTTTGTTAGCTTCATTTGAATTTGATTTATCATTTTTATATTCGCCAGCTTTTAGCTCTTTGAAAATATTCACTGCATTTTTAGCATCTTCATCGCTTATATCTAACCCATATTGTATCTTTATGACATGCTTTGCCCACTGGGCTTTGAAGTCTTCTACGCTAAGGTCTGAGTCTAGTAAGGATATGGTGTGTGGTAGCTCTCCTTCAAGCTCATAAATTTGCCAAGGGCTTATTATGGAGTTGGCATTTTGTAAGGCTAACTCTTCTACTGTGTATGGCGTGGTTCTAAGTGTGCGGCTTTTTGGATTTGGATTATACTGAAGTGCTTCTATCTGCTCTATTGCTATACCGCCACTTAAATCTATAAAATCTACCAAATCCTTAATCTCTTCTTTACTAAAATTTGGATCAAGTCCAGTTATCTTGCCCCAAATGCTTACTTTATCAGCACTATATCTAGTAAATCCACTTAGCGGTCTATTCTCATTTAGCCCAGTTAATTTTACTCGCTCTTGATAGCTTAGCAAAGATAAATCGCCATTGATGATATCAAATTTTTGCGCATATCCATATGTATCATCACTATTTTTTTGATAACCAAATGCTTTAATGAGCTTCTCTTTTTGAGCTTCATCTAAATTTAATTTTAAATT
This sequence comes from Campylobacter sp. RM19072, assembly GCF_024723485.1. NCBI lineage: Bacteria > Pseudomonadati > Campylobacterota > Epsilonproteobacteria > Campylobacterales > Campylobacteraceae > Campylobacter > Campylobacter sp. RM19072. The sequence continues at coordinate 14,136 of NZ_JANQCU010000005.1, forward strand.
TAGTTTCACATCTTCTGAGCTTATTTTATATGGTTTTATGCCATCTTGGCTATTATCTAAATTTGCATTATTACCAACAACATTTTTTATCTTATCCATCCAGTTGTTGTAATCATATAGATTACTGCTTATGGTAGCTAAATTTCCTATCTTATCCATAATCTTATCTTTAAATATATTTTATGCTATTTTGACATAAAATATATTAAAGTATAATTTTGTAATATTATTAATGGCTATATTTTATATTCTATAAAGTTAATAATATCTACTTAACATTTTAAGTATAGGCTTAGCTAATTCTAATCCCTTGGAGCGATGTGAAATTTGGAGTTTTATACTCTCATCAAGCTGCCCTATAGTCTTATCAAACCCTTTTGGAATAAACATAAAATCATACCCAAAGCCATTATCCCCAAGCTCTTTATCAATAACCTTGCCATACATGAACCCATGGACGCCATATCTGCCATATTTAGAGCCAATACCAATACAAGCAGTATAAAATGCCTTAGAGTGGCTTAAGCCTAATTTTTTTAACTCGCTAATCAGTTTTGCTCTATTACTAGCATCACTAGCCCCATCACCACTATATCTAGCTGAGTAAATCCCAGGGGCAAAGCCTAGCGCTTCTACGCTTATCCCACTATCATCGCTTAGGGCTATGCACTCATTTTCTAAGCCAAGCTCTTTGATTTTATCATACACAGCATCTGCTTTTATCATAGCATTTTCATAAAAGCTCTTGCCATACTCTTGTATCTCAAAGGGCTTACATATATCGCCTAAAGCCAAAACTTCAAATTTATTATAATAAGCCTTAATCTCTCTTACCTTATCCATATTATTTGTGGCTAAAACTATCTTCATCCAACTCTCCTATTTAGAATTTTTCTAACCCAAAATGCCACCAAACCCATCATAACCACAAGGGCTAAGGCTAGCCAAAACTCATAGCTTTTATAGTTTGCTATATTGTTTCCTAAATTTATAAATAGCACCGCACTAATTAATTTGCCTAGCACCCCAGCAATGATAAATTTAACAAAATTAAACCCAAATGCCCCAGCCATGTAATTTACAGCATTATAAGGCACAATTGGTATTAATCTAAGCAAGAGTATTAGAGTAAATTCATCTTTACAAAATTTATTCTTAATAATCTCAAATTTATTAGCATTAAAAGCCTTGCTAAAATATCTTGCGATTATATACATAATAGCTGAGTTTATCCCGACCCCTATCATAGTGCAAAAAAGCGCCTCCCAAAAGCCAAAAATCGCCCCACCACCAATAGCCAAAATCCCAGCAGGAAATAAAAATATAGGCAAAACTATCCAAAATCCAGTATAAATAATCAAGCTAAATTGGCTATATTGACTTATGAAATTTGTCAAAATTTGCTGATTTAAGCTAGATAAAATCACAACACAAAGGGTTATAAAAACTATAAATAAAAACAATCTAACCATATTTTCTCTTTAAAAGAGTAATTTTAGCCAAATTTTTGCCAAAATTTGATAATAAATTTAAGCATATTTAGATAAAATTTACTCCATTTAATACAATTTTGGATTTTCAATGAAGCTTTTTGCTAGATATAGTTCGTTTATATATTTAAAATATTTTTTTATCATATTTATCTCTTTGATTGGATTTTATGTAGTTATCGATACACTAACTAATCTAAAAAATCTCCCAAGTAGTGCTAATTTACAGCTTATTTATGTTAGTTTGACTGCGTTAATTTCAGTTAATTATATCTTGCCAATATCTTTGGTTTTAGCGTTGATTGTAACTATGATTAATCTCATTCGCTCTAATGAATTAGTGAGCTTTTACGCTTTAGGAGTTAGTAAAAACCGCCTAATAATGCCGATTTTTACCATTGCTTTGGCTATTAGTTTTGGATATATTGGACTATGCTTTACACAATTTGCCTATGCTAAAGAGCGTCAAGAGTCGCTTGAGGATTTTCAAAGTTTTGAGAGATTTACTAACTGGATATTTTTGCGATTTGAGAATAAATTTATATATATTGATAAGCTTTTTGGGGATAAACAAAGTGCTAAAGATATAAAAATATTTGATATGAATGGCAGTCAAATTCTATCCCAAACCATCGCTAAAGAGGGTAGCTATAAGGATAATATCTGGATTTTAAAAGATAATACTATTATCACTTTACCACAAGATATTAAGCTAGGTGGTAGTGGATTTGAGATTAAAAATTTAGATGAGATAGTCGCACTTAATAACTTCCGCCCACGCATAATAGAGAGTATAAAAAATAGCGATAATCTCTACTCTATTGGCGATGCTATCGATGCTATTAGGACTTTTAAAAACGAAAATATCAATATAACTAAAATCAAATCCACACTATACTCAATGATATTTTTCCCGCTTTTTGCCCCATTTATGATATTGATATTATACTACTATATGCCACTTACTGGGAGATTTGCGAGTTTGGCAATTGCTAGTTTTATATCGATTTTTGTATCGCTTTGTGTTTGGGGGGTGCTATTTTTATTAATACGAATTAGTATTAATGGTGCAATAGCTGCTGAATTTGGGATAATTTTACCAATTATTATATTAATGCTATTTGCTGGATATAAGGTATATAAGAATAGATAAATTCATCTTATTAAGCCAAAATTTTATAAAATATAAGTATCATAATAGGCAAATTAACTAGGTGAATTGTGGAATTTGTAAATTATCTTGGGCAAGAAAATGTAGTTACATTTTTTTTACTTCTTGTTAGAACTGGTGCTTTGATGGTGTTTTTCCCATTTTTTAACCACCTACAAATTCCAGTTGTCATCAAAGCTACGCTCTCATTTATGCTTACTCTTTACTTATTTCCACTTGCCCCACAGGTAAATCTTGATGGATTAAACATTCAGTATTTGATCTTAGAGGCCTTAGCAGAGATTATGCTTGGGCTGTGTGCGGGGCTATTTTTGACCTTGGTTTTTGGTGCGGTGCAGTTAGCTGGAGAGCAAATTTCGATGATTATGGGCTTTTCGATGGCTACGGTTATTGATCCACAAAGTGGAATTAATGCTCCACTAATCTCAAATATCTTAAATTTGATTGTGTTGCTAGCTTTTTTGCTATTTGATGGGCATCATTTGATACTATATTTTTTAGCTTATGGGCTTGAGTTTATCCCTCTTGGTGGATTTTATCCTGAGCAAAATATCATTAAATACGCAGCTCAAGGTATGGTAAATCTCTTTTTATACGGCTTTATCATCTCATTTCCTATTTTAGCTCTTACTTTAATGTCAGATTTAATATTTGGAATGCTTATGAAAACCATGCCACAATTTAATCTACTTGTAGTTGGCTATCCTATTAAAATTACCATCGCATTTGTGGTATTGATGGCTATACTTGCTGTGATTGTGAAGGTTTTTACAACGCTAATGATGAAGGTTTTAAATGATTTACCAAGTTTATTTTACTAAATAAAGCAATACATAATGAAAAATTTCGTAAAATAACGCAAATTTTTTAAGGTGTCATCTATGAAAGTAATTTTGCTAAATAACAACCCAGCAGTTTCAAAGCTTATAAGTGTGAGTTTAAATAAACTAGGATATGAATTTGTAGAGATTGATAATTTAGAAACTCTAGCTAGTGATAATGCTGATTTGATTATATGTGATAGTGGGCTTTATGATAATCAGGTAGATTACTTACAATATGCTAAAAATCAGCTATTTTTACTCCCTAGAAATAGATCTGATGAGTATAATCTACCAAAAGAGCAGATACTACAAAAACCATTTTTGCCAACTGATTTTATAGATATGATAAATGGAATTTTAAAAGCTACCCCTATGGAGATTAAGCCTACAAAGCAAGAGTTAAATAAGCCTAATGATGGTATAAAAATAGGCAATGAATTTGGAGAAATTCAAGATATAGATGATATGAAATTTGACTCTGGCGATGATCTTAGCGATTTTGCTGATTTTAGCGATGATGAGCTACTAGATCATGATGGTGAAATAGAAGAGAAATTTGTAGAAAATGAAGTAAAAGAGCTAAAAGATGAGGATTTAGGGCAAGCCACAGATGAAATTAGTGATGATATCAGCCATATAGATGAGATTAGCGACCATACTGGTGGGAGCATAGATGAATTTAGCGAAATTAGCGATGATGAGATCAATGAAGTCAAAGATAAATTTGCTCAGATTGATGATATTAATAGCAATGATGATATACAAGCTATAGATGAGACCAAAGATGAATTTAGCGATATAGATGAAGTTAGTGATAATAGCGGCGATATTCAAGTGATAGATGAAGTTAAAGATGAATTTGCTCAGATTGATGATATTAATAGCAATGATGATATACAAGCTATAGATGAGATTAGCGACCATACTGGTGGGAGCATAGACGAATTTAGCGAAGTTGATGATGGAATTAGCGAGATTATTGATGAGATTAAAGATGATAAAATTAAAGAAATTAGCGATGATGAAGCAATTAACACTAGCGAAATTAAAGATAATGATGATAAGCCAAGCATCCAAGATATAACAAATGAGTATAAAAATATAGAACTTGATATATCTGCATTAGATGATTTGCCAGATGATGAAGTAAAATCTGAGCCCACAATAGAGGTTGAAGAGGTCAAAGAGCCAAAAGAGATTGATGATCTAGACTATACAGAGAATTTAGATAAGCTAAGCGATATGCTTGATGAGATAGATAATATGGATTGTAAGGATGAGGGTGTGAGTCAAACTATAGAAAATGAAGCTAAAATCGCTGATTTAAGTAGCTCTTATAAGGCTAATACAATTGATGAGATAGATGAAGTGGCGATTAAAGCAGCTTTAAATGAGGATATTAATCAAACGCTAGAAGAGACTAAGTTGGTAAAATCAGATGAAGCCACTAGTGAAAATGAGAACAAAGATGAATTAGCTAAGGTTTTAGCTACACAAATTAGCGATGAAATTAGTAAAGCTTTAAGTAGTAGTGCGTTAAAAGATATATTAAAAGATATTAATATTAATGTAAATATTAGTTTTAAAGGCGATAAATGAAAGGTCAAATTCTAATAATTAGCGGTCCTAGCGGAAGCGGTAAAAGCACGCTATTGTCTCGTTTAATGAGTGAATTTGACAATATATATTTTTCTATATCTAGCACCACAAGGATGCCACGAGATGGCGAACAAGATGGGGTTGATTATAATTTTATTAGTGTTGATGAGTTTAAAAAAGGAATTGATGAGGGTAAATTTTTAGAGTGGGCAAATGTGCATAAAAACTACTATGGCACCAGTCTTGAGCCGGTAGAAAAAGCACTAAAAGATGGTAAAATAGTGATATTTGATATTGATGTGCAAGGCTTTTATCTAGTTATGAAGAAGTATAGTAGCATTATCACATCTGTATTTATAACTACAAAAGATAGATATGAGCTTAAAAGACGCCTTATAAATCGAGGTAGTGATGACGCTCAAACTATAGAAAATAGGCTATTTAACGCAGCTACAGAGATAGCTCATATCGGCGAGTATGACTATTTAATAATCAACGAAAATATAGATAAATCATATGATTGTCTAAAATCTATATTTGTCTCTATGGGCTCAAAGAGCCAAAGTTTTGATATTAATGAAGTTATAGAGAGTTGGAATGAGTGTTAAATTTAAGATTTTTAAGGTAGAATTTACAATTTAATTTAAGGAGAGAATTATGGGTAGTATGAGTATAAGTCATTGGCTGATTGTGTTGGCAATTATTGTTTTATTATTTGGTGCAAAGAAAATTCCAGAACTAGCAAAAGGCATGGGTAAAGGGATAAAAAGCTTCAAAAAAGAGATGGAAGATGATACGCCATTAGAGCAAATTCAAAAGAGCGAAGAGACAACTCAAGCCAAAAAAGATGAGTCTCAAAAGAGTGCCTAATGAGTGCTAAAGATACGCTAAAAAGCGAGATAAGCACCATTTTAGGGCGTGAAGTTATAGTAGAAAAACCAAAAGATAAGATGTTAGCTCACTATGCTACGCCACTTGCTTTTATTCTAGCAAAAGAGTTAAGAAAGTCCCCAGTTGCTATAGCTGATGAGATGGCGAAAAAATTTAATTCGCCAAATTATGAGGTGAGTGCTGTAAATGGATATATAAATTTCAAATTAAGTGGCGAATTTTTAAATTCCCTAGCTGATAAGGCACTACAAAGTGGAGAAAAATTTGGCTCTAAAGAGATTAAAAATCCTAAAAGCATATTTTTAGAGTATATCAGTGCTAATCCTACTGGTCCATTGCATATAGGCCATGTGCGTGGTGCTGTTTATGGTGATACATTAGCTAGAGTGGCTAGACATATTGGTATGGGCGTGCATACTGAGTATTATATAAATGATGCTGGTAATCAAATAGACCTACTTGGTATCTCTATCTCTCTTAGGGCGCGTGAAATTTTGTTTAATGAAAGTGTAGAGTATCCGCCTAAGTATTATAGGGGAGATTATATTGATGAGTTAGCTAAGGAGGCTTATGAGAGATTTGGTAAGGATATTTTTGACTCCAGTCGCAACCTTGAATTAGCTGAATTTGCTAAGGATAGGGTACTTGAGATTATAAAAAAAGATCTAGCAGACGCTGGCATTATTATCGATAATTGGGCGAGTGAGAAATCTTATTATAGTGAGTTAGAGCCAACTCTTAAGCGTCTAGAAAAAAGCGGTGAAATATATAAAAAAGATGAAACAACCTATATCGCTTCTACTAAGCTTGGCGATGATAGTGATAGGGTTGTCGTGCGAAGTGATGGTCGCCCTACATATCTAGCTGGTGATATAATCTATCATAATATTAAATTTTCTAATGAATATGATACTTATATAAATATTTGGGGTGCTGACCATCACGGCTATATCGCTAGATTAAAGGCTGCTATACATTTTCTTGGTTATGATGAGAGTAAGCTTGAAGTGATTTTAATGCAGATGGTAAGCCTTTTAAAAGATGGTAAGCCTTTTAAAATGAGTAAGAGAGCCGGGACTTCTGTGCTGATGAGTGATATTTTAGCTGAGATTGGTAGTGATGCTTTGAGATTTATATTTATCTCTAAGGCTAACAGCTCAAGCCTTGAGTTTGATATTGATGAGTTAAAAAAGCAAGATAGCTCAAATCCAGTATTTTATATCAACTACGCCCACGCTAGAATAAATCAGATTTTTACAAAAGCGGGTAAAACCCCTGCAGATGTAGCTAATGTATCTTTAGCAAATTTAAGCGATGAGGGTAAAAATCTGCTATTTGAAGCACTGATTATGCCTGAAATTTTAGAAGATGCACTAAACCAAAGAAGTTTGCATAAAATCCCAGATTATCTAAAATCCCTTAGTGCGAGTTTTCATAAATTCTATAATGAAAATAGGGTTGTAGGTAGTCAAAATGAGAATGAGCTTTTAAAGCTATTTAGCGTTGTAGCGCTAAGCATCAAAGTGGCGTTAAATTTAATGGGGATAAAAGCTAAGGATATAATGGAAAATTAAGCGAATTTAAGCCAAATTAGATTAATTTCTATTTGGCTTAAGCTAGATTTACTTAGATTTTATATTTAGCTCTTTTAAGAACTCTTCGATATTGTATTTTGCTCTATAAGTCTCACTCATAAGGTGGATCATTATATCTCCTAGGTCTATTACTATCCAGTCATCGCTACTTTCTACACCTAAGAACTCCTCCCCAACTGGCTTTAGCTCACTTTTTAAATCATCAAGCAAGGCAAATCCGTGCCTTGGGGCTAAAGTGGTTGCTACAACTACAAATTTACTAAGATAATCTCTACCTTGCATATCTATAATTTCGATATTTTCAGCCTTTTTATCATCTAATATTTTAACAATTCTATTTACTCTATTTTGCATTTGTATCCTTGTAAAATTTTTTCACACTATCTAAAATAGTATTTGGAATTTGGTCAAAATCCAGCTTGGACTTAATCTTTGAAGATGAGATTTTAACATTTATATCTAGTTTTTGCAAATTTGGCTTAATTTCAATCCCATCTCTGCTAGCTACTACAAAGCTTACAATTTTATCAAGCTCATCAAATTTATGCCATTTATGCAGATTTTCTAGCTGGTCAGCACCGATTATTAGATAAATTTTATTAGCGTTTAATTTATCTTTAAAGTATTTAACGCTATCTATAGTATAAACTGCTTTGTTTTGACTAATTTCATAGTCGCTTACTACGATTTTGCTATCTAAATTTAGCCACAAATCCTTACACCACTCAAACCTTAGAAGCGGTGGTGCACTAAATTTACTCTTAAATGGGCTTAGAAATGTTGGAATAATAATAAGCTTATCAATATTTAGACTATTTAACGCTGATTTTACAATCATATCATGACCAAAATGCGGTGGGTCGAAACTTCCGCCAAAAATGGCTATATTCAATTTTTTTTAACCTTTTTTTTAGTAAAATAAGCCCTAATTATACCCAAAAAAGGATAAAAATGGCACTTAAAATAGCAATCAATGGCTTTGGAAGAATTGGCAGATGTGCTGCTAGGATTATACTTAATAACCCAGCAGAGTATGAATTATCCATTATTAACGACACTGCTGAGCGTAAAATGACTAGGTATTTGCTAAAATATGATACCGTTCATGGCGAATTTAATCAAGATGTAGAGGTCTTAAATGATGACTATATCGCTATTAATGGTAAAAAAATTAGAGTTTATAGCACACGAGATATAAATGATATGGATTTAAGTGGAATAGATGTAGTATTAGAGTGCACAGGTAAATTTCTAACAAAAGAGAAGTGTCAAGCCTACATCGCAAGAGGCGCTAAAAAAGTAGTTATGAGTGCTCCTGCTAAAGATGATACTCCAACATTTGTTTTAGGTGTAAATTCAGATAAATACGAAGGTCAAACCATCATATCAAATGCTAGTTGCACCACCAACTGCCTTGGTCCAGTAACTAGAGTATTAGAAGATCTTTATGGTATAAAAAAGGGCTTAATGACTACAATCCACGCCTACACAAATGGCCAAAGTCTAGTAGATGTAAAATGTAGAGATTTTAGACGCTCTAGAGCAGCAGCTGTAAATATGATCCCTACAAGCACAGGAGCGGCAAAGGCTATGAAGCTAGTAATGCCTAGCCTAGATGGCAAACTTCACGGACAAAGCGTTAGAGTTCCTGTGCCAAATGTATCGATTGTGGATTTGACCGCTGTGCTTGAGAAAAATGTAACAAAAGATGAGCTAAATAACGCATTTGTAGAGGCTAGTAAGGGTAGTTTAAAAGGCATTATGGCAGTAGATTTTGATGAGAGGGTTAGTGGAGATTTTATCACTTCTAGCTACTCAAGTATAGTCGCAGCTGACCTTACTCAAGTAATTTGTGGAGATATGATAAAGGTAATGGCGTGGTATGATAATGAGTGGGGCTATAGCAACCGCTTAGTAGAGATGGCTAAATTTATAAGCGAGAAGTGAGATGAGTGAGATTATTTCTATAAAAGATATTGATTTTAAAAGTGGTAGCAAAGTTCTTGTAAGGTGTGATTTTAACACTCCTATGGATGAATTTAATAACATCACAGATGATAGAAGAATTCGCTCAGTTATCCCAACTATAAGATATATTTTAGACCAGGGTTGCTCTGTGATTTTAGCAAGTCATTTAGGACGCCCAAAAAATGGCTACGAAGAGAAATATTCACTTTTGCCAGTGGCTAAAAGACTTGGTAGATTGATGGATAGAGAGATTAAATTTGCTCATGATGTAATCGGTCATGATGCTAAAGAAAAGGTAGAAAAATTACAAGCTGGAGAGATATTATTATTAGAAAATTTACGCTTTGAAAAGGGCGAGACAAAAGATGACGCAAATTTAGCTAAATCTCTTAGCGAGTTAGCTGATTATTTTATTAATGATGCGTTTGGCGTGTGCCACAGAGCGCACTCTAGCGTGCATTCGATTACTAATTATTTTGATAACGAGCATAAGGCGGCTGGATTTTTGCTGATTAAAGAGATTGAATTTGGCCAAAATCTAATCCGCCATCCAAGTCGGCCATTTGTCGCAGTTACAGGCGGATCAAAGGTAAGCGGTAAGCTACAAGCCCTAACTAATCTACTTCCACGCATTGATAAGCTCATCATCGGTGGCGGTATGGCATTTACATTTTTAAAGGCTTTGGGCGAGAATATCGGAAATTCACTTTTAGAAGAGGAGCTTGTAGAAGAAGCGGCAAATATCCTTAAAAAGGGTCGTGAGCTAGGAGTTAAAATTTATTTGCCAGTTGATGTGGTGGCAGCTCAAAGCTTTAGCAATGATAGTGCGATCAAGTATGTCCCAGTCCAAGAAATTCCAAATGGCTGGATGGGGCTTGATATTGGGCCAGCTAGTGTGAAGCTATTTAAAGAAGCTATTGCCGATGCTCAAACCATATGGTGGAATGGGCCTATGGGGGTCTTTGAGATGGATAAATTTAGCAAAGGTAGTATAAAAATGAGCCACGCTATTGGCGAGAGCTTTGCAACCACAGTAGTAGGTGGTGGCGATACGGCTGATGTAGTCGAGAGAGCTGGAGATACTGATGAGATGACCTTTATCTCCACTGGTGGCGGAGCTAGTCTTGAGCTTATAGAGGGCAAGGAGCTGCCTGGAGTTAGAGTGCTTTTAAGAGAAGATGATCTATGATTTATGCTGCAAATTTAAAATGCAACTACACAAGAAGTGGTTTTTTGGAGTATGCAAGGGTATTAGATAGAAATATAAGCGATCAAAGCGTGATGGTATTTCCGCCTTCAAGTGCGTTTTTAGAAACTAAGTTTAAATTCACTCAAGGAGCGCAAAATTTCTACCCAGCTAAAAGTGGCTCATTTACCGGTGAAATCGGTAGCGATATGCTAGATGAGTTTGGTATCACTACCGTTTTAATAGGGCATAGCGAGAGAAGGGCTTTGGGGGAAGATGAGCCATTTTTAAAAGCAAAATTTGATTTTGCTAAGCAAAATGGCTGGGATATTATCTACTGCATTGGTGAAGATGATATAACTCATATGAATGGTAGCACAAAAGAATTTTTATGCGATCAGCTTGAAAATATCGATTTAGAATATGAAAATTTAGTAGTAGCTTATGAGCCTATTTGGGCTATTGGGACTGGCAAGAGTGCTAAGGCTGAGTTTATAGCTGAAATTTTGGATTTTATCTCTACTAAAACGACAGCGCCACTACTATATGGCGGTAGTGTAAATATCACAAATATAGATGATATCAAATCTATAAAAAACTGCAATGGTGTTTTAATCGGGACTGCTAGCTGGGATGCGAATAAATTTTTAGAGATTATCAAAAAGGATTAATAATGATATTAGAAGGCAAAAAGGGATTGATAGTTGGCGTAGCAAATAAGATGAGTATAGCCTATGGTATCGCAAAAGCGTGTAAGGATCAGGGGGCGAATTTGGCATTTACATTTTTAAATGATGCTATTAAAAAGCGTGTTGAGCCTATCGCAGCTGAGCTTGAAAGCCCTTATCTATATGAGCTTGATGTAAATAATCAATCCCACCTTGATACTTTGGCTGATAAGATAAAATCTGATTTTGGCGAAATTGACTTTATCGTTCATGCTGTGGCTTACGCTCCTAAGGAGGCTTTAGAAGGTGAGTTTATCGATACTTCCAAAGAGGCCTTTGATGTGGCTATGAGTACTAGCGTGTATTCGCTTATTAGTCTTACTAGGGCTGTTTTACCGGTGCTAAAAGAGGGTGGTTCTATCTTGACTCTTAGCTATCTTGGTGGGGCTAAATTTGTCCCACATTACAATGTAATGGGCGTAGCTAAAGCCGCTCTTGAGAGTTCAGTTCGCTACCTAGCTCATGACCTTGGAGCTAAAAATATTAGAGTAAATGCCATCTCAGCTGGTCCGATTAAAACCCTAGCAGCTAGTGGGATAGGCGACTTTAAGATGATTTTACACTGGAATGAATGCAACGCCCCATTAAAAAGAAATGTCAGCATAGATGATGTGGGTAAAAGTGGAATGTATCTTTTAAGCGACCTTGCTAGTGGCGTAACTGGCGAAATTCACTATGTAGATGCTGGGTATAATATAATGGGAATGGGCGATGTGGCAGTGAATGAAAACGGTGTTACCATTCTTGCGTGGGATAAGAAGTGAATTTGAAAATATTGAGTTAAATTTTTAAATTAGATTTGTATATAAATTTAAAACTAAGTTGGATATATTCTTTAAAGTAATAGTCTGAATTTGCTACTTTAAAGAATTGTAAAATAGTTAAATTTATTTAGAAATTATTAAGATTTTAAGCAATAAAGCCTGATTAGCAATGCATAAAAATAGGGGTGGATTTTATGGAGTATTATACATTAAATGGAAATTGGAAAGGCGGATGGGCGTTAGATTTGCACACTATAAGTAGTGAGCCTTTAGGGGGGGGGCGTTATAATACTACACATACAGAAATAGGTCGTATGATTTACGATTTAAAATACAATGATTCAATCTCTCTTGATGACAAGATAAAATTAGCTGAAAAATTAGCAACCATCGCTGTTGATTTTTTAAATAGTAAGATTATGGTTACTCCATATATATGGGTTATAGTACCAGCTCCAGCTTCAAAAGATAGAGAAATACAGCCGTTGTATTTGTTGGCTGATAGAGTGGCTTATTTGCTTAATAAAGCGATTGATTTTGACTATATTAAAAAAATAAAAAATACTGATGAATTAAAATCCATAGATGATCTAGATGAGAGCTAGAATTTTAAAAGATGCTTTTAGATGCGATAAGAGATATAAAAATAAAAAAATTTTGTTAATTGATGATTTGTTTAGAAGTGGTGCTACTTTAAACGAAATTACAAAAACACTTTATACACAAGGCGAAGTTGATAATGTGTATGTTTTATGCTTTACAAAAACTAGGAGCAAAAGATGAATAATGAAAAAGTTTTTATTTCTGGGTCAATATCTATAAAAAAATTACCCGATATAGCTAAAGAAACCTTAGATAAAATAATTTATAATAATTTTGAAATTTTGGTTGGAGATGCTGCTGGTATAGATACATTAATTCAAGAATATTGTAATAGAAAAAATTATGATAATATCACAGTATGCTACATAGGTGATGAACCAAGAAATTTGGTAGATCCAGATTTTAAAACAAAAAAAGTAAATATTCAAGAACAAGATAAAACAGAAATAGAAAAATTAACACGAAAAGATATAAAAATGACAGAATACTGCACTTATTCTTTTGTAATATGGGATGAAAAGAGTAGCGGCAGTTATGAAAATATAATGCGTGCATTAAACGCAAAAAAAATTGTCAAAGTATGTTTGACAAAATCTCAAAAGTATTGTAATTCAAAAGAAGATAATTTTAAAAATAATATTGAAAATATATACACCGAGAATACAGGAATTAAAAAAGAAAAATTTATTGAATTGCTTAGGCAATCAAATCCTGATAACCCAAATTTGAAAAATACTAAAAAATTTAATGAGTTTTTAGTAAAAAATAAAATAGTTAAAAAAGATGAAAATGACAAATATATCCCAGCAGATGAATACAAAAAATATTTTATTGAAAAACGATCCAAAGGAAAATTTGTTAGCTATAATTTTACAAATAAGTTATACGCAACTATAGAAGAACTTATCAAAAAGGATTTAACCCAAAACTTGTTTGATAATTTTTAAGGATTTCAAAGTTTCAAACCGAGTTGGTTTATGGTATAATTCGCAAGAATCAAATTTAACCTATTTTATGGGTATTTGGTAGCGGTAAAGGGGTTTAATTTCTCCACTTTTAAAAAATTGCTAAAATAGGCAAATTTGTGGAAAAATTTAGATAAATCCTACTTTGCAAATTATACTACAAACCAACTCTTTAGCGTTCACATAAAGGTATTAATAGACCTGGGCAACTGCACCCCAGGTATCTACTCTCTATCATCGCAATAGTTCTTAAATTCACACTGTATACACGCTGCTATACTAGCATTACTATGTGGAAAAATCTCTTGATCTATCATCTTTTTAATACTGTTTATAACCTTATCAAATTTGATTAAATCATCATTTGTAATATCAAATATTTTAAATTTAAGATTATTGCTACAAATCAACATTATTTTAGAAAACGGCTTATTAAGATACTTGCTAGCTAATATTGAGTATGCTATGAGCTGCATTTTGGCTCCAGTGCTTAATATGGGTTTATTTTGATTTTTATATTCTGCTACTATAATTTCATCTTCGCACTCTATTACTAAATCTGCTATACCACTCATAGATAAATCTTGTAGATATAAATTATTATATACTCTTATAATCGGTAGTTTAAATTTAAGAAATTTTCTACTTTTAAATAGCTCATTTTGTCTATTATGGTATTGTGTGCCTAGGCTGACATACTCTGGATATAGTGGCTTAATATCACAAAATGTATAAAAGTATAAAATTCTAGGACAAAATATAAATTGCCGGATATGACTTATTAAAATCATCTAAATAATCTCATATGATTTACTCTCAAAATACTCTTTACTATAACCTAAGGTATCATCTATATCTAAATTTACAGAAGTTATAATAGCCTTATCGCTCTTTGAGCAATGTCTATGTAAAAGTGCTTTAATAGCGATTTTATCAGCTTTGCTTAACTCGCCATAAAAGACTGATTTTTGCACAGGCAAAAGATTAAAATCCTTTAATCTCTCAAAAAGCTTGGTTCGGTTTTTATTATCTTCTATATCATAGCAGATTAAATATCGCATTTACCACCTAAATATATAAGATTTATACCTAGTATCGCCGCAAAAATATGCTGAAATTTTATAAATTTGACGCTGGATAATGCTCTCTAAGGTGAGCTTTTTATGGTTGTATATCAATTTTTTGTTTAGTGAATTTAATATATTTGATGCTACTAACTTTTTTATTTGCATATTAAATTCGCCTTTTAATAGTGAGCGAATTTTGATGATATTTCTATCGACTACAAAACTTCTATACTCCTCCATAATATCCAGCGCTAAAGATGGTTTAGAGCTTCGCATAGTGTGTAAAACCCCAAAATATGGATTTAATCCAGCATTTATTATACTCTTATAAACTATATTTAGCAGTATGGCATAGCCGTAATTTAGCGCTTGATTTGTGATTTCTGTGCTTTCTTTTTTAGTGCGATGCTCAAAGCTATCAGGCAAAAATGAGTTAAGCTTAAGAAAATCAAAATATCTACTAGCGGCATTTGCTTCTATGGTGAAAATTTCATTTATATCTTTTATTTGTAAGTTTCTTAGCATATTGATCGCCTTATCCAAGCTTTGAATAGTTATATCTTTTGACCTAAATTCTTGATTTCTAGAAAAATATAAAATAGTCGAGCGTTGATTTTTAATCTTACCAATTATTAATTCTTTGGCTAAACTTAACCCCTTGGCATTTTCTTTAGAGGCAAATTGTTGCTTTAAGATATTTACCCCTTTGTGCTCATATAGAGCATGTGTAGCGCTAAATGTGTTGAAATTTTGAAAAAATATCTTTATTCCACGCATACTACAAGCAAAAATCAAATCGCTAGAAATAGTTATGCCATTTGAATTTATAGATATAGTTTTTAATGTTTTAAGGGCTATCTCTTTTATAATCTCTTTGTTTTGATATATTATAATTCTTTGAGATTTTAATCCTAAAAATAGCCCAAAACTATTAAGAACTAGATGTTTCATCGATTAAATTATCTATCATTATTTTTTTATTCATAGCCGATGTTTGTTTTACACAGTATGCGATTATTAGACTATCTTTTGTATCTTTAATTATAGTTATTTTCTTATCTCTTGGCTCTCCTAGTAGCTCTTTAAATTCACCATTTAAATATTTATCTATAAACTCATCACGACTAGTTTGGTCAAGTAAATTATAATCTCCAATTTGGCTTTTATCAAATTCAACCTCTATATCGTGTCTATTAGCTTGAGAGATTATAAACTCAAGTTTTGTGATGGCTGATGGGAGATTTTTAGTTATTGGAAGTTTATAAATTTGCTTTATATTTTTAGATTTTAATTTAATTATATTTATAATATCTGCTATTTTACAAGGCAGTATATTTTTGCTAAAAAATGGAATTTTGATTATATTTTTATTATCTAAATCTATATATGTTTTAGTAGCTATATCTGAATTGCTAAGTCCAGCATATCCTCCATTTTGCCTTATGATATAGTTAGGACTTTTAATTGCTTTTATAGGCAAAGAGTAGATTATACGAGATCTGTTTCTACTTCTTTTGGCTTGTTTGGTATAAAAACACTCTTTAAACAGCTCTTTTATCTCTTGATGTTTTAATATGTTTTTACCATCTTTTATCTCTATAATCTTGCTTTCATTAGCTTGTAAGATATGGTAGAATTTATCAATATTTTTTGTTTTTATTTTTTCATCTGGTGCTTTTAATTCATTTTTATTATTAAAAAACATACTACTTTTATCTTCGTTTTTTATAGCAAATATATCTTTTCGTATATAAAAAGATAGATGATTATCTAGAAATTTGAGTTTATTTAATAATTTAATATCGCCATCATTAAAGGCTTTAAATAATAAATCAAAAACTTTATGTGTGCTTATATAAAATTTACCTGATTTAAAATCATTAGTTATAGCAACCTTTTTGCCATTTTCTTTAGTATGCAAAAGCCCAAGATCAAGCAAGATATTAAATTCTTTATCTTTTAATATATTAGTATTTTCATAAACTAGCGAATACACACCATCATCAAATAGCTGTTTACGAGCTATTTTATTAGAGTTTAATTCTAGATATTTTTTACTTTGCATAGTTATTTTATTGCTATACTCTGGCCTAATATGATTATAATCATACTTAAATTCACGCTGACCTTTTGAGTTATTTATAAGTTTGCTATTAGCGTAATAAAATACTATACTAGCATCAATGCAGTGGCTATGACTATCTTGAATTTTGGCTTTTTGTAGCTCTTTATCTTCTTTGCTTAATTCATTTCTGATTGCACTTACTAGTTCTGCATTGATGAAATTAACACTAAATTCGATATCGCTACTTAAATTTAGTTTAGCTAACCTATCTTTTATCTTTTGTATTAATATATTTACAAATCTCTTTTGAGTTCCATTAGAATGCGTTTTTATCCTATCTAATTTTAAAATTTCAAGTGCTTTATTAAAGCTATTTGAACCCTTGTAAAATAGAGCATGTCTAAGGGCAATTTGCTCAAAGCTATTAAGATTATCGTAATTTGTAAATTTATTTATATCTATATTTTTTATCTTATCATCTATAAAATGCTTAAACTCATCAAGATTTTTAATTTTTACAATTTTATAGATTGACTCTAGGTAATCTTGATGTAAATTTTCTAAGGTGTAACTTTGATTGCCTTTTTGTAAGTTGGCTGTAGAGCTACTACAAATAAGATTTGCTTTAGAGTTGTATAGTGCCTTTGATCGTGGTAAAATATGGTCATATTCACAATTAGTAAGATCTATCTTTTGACCTGAATATGGACATATTAGATCCTTTGGTTTTTGGCGTTTGCTTATTAATTTTAAATCATAAGCGTTATTTTCAAAGCTAAATTTATTCATCTCTACATTAATATTTATACGCTTAATATCTTTTAAGCTTTCAGTCTCTATCGCAGTGCTAATCTCGTAAGCTAAGCGATTTAGATACATCTCAATTTTGCCATTTATAAGCCTAGCTGAATTAGATGGCAAACGGGTACAAATAGCCGTTTTTAAGCCAGAGCGAATTAAATTTTCTAGTGTATGACATTTGCAAGTTTTTAAAAAACCACGATTTTTTTTCATCATATATTATCTCGCCTAATTGACTTAAATAATTTATATTTGTGTTTAGATTATTTTGATCGAGCGGAGTTTTAAACTCAAAAATTTGATTATGATTGCTTATATTTTGGATAACTTTTGGGTATAATTCTAAAATGGATTTTATATCTTTATCGCCGATTTCATCGCTATTTAGCTTATGATAAAAGCCATTTTGATAGCTCTTTTTTAATTGACTTAAATCTTCAAAAAATCCTTTATAACTCTTATTTCCCTTAATCTTATTTTTTAGCATAAATTTTTCTAAATTCGCCAAATCATCATTAGTAATATGCCTACCAAAAAGTGCCGAAACTAACTCACTCTTATTTCCATTTTTATGAGGTGTATTTTTACCACATGGGATTAGTAAATTAGCAGATATTATCCCCTTTTTAGCATTATCTACTTCATCATAATACCGCTTAGCAAAATCTTTAAATTCCCTTAATTCATCGCTATTTAGCCTAAATGTATCAGCAAAGATTTTTGGATTATTATCAAGAGTTCTTGGATATAGACTTGTATCCATTAGACTATCTTTTGATACATCTAATATTCTTTGGAGATATTTGCACATATCGCAATCTTTTATAGCACTAGCTATCTAACCATTTTCATCTCGCAAGATATGCACAAAATCATCGCTATTTAAAATTTTATAAGTAGCACTAAGCAAATTAGCAGTGATTTTATCGCTATTTATTTGTAGCGTATTACACTTTTGTGGATTTTTGTTTTTACGGTTTTCATATGGTGGAATAGTTATTATAGGGTCAATGCCCTTTAGATACTCTAATGCAGATTTTTGATTTAGAGTATTTAGCATTTTTTCTTTATCGCTCTTTTTATCTATATACTCCATATAGTTTATATTTCTTATTAAATTTATCTTAAGTTTTTCATCATCAAATTCAGCATTAAATTTAGAATTAAAATATCTTCGCAAAACTCTAGTTTGCAAATTTGAGATATTTCCTACAAAATTATAAAATTCATTTAAATTATCAAATTTATCGCTTTTTTGTATTATAAATTCGCATTTATTATTGATTATATCTTTAATATCTTTTAGATAGCTAGTGCGGTGTTTATTATTTTTAGAAATTTCATTGCGGATACTTTGAATTAAGCTAAATATACTCTTACTAGCCTTGAATGCATTTTTATTGCTCTTATCTATGCTATTTAGAATACAGCTTTGAGTATCTAATATCTCTAAAATTTCGCTATTTGAGTGATCTGCAACCACCTCGTTTAATATTTTTTCAAATTCATCCTTGCTCTTACTAGCCCCAAATATATATCCATCTAATTTGCTTAAAAATTCCGCCACTTCATCATCTAAATTCTCATCAAATTCAATATTATGATAATTAAAGCCACGATTTTTAAAAAGCCCATAAATCATCTCTATTTGCTCTTTATTTAGCATTTCAATAGGTAAAATCTCGCCAATAAGCCTAAGAATAAATCTATCCCTATCATAACTGCGCCTAGTATGGCGGCGCGCTGTTCTATCGCTTTTAGAAAATTGTAATTGTTTATCAAAATATAGATTAAATGCTTTTTTATAAAGTATAGAATCTTCATCGGTATTTACTATAAATACGCCGTTATTTGCTGCTCCCATATCCACATTTATAGATAATTCACGCATTTAAAACCTTTAAAAATACTTATGATACTTTAAATAAATTTAGTCTAAAAGCTCATAAATTTGATAAACTACCTGGGGTGCCAAAGGCAGTTGCCCAGGTCTATTAATACCTTTAGGTGATTTCAAACGCTAAAGAGTTGATTTGTAGTATAATTTGCAAATAGAATTATATCTAAATTTTTCCACAAATTTGCCTATTTTAGCAATTTTTTTAAAAGTGGAAAAATTTAAACCCCTTTACCGCTACCAAATACCCATAAAATGGGTTAAATTTGGAACTGTTGCAAATTATACCATAAACCAACTCGGTTTGAAACTCAATTGAGCTACTAGACACTAAGCCATTTTGAGGTTGCAAATTATACCATAAACCAACTCGGTTTGAAACATTAAAATGAACCATCAATGGGTAGGAGATGAAAGTTGCAAATTATACCATAAACCAACTCGGTTTGAAACTACTTGTTCAGCTTTCACATCTATTATGTTATTTCGTTGCAAATTATACCATAAACCAACTCGGTTTGAAACATCTTTGCTATATGGTTTTACAATTACTCTATGCATGTTGCAAATTATACCATAAACCAACCCACAACCCTAAAGAGCCATCGTAAATATCTATAAATACCTATAAATTTAGGCTATTTTAGCCACCGCCGACAAACTCTACAATCTCGATTTTCATTCCATCTTTAATGCTAAATTCGCCCCAAGCACTCCTTGGGATTATTTGCATATCTACTTCAGCAGCGACTCTGCTCTCTTCATAGCCTTGTAATTTTATAAGCTTAGCAAGGTTAGAGCCATCATCAATGCTAATTAAATTTGAATTAAGCCAAATTTGGATCATTTCTCATCCAATCCGCAATACGCTCTATACTCCTCATAAGTCCCTTTGAAATCCACTATCTCTGCGTTGCCTTTTAGATGTAAAATTCTATTAGCAAATGCATCTATAAGCTCTCTATCGTGGCTTACGCAGATACAGCTACCGCTAAAATTATAAAGTGCCTCACCCAAAGCGATGATGGCTTCAAGATCAAGATGGTTATTTGGCTCATCTAATATTAATAAATTTGCTTTTTGTAGCATCAGCTTTGATAGCATTAAGCGGTGCTTTTCCCCGCCACTTAGACTGCCTACTTCCTTTTCTTGCTCGGTGCCACTAAATAGCATTCTACCTAGACATTTGCGTATCTCATCTAGATCTTTATTTTTAGAGTCTTGGAGCCATTCGTATAATTTTAGGTTGCCTGTGATTTTACTTGAGCTATCTTGAGCAAAATAGCCCAGCTCTATGGTAGCACCGATATGGACATTACCGCTACTTGCTTCTAGTTGGCCCATTATGATTTTACATAAGGTGGATTTGCCTACGCCATTTGTGCCGATGATAGCGACCTTATCCCCCTTATTCATTTTAAAATTAAAATTATCTAAAATCACATTTTCATCAAATTTTTTGCTTACTGAGATTAGCTCGATTAGCTCATTGCCTATATCACGATTGGTTCGAAATAAAATACTAGGATCACGGCGACTAGATGTTTTGATCTCATTAATTTGGAGCTTCTCAAGCTGTTTGGCTCTACTTGTGGCTTGCTTTGCTTTGCTTGCATTTGCACTAAATCTAGCTATGAATTTTTCTAGCTCTTCACGCTCTTTTAGCTTTTTATCACGCTCCATCTGGGCTTGTTTAGCTACTAAATTTGCTGCGATATACCAGTCATCATAGTTACCGCTAAATTCCCTAATTTGCCTAAAATCCACATCTAAAATATGTGTACAAACCCTATTTAAAAAGTGTCTATCGTGGCTGATGACAACTAGTGTGCCTTCGTGGTTGATTAACTCTCTTTCTAGCCAAGCTATAGCATCTATATCAAGGTTGTTTGTAGGCTCATCAAGAAATAAAATATCAGGTCTAGGAAATAGCACTTGAGCTAATAATACCTTAACTTTATCGCTACTTTCGATTTGGCTCATTAGCTTATCATACTCATGCAATCCAAGGGAGCTTAAAATTTTTTCTATTCTAGTTTCATACTCATAGGTTGGGTCTTCTTCAGCACTGATAATCTCAAGTTCGCTAAGGCGTTCATTGATCTCATCTGTGAATTCTTCGCTTAAATAGAGCTTCTCTTTCTCTTTTATCGCATCATATAATCTCTTATTTCCCCATAAAACAGCGTCTTTTAAGGTGAAATCTTCAAAAGCAAATTGATCTTGACCTAAGACGCCAATTTTTTTATTAGATTCTATGATTATCTCGCCACTAGTGTGTTCGATTTGACCGCTTAAAATCTTTAAAAATGTAGATTTTCCAGCGCCATTAGCTCCGATTAGACCATATCTGTTGTGCGAATTTAGCTTTAAATTCACATCTTCAAAGAGCAGTTGTGAGCCAAAACGATGAGTTAAGCCCTTGATTTCAACCATTTTGCCCCCTTAGTGTAGATCGGAATTTAATTTAATAGCTCTTTTGCTAATATTAGCCGTGATTTGACCTGTTTGGCTATTTTGGCGGTAGTGAATTCCATTAAGATTAGCTAGTTCAAGTGCTTTATAAATATCTTTATCAAACTCAAATTCAGGATTTACCTTTTTAAGGGCTTCTTTATCATTTATATAGACTTTTGTGCCTTCTAAAATAGCTATTCCAGCATCTACTATACAATCATCACCAAGTGGCACACCTGTTACTGAGTTAGCACCTAATAGACATCTTTTTCCTATGCTAATTGGATTGCCATTTGTCCCACTTAATACGCCTAAAATACTAGCTCCACCGCCTATATCGCTTCCATCGCCTACTTTAACCGAGCTTGATATCCTGCCTTCTACCATTACCGCACCAGTGGTTCCGGAGTTGAAATTGACATAAGACGCACCAGGCATTATGGTAGTACCAGGAGCTAAAACTGCTCCCATTCTAACTTTTGAGCTATCTAGTATTCTAGTGTTGTCGCTTGGAATTATGTGGTTTAGATAGCGTGGGAATTTATCTACGCTAATGATATTTGGATACCAGCCTTTCATTTTAAGCCAAATTTCATTCTCTCTTAAATGGTCTAATTCATGCGGATTTCCATCGCTATCCCAAGCTAAATTTGGTAATAACCCAAAGGCTCCATTTAGATTTAAACTTCTAATTTCAGCTTTATTTAATGATAGAAGATATAGTTTTAAATAGACAGCTTCAACGCTCTTAGGCGCTTCATCGCTATATAAAAATGTAACTACAAACTCAGCATCATTGTCCATTTCGCCATCATTTAAAATCTCATCTATAACTAGTAGATTTTGGATATTTTTATGCTTATCGCCTTCACACTCATTAATTAAAAAATCAAAAATACCCAGAGCATCTGCTATAATAGCTGAGCTAATTGGCGCTACAAATTCGCTTGTGCTATTATCGATTTTTATCCCATTTTTCTCAATTGCCCAGCTCAATATAGCCGCACTTGCGTAGTTTTCATTCATATTTACAACTGCGTAATTTACGCTAATTGTCTTGCCAGATTTACCTTTAATGCTTCTACCAATTGCAAATGCCATTGGGTCTTTATACCCAGCTTTGGAGCGAATCTCACCTGTAAATTTTTTTAATTCATCTAAATTTTTGATACTCATTTTTTTCCTTTATTTTAAATTTACTCTTTATCCATCATATCTTTGTATCTACTTATAGCGTTTTTACGCTCTTGCAAGTAGCCACTAAGCTTTTGTTTATTCTCTTCGAAAAATAGCTCAAAATCATCTTTTGTCTTTATTTTCTCTTCACCAAATTTATCCAAAAGCACATTTGAGCTTCCGACTAATACTAGATATTTTTGATTTTCATAGTTTAGTAAAACTACCTTATTTTGTGTATCTAGTGGCTTTTCATATATAATATCTACGCTCTCATTATCTAAATTCCAGCTTAAATTACCGCTTTGATTTAATGAATTTTTGGGAGTAGATAACTCAAATGGCTCAATCTTTGCTGTTTGATCTACTTTGTTTGATTTAGTGGATTTTAAATTTTTCTTAGCGTATTTGGTTTTTATATACATAGCAAATACAAACATCGCAAAAAGCACTAAAATCACTATAATATAGTTTGTATATAAGCTATCTTGATTATCCTTTTTGGTCGGTATATTAGATAGCGATGGCTGCTCTTTTGGCGTGTTTTTAACTGAGTTTTGTGGCTGATTTGCCTTAGGTGTTATGCGGATACGAAGTCCAAATTTATCACTTGTTTTAGAGGCTATTATAGATATTGGTTTTTGAGATTTTAGCTCTAGAGTTGTAGCGTTATTAATTGAAGAGATATTGATATTTTGTAAGATATTGGATTTTATCTCTTTATTTATTTTATCTTTTGTATTTACATCGCTTAATATTATATTGATGGTTTGGGGGTTGTTTTGCTGCTTTATCGTGCCATTATATGGCGCGTCAAAGCTTAGCATAATATCAATTCTCTCATCTCTTTGATAAATATTATGAGTAAGCAAATTTACAGCCCAAAGCGGTAACGCTAATGCTATTAAAAGCCAAATTTTCATAATTGCTCTCTTTTGAAATATTGGATTACAGATTTTGAGTCTAAGATCTCATTTATACGAATGGCGAGATTTTTCTCATATACCATCACCTCGCCTTTACCAAATATTCTATTGTTTATAAATAGCTCCACGCTCTCTCCGGCTGGTTTTTCTAGGTCTATAACGGAGCCAACTTCTAGCTTTAAAAGCTCCCTTACGCTAATTGTCGTCATGCCAAGATCGCTTATAAACTCCACGCCTATATCAAGTAGTTCATCATAGCCGTGAAATAGCCCATTTGGGCTTAGACCTTCATCATTCATGCTTTTTTGTAGCCTATTTTAAATGTTTTATTTTTCATTTTAAATATTTGAGATTTTTCAAGTCTAACTGGAAATCTCTCAACTTTACCTAGAAATTCAGGCGTTCCAAGCTTATAAGTTCCATTATTGTTATCATTTAGTAGATTTTTTGCATATCCTACGATTTGATTAGCAACTTCTCTGCTTAAATCACCTAAATCTGTTTTTTTACCCTCTTCTTTATTAAATAGCTTATCTACAAAAAGCTCTAAAGTCTCTTTTTTAAAATATAGATAAAATTGGATCTCTTCGCCATCTTTGTATATAGGAATACTAGCACCATATAGGTCTTTACCTAGGCTTTTTCCCTCTTCTAGTTTATATCCAAAGACATCAGTGCAAAAGTGTTTAGTAGCGTAATTAATAGCATTTAGCATTATAATCTCCTTAAGTTTTGGGTAGTATTATACAAAATTTAACTTTAAAAGAGATTATTTATAAATTTTTTGGCTAAATTTGTGATTATTAAATTTAGCCAAATTGCTATCTATTCAAATAACTCTTTTATCTTTTTATGAGCGGTTTGTGGGTCAAATTTGCTTGTTATCTCTACAATTTTTGTGCCTATGATCGCACCATCTGCATACTCTTTGATCGCTTTGACATCTTGAGAATTTTTAATCCCAAAGCCAATTGCAACTGGCAATTTACTACTATCTTTTATAGATTTAATCATATCTTTTAATCTATCAATTGAGCTTTGCTCTCCGCCAGTTACGCCTAGAGATCCTACAGCATAGATAAAGCCATCTGCATTACTAGCGATCTCTTTACTGCGGTTAGCACTTGTAGGGGCGATTAATCTTATGAGCGAGATACCGTGTTTTTGGCATTTACTAGCAAATTCCTTGCTCTCTTCATATGGCATATCAGGAACTAAAATACCGCTGATACCACACTCCTTGCTATCTTGTAAAAATCTATCTTCGCCGTAGCTTAAAATGATATTATAATATACCAAAAATACTAAAGCTTTTTTGGTTTTAATCTCTTTTAATATATCAAATACGCTATTTGTAGTAACTCCATTTTGACAAGCCTCAAAAGCCGCATTTGCTATGAGTTTGCCATCAGCTAATGGGTCAGAATATGGAATTCCAATCTCTAAAATATCAAGGCAACTCTCATCTAGTAAATTCAAAAACTCTTTTGTATATTCTAAATTTGGATACCCAGCCACTATATAGCCTATATTTGCCTTTTTATCATTAAATGCTTTTTGTATCTTATCCATAGATTGTTCCTTTTTTATACTCCATTATGGTATTCATATCCTTATCGCCCCGACCGCTTACATTTACTACGATATTTGAGCGTTTATTTAGAGTAGGGCAGAGCTTATCAAGGTAAGCTAGGGCGTGTGAGCTCTCAATAGCTGGTATTATCCCTTCTAATCTTGAAAGAAGTCTTAGGGCATTTACGCACTCATCATCGCTTACGGCGTAGTAGCTTACTCTGCCTATATCTTGTAAGTGGGCATGCTCTGGTCCAACCCCTGGATAATCAAGTCCTGCGCTTATGCTATGAACTGGCAAAATCATTCCAAATTCATCTTGTAATACTATGGTTTTCATGCCGTGGATTATCCCTTTGGTGCCTTTGGTTAAAGTGGCTGCGTGGTATTTGGTCTCTATACCAAGACCTGCAGCTTCAACGCCTATGATATTTACGCTAGGATCATCTAAAAATGCTGAAAATATACCTATAGCATTGCTCCCACCACCCACACAAGCTATGATATAATCTGGCTTAACGCCTTTTTCATCTAATTGGGCTTTGGCTTCAGAGCCGATTACGCTTTGGAAATCTCTAACTATCATTGGGTATGGGTGAGGGCCAACGGCTGAGCCTATAACATAAAATCTACTCTCTATCTCATTTACCCATGCTTGAATGGCTGCTGTGGTGGCCTCTTTTAGTGTGCCAAGCCCATCGCTAATAGGTACTACATTGGCTCCTAAAAGCTGCATTTTATATACATTTAAGGCTTGTCTTTTGGTATCGCACTGCCCCATATATACATCGCACTCTAGCCCTAGAAGTGCCGCTGCTGTTGCAGTGGCTACTCCGTGCTGACCAGCGCCCGTTTCGGCTAAAACCTTTGTCTTACCCATCTTTTTAGCAAGAAGTGCTTGAGCTAGAGCGTTATTTATCTTGTGAGCTCCTGTGTGGTTTAAATCCTCTCTTTTTAAATATATATTATGCCCGTAGTGCTCGCTTAATCTTTTGGCGTGATACATGGGGCTTGGTCTGCCGACATAATCTTTTAAAAGGGCGTTTAATTCAGATTTAAATTCATCGCTCTTTGCGATCTTTTCATAGGCCTCTTCAAGCTCCATTAGGGCGCTCATCACGGTTTCAGGGACGAATTGTCCGCCATATTTGCCAAAATATGCTTTTGCGTTCATTTTAAATCTCCTAAGCTAACTATTTTTAAAATTTCCATTACTTTATCGCTATCTTTTATTCCAAATTCATCTTCTATTTTGCTATTTATATCAATTAAATTTGGTTTAAGCTTTATTGCTTCTTTTAAATTTTCTACGCCGATTCCACCAGCTAGACCAAATTTGATATCTAAATTTTTTAGCAAATCCCAGTTAAATTTAACCCCATTTCCACCAATCTTATCCCCTTTTGTATCAAATAATATTTTATCATAGCTCCCTTCAGGCTTTGGCAAACTCTCTCCTACGCTAAAAACTTGCCACACCTCACAATCAAATTTAGTTTTATCATCTACTTTTTCATAGATTTGAATGGCGTCTAAATCCGCAAATTTCACTATTTTTGCCACTTCATCAAATGGTATTTTAGCAAAAACGCCAACGGCTTTTATACCAAATTTATGAGCCAAATTAGCAATATTTTTAGCCATTTCTTTGCTAATTTTTCTTTTACTCTCAGCGAAAATTAGCCCGATAAAATCCACTCTTTTACCCTTAAATTCGCACTCGCACACGCTTTTAGCTTCGCTTAAAGTTTTGATACCACAAATTTTGATTAAAGGACTCATTAGATAACCTTTTTTACTATGTAAAGATACTCGGTTACATATAAATCCCTTGAGTTTAAGTTTCTACTTGCTCTATAGGTTGGGTATTTGATCTTTACTTTTTCAACCTTGCCTATTTTATTTAAATTTGTTAAAAACTCGCTCTCTTTGATAAATCCATCTGAGTTAAATGAGATTATCAAATACTTTGCTTTAAACTCGCTTAAAAGCGTGAAAAACTCACTACCTGCTTTTGCTTTTTTATTATAATTCGAGCGGTTCCAACCATTTGGGATACCGCTAACTTTGCTGATTTGCTCTATATTTGGTGCTTTAAAATCGCATATTAAATTTAGCATAAAGTAGTTTGAGCCATAAGGGTGCTGATTATAAGGCGGATCAAAATACGCTATATCCACGCTTGGGGCTAGTTTAGCAAATTCATAAGCGTCATTTTGAAATACCTTAAATTCACTTTTAAAATTTGAAAAAATCGGCATTTCAAGCTCTATTTTGCCTAAAATTCTCTTTAAAGCATTCTCCCCGCTACCGCCAAATTTTCCAATGCCATCTTTATCCTTATAAAAGCCCTTAAAAACGCCACCTGTGTTTGAGTGAATGGAGGCCTGGCTAAGAAGTGGAGCTATAAAATATTTTTGAAATTCAGTTGGAATTTTTGAGATTTCATCTCTTAAACCGCCTAAAATCAAAGCATTTTGCCTTGAGTAGAAAACTCTTTCGCCTTTTTGGATATTTTTATCATCTTTTGGGGCGTAAATTTCACTGATGAAGCCCTCTTGCGGTGTGTAATTTTGTAAAATTTTATTGTGAATTTGCTTTAAGCTTGATATAAGCTCATTATCTGAATTTTCTAAATAGCATGAATTTATAACAAAAGAGTATTTTTCTAAATCATTTGCTAATATCAAATTGGAGTGCTTTTTAGCTAGTCTTGCGACCACTCCACTACCGCTAAAGACATCAGCAAAGGCGATTTTATCTTTTTTAAGCTCTTTTTTTATATCGCACACAACGCTATCAATAGAGCCTAAAAGCGATCTTTTATTACCCAAATAGCTAATTAGTTGATTTGTCAAATACTCTGTATTTTCGCTCACCTATTAGCTCCGGTGTAGTCTTGATAAAATTCCCAAACTTTACCGCTTTTAATCGCATTTAAGATTATATCTTTAGCCTCTAGTGGTGAGTTAGCACCATCTGCAGCATATAGGGCAAACATCGCATTTAAAAGCACTATATCAAATTTAGCCCCACTAAGCTCTCCTTTTAGCGTAGCTCTTAAAATATCAGCATTATAACTAGCATCTCCACCAGCGATATCAGCGTGAAATGCCCTATTAAAGCCAAATTGCTCTGGAGTGATCTTATACTCAAGTATTTTGCCATCTTTTACTTCGTGTATTAGTGTCTCATCACAAAGGCTTATCTCGTCCATTCCGTCCATGCCATGCACGACAAGAGCGTGTTTGCGACCTAAATTTAATAAAGTAGCCGCAATTAGCCCATTAACTTCTTCAAGATAGTTTCCCACTACTTGATTGCTAAGGCTTAAATTCGGATTAAGAAGTGGCCCAAGGATATTAAACACAGTTCCCACTCCAAGCCTTAATCTTACATCACGCACAGAAGCTGTAATAGGATGAAAGTATGGAGCATGGAAAAAGGCTAAATTTTGGCTATTTAGTCTAGATTTTAGACGCTTTATATCACTATCTAAATCTATGCCAATTTGGCTTAAAACATCGCTACTGCCGCTTTTAGATGTTATGGCTTTGTTGCCGTGTTTAGCTACTTTGATGCCTAAAGAGGCTAGTATGAAAGCTGAAGTTGTAGAGATATTAATGGTTTTTAAAGCATCGCCACCTGTGCCTACTATATCCATCATTGGTGAGTTATCATTATATGTTGTTGAGTATTTTAGTATATTTTTTACAAGTGCAGCAAGGCTATCTGGATATAGTGATTTTTCGCTTATTAAAACTAGCAAAGCACCAAGCTGAATTTCATCATAATTTTTATCATAGATCTCTTTGCAAATTATCTCATAATCGCTACTATCAAGCGCAAAGCCTTTTTGGAGTTTTGTAAGGAATG
The DNA here is from genome assembly GCF_024723485.1 of Campylobacter sp. RM19072. Classification (NCBI taxonomy): domain Bacteria; kingdom Pseudomonadati; phylum Campylobacterota; class Epsilonproteobacteria; order Campylobacterales; family Campylobacteraceae; genus Campylobacter; species Campylobacter sp. RM19072. The sequence goes on from NZ_JANQCU010000005.1 coordinate 43,757, forward strand.
GGGCGAAATTTGCCTTTTTAGGGCTCTCGTCTTTTGTTTGATTTAATAAGAGAAAATTTGTAATTATCTGCTTTCCATACTGGCTAAAGAAGCTCTCAGGGTGAAATTGTATCCCAAAAATTTGATTTTGCCTATCCTCTAACGCCATTAAAACCCCATCGCTACTATATGCTGTGGCTTGCAAGTTTGGCGGGAGATTATCCACATATAAAGAGTGGTATCTCATCACATTAAATTCACTTGGTAATCCAGCAAAGATTATGCTATCGTTTTGGGTTTTGATTTGGCTAATTTTACCATGAACTGGGGTATCAAGCACCTTAATATCAGCTCCATTTACTAGCCCAATGGCTTGATGTCCAAGGCAAATTCCAAGTATAGGAATGCCTAAATTCGCTCTTAAAATATCAAGGCAAATCCCACTATCTTTAGGGTGTTTTGGTCCTGGACTTAGGATAATTTTAGATGGATTTAAGGCTTTAATTTCATCAATTGTAATCTCATCATTTCTAACACATTTTATAGGCTCTTTAGTCGTGTCTAAAATATATTGATATATATTATAAACAAAACTATCGTAATTATCTATCATCAAAATCATTATTTATCCCTTTTGGTTGCGTATTGCTCAAAGATCTTTAGGCAACTTTTTCGTTTATTGCAAATTTCTTCATACTCATTTTTAGCATCGCTATCCCACACTATCCCAGCACCAGCTCCGATAAATACGCTATTTGAATCTGAATTTGGCACGAAGATTGCTGAGCGAATGAGAATTGCCATTTGCATATCTCCATTAAAATGCCAAAATCCAATCCCACCACCATAAATTCCACGACTATGCCCTTCAAGCTCATTTATAATCTGCATTGCTCTAATCTTTGGACTTCCGCTAAGGGTTCCAGCTGGAAATATCGTAGTTATCGCCTCCATTGCTGTTGATGAGCTACTTAGCTCTGCGTAAATATCACTTACAATATGCATTACGCTCTCATAGAGCTTGATATGCATAGGATTTGTAACTTTTACGCTACTTGGAAGGGCGAATTTGCCTATATCATTTCTAGCTAGATCAATTAGCATTCTATGCTCGCTAAGCTCCTTTTCATCGCTTAAAAGCTCTTTTTTTATCACTTCATCTTCATTAGCATCAATCCCTCGTTTTCTTGTTCCAGCAATTGGGCTTGTGTGGATAATGCCCCTTTTAATCTCTACTACAAGCTCAGGGCTGCTACCTACGATGGTGCCAAATTCACTTGGGTAATAAAACATATATGGGCTAGGATTTTGGGATTTTAAAATTTCATAAAATTCAAGTGGGTCAAAATCGCTTTCTAATTCTAAAGTTTTAGATAAAACTACTTGGAAGATATCGCCATTTTTTATATAATTTTTAGCCGTTTTAATCATATTTAGATAATCGGTTTTTTGGCTATCTAGATCGCTTTTTATGGTGTAGAAATAGCTTTTATCTGATTTGACTAGAGGCTTTATATCTTTTAGATTATTAAAGTATCCGCTATCCCCATAAAAGCCATAAATTTTACTCTGTTTATCATAGTGTAAATATGCTTTAGCATCGCTATAATGATATATTGGGAACTCGTATAAATATGGCTTTATATCTGCGATTTTTTCAAATTTATATACAGCTTCGTAGCTTAAAATCCCAAAAAGTCCGGCAAAATTTGAGATTTTTTTGCCATTTTTAATCCTCTCATTTAATTTAGCAAAATCATCTCCGCTAATATAATCACAATCAATACCGATGATGACTTGCATCTCATCTTCAGCTAGATAAGATTTTGGATATTGGCGTAAAATTTCTCTAAAATATATGGTTGGATCACAGAGTAAAAGCATATTAGCTCCAAAAAGTTTTTTAAAAAAATATTATACAAAAAATTTTCTTTATCAATCTTAAAAATTACTATTTCAAAGCTAGATTTTATCTTAGGATTACTATAATTTGGCATTAAATTTAAGGTGTAAAAATGGTTGATATGATCTTATCTGGCGATACTATCTATTTTTTGATTGCGTTATTTGTCGCTATTGGGGTTGGCGTGGGGTTTATTAGCGGATTTTTTGGGATTGGTGGGGGGACGATTTTGGTTCCGATACTGCTAAATTTGGGTTTTGATATTAAGAGTGCAATTGGTATTAGTGTGCTTCAGATGTTTATGGGGGCGATGTTTGGTAGTTATATAAATTATAAAAATAAAAAATTAGTTTTAAATGATGGGATTGTAGTTGGTATTGGTGGGCTTTTGGGGGCTAGTTTTAGTGGATTTATCGTTTTAAATATGCCTGGTATTGTGCTTAAATTAGCGGTGCTTTTTATACTTTTTGTGGCTATAATTAAGTTTTTTCAAGCTGATGTAGTAAATGATAATCCAAAAGATATATCTAAATTTGTAATGTTTATTGTGGGGGTTTTTGTGGGTGCTGTAGCTATATCTGCTGGGATTGGCGGAGCGCTATTTTTAACTCCGATATTTGTGGGATTTTTGAAAATGGATATTAAAAAGGCCATATCAATTGGGCTATTTTTTGTTATATTTAGCTCATTTTCTGGACTTATCAGCCTAGGAAGTGCTGGGCTAGTGGATTATAAAAGTGGCTTGATGATTGGGATTGGCTCTATAATTGGGGTCTATTTTGGTGTTAAATTTGGTCATAAAATTGATAAAATAACTCAAAAAAGGTTAGCTCTAGGGCTATATATAATTATGTTTATTTTAATGTTAAAAAATATATTATTTTAATCATTTTAAATGGCTTTAGAAATATCAGCCTAAAAGCCATTTAAAATCTCTATAATCTTAGCTATTATTTTGGATTGAAAATCCTCTGTAGCTTGAGATTGTGAGTAGCTAAAACTAGATTTTTGACTTTGTAAATTTAAATTTGTTTGATAATCTTTGCCATCTTTAATAGCGATATATAGCGAGGCTTGAGCGTCGTAAAAATACTCACTCTCATATCCATTACCAAAGCTACTTCCAAAGCCAATATGTCTAAAACCGCCACTTCCAAAGCCAAATTCCATAAAATTATTATTTTTAATATCGCTATTTTGCCTTAGGTAATTTAAGGCTATTTTGATTGTAATATCTGGATTTTTATCAGCTTTTTTATAGCCATTTTGGATTAGGGCAGAGCTTAGATTGATATCGAAATTTTCACTTAAGTTTTGTGAATATATGCTAAAGCTTTTGCCCTTGATATTTTCAGTTATAAAAATGGGATTAGAAGTAGCAAGATAGCTAGTAAAAGCAGGACTACCACAACCTAAAAATATTAGGCTAATTATCAGAGAAAAAAATATATTTTTCATCAAATTCCTTTAAAATAAATTTGATTATTATACTACTTTTTCTCTATTTTTTGGTTTATAAAATAGACTAAAAACAGCACAACAAAGCTAATTATTAGCATAATGGCTGAGTATATGTGTGCTAGTTTATAGTCTAGTATCTCAACAGCATCATAAATAGCAATACTAGCAACCTTAGTCTCTCCATCAATGCTCCCACCAATCATCAAAATTACCCCAAATTCGCCTAAAGTATGAGCAAAGCTAATGATAATCGCACTTAGCAATGATGGCTTGATATTTGGCATAGCTACGCAAAATAAGGTAGTAATCTTGCCTTTACCAAGGCTATAGCTAGCCTCTATAAGCGAATTTGGCAGGGATTTAAACCCTGATAATATGGGTGAAAACATAAATGGCAATGAGTAGATACAGCTAGCAATTACAAGGCCAGTAAAGTTAAAAACAAGTCTAATATCAAAATACTTTTGCATAAATTCACCCAAAAATGAGTATGGAGATAGAAGTATTAAGATATAAAATCCAAGCACCGATGGCGGCAGCACAAGTGGCAATGATATTACACTTTCGATAACGGGCTTTAATCTAAATTCACACCTAGCCACAATATAAGCAAAAAATAAGCAGATGATAAATAGTATAATTGTTGTTATAAAAGCTAATTTAAATGATAATAGTAGTGGCGTCCAATCTATCATATAGTAACCTTTAGATTTGATATTTGTGTGCTTAGAGTGATGGTATCGCCGATTTTTAGGCTATTTAGGCTATTTGGTAAGGTGATTTGGTAAATTTGATTTGCATATTCGCAAGTGATTAAGTTTTGATTAATCTCTAAAATCGTGGCTAGAAAATCGATATTTTGGTGCGAATTTGAGTTTAAAAACAGCTCTTTTGGCGAGCCACTTTGGATAATTTTGCCACTATCTACTATAAATACACGACTTGCAAGTCTATAAATCTCATTTTTATCATGGCTAACTATGATTATACTCATACCATATTTTTTGTGAATTTGGCTTAGATACTCTTGGAGTTTAGTGCGTAAATTTGTATCCAAAGCAGATAACGGCTCATCTAAAAGCAGTAGTTTAGGGTGTCTCATCAAAGCCCTTGCTAAGGCTGTGCGTTGCTTTTGACCGCCTGAGAGAGTATGGGGATAGACATTTTTAAGCTCTAAAAGCTGGGTTAATTCAAGCAATTCAGTGGCAAATTTAATATCATTTTTAGCAAATAGTAGATTTTGCATTACACTCATATTAGGAAATAGGGCATAATCTTGAAAAAGATAGCCTATATTTCGCTTTTGTGGTGGTAAGAATATATCTTTATTATAATAAATTTGCTCATTATTACTAATTACTCCGCTATTTGGCTTATCAAATCCAGCAAGTAGCCTTAATATCGTGCTTTTACCACTACCACTCTTGCCATATAGTGCGACAAATTCACCATTTTCTACACTAAATTTCGCATCAAGCTCAAATCCATTAAATGATTTTTGGCAGTGGAAATTAATCATAATTTAGCCTAGTCGATTGATTTATACCCAAATTTAGCAAATATATCTTGAGCGGTTTTGCTTAGGATAAAGTCATAAAACGCCTTAGCTAGTTTATTATCTTTGCCGTTATTTAAAATTACCATCGCTTGGTCTATGCTAGTATGAAGTGAGCTATCAAGGATAGAGTAGTTGGTATATTGTAGCATTTGCTTAGCCTTTAGAGCGCTAGCTGCTACAAATCCTATATCTCCAGCTTTTATAGTTTGATTTAGAGCATCTCCTATGCTATTTGATTCTATGATTTTATGCTTTATTTCATCATAAATTCCAGCATTTTTTAAAGCCTCGATTGTGGCGGCTCCATATGGTGCGGTTTTAGGATTTGCGATTATTATTGTTTTTATATCTTTGTTTTGTAGTGAGTTTAGACTTGGCTCATAGCCTCTTACGCTTAGTATTGCTACGCTTCCGCTAGTGTATATTTGTGGTTTATCTACTGCGAAGCCATCTTTGTATAAGGTATCAGCAAAGCTGGTATTAGCACTTAAAAATAGATCAAATGGGGCTCCATTTTTGATTTGAGCTACTAATTTGCCGCTTGAGCCTAGTGTGATGTTGATTTTAGCATCTGGGTGAAGCTTGGTAAATTTACGCTTTATCTCTTCAAGGGCATAAGCAGTATTTGCCGCAGCGGCGACATTAAGGTTTGAAGCAAAAGAGCAAATCACAAAGGCTAGGAGAAGTAGAAGTGTTCTCATTATTTATCCTTTATATTTTAAATTTATACTTCAAAATTATATGATTAAATAGTAAATAGGCTATAAATAAAATGATATTTATACATATAAATTATATATTTATATTTTAAAGATAGCTAACCTAGCCAAAATTTAGCTAGATTAAATTGTGTAAATTAGGCTTGTGTAGCGATAATTATATGGCTAGCTTTTATAAATAGCTCAACTTCATCGCCTACATTAATTCTCATATCTTGAGCTGATTCATTTGTGATTATTGCGTGGATTATTTGGTTATGACCTATATTTACAGAAATTTTCGCATTTACCGCACCTAAGGTTGCTTGAGTAACCTTGCCTTTTAGTTTATTTGCTGCTGAAATTTTTAACTCTTTATCATCAGTTTTAGCTAAAATCACGCTTGAGGCTTTAAAAACAAAGATAATCTCCTTGCCAACTTCTAAATTTAACTCTTTTTGGCTATCTATTGTGATTATGGATTTTAGTAACACTCCATCGCTTAATTTAGCGGTGATTTGGGCATTTACCGCACCAATTTCAATATCTGTGATTGTAGCTTGGAGCTGATTTCTAGCGCTTAGTTTCATATTTATCCCCTTTAAGTTACTTATAATATCGCCATCTAAATCATTACAAATTTCATTTAGAAAGTGGTTTTGAGCCTTTAAGATTGCATCATATTTATCTATTATATCTTTTGCGTATTGGCTTAGCTCACTACCGCTATTTTTTCTCTTGCCATCGACCCTTAGAATGAGTGGCTCATCAGCTTTGGAGTTGATTAAATCCAGACAATCCCAAGCGTTTTTGTATGATATATCCACTACAGTTGCAGCTTTGGTAATGCTCCTAGTCTCATCTAGAGCCTTTAGAAGCTTAATATGTTTTGGCAAAAGCACCACTTTATCATTTAAAATTAGCTCAAGATTTATCCGTGCTTTCATAAAAACCTCTTTTATAAATTTATTTTTTAGTGTATTATAATATTTTTTTATTAAAAATTTGCATATATTTTATTAAATTTAAAGACAAATAGATTAAATATAGTAAATTGGTTGTTTATACTAAACTTAAGGTTGAGTTTAATATAATACTAGCTTTTTATTTTTGGAGCTTATTTATGCTTAGGATTTTTTTTGTTAATTGTATCTTTATCATTAGCTGTTTTGCTACTGATATTGATTCATTTGAAGATGAGTATATCGCTCAAGATAGCTTTGATCCGCTAAGTGGGTATAATAGAGTTATGACAGAATTTAACCATATATTTTATCAAAATGTGTTGATACCGACATTTAAAGGCTATGACTATATGATGCCAAATCCAGCTCAAGATGCTATAAGCAATTTTTTTGATAATCTACTCTTTCCTATTAGATTAGTTAATAATGTATTACAACTTAAATTTGCAAATGCTAGTGAAGAGAGCTTAAGATTTATCGCTAATACTATAGTTGGTTTTGGCGGAATTAGCGATGTAGCTACTAATGTATATGGGCTTAAAAAGCATGATGAGGATCTAGGGCAAACTCTTGGCTATTGGGGTGTTGGCGGTGGATTTCCCATTGTGTTACCATTTTTAGGTCAGACAAATTTGCGGGATTTAATAGGTATGAGTGGCGACTTTTTTATCAATCCAATGAGCTATACAAATGAGATATTTACAGATAATGCAAATAGATATTTTCATCTAAATTTAATAGCAAAATCATGGCGGGTAATCAATGATGGTTCTAAAGATCCAGAGCTGTATAATAAACTAACTAACGGCACAATCGATCTATACGCATTCTTAAAAGATGGATATGAACAACGCAGAAACGCACAAATTCAGGAGTAGAGCATGAAGAGAATTTTAATTTTACTATCTTTAATTTACACAATATCTTTTTCTATCGAGCTTAAAAGTATTGATGATACGCTTAGAGCGGATTTTCAAAAAGCTTTGAATATAATGAGCGATAATAAGATAAGCAAAGAGCAAAAACCGCTTAAGATTTTTGAGCTTTTTGATGGTTATTTTGATTACTCTTTGATGGCTAAACTCTCACTTTCTAAGCAGTATAAAGCTCTAAATAGTAGCCAGCAAGATGAATTTCAAAGGCTTTTTGTATCAAATTTAAAGCTATCTTTTTCTCAAAAGCTTGGATATTATAGCGACCAAGAGATTGAGTTTGTAAAAGGTGAGCTGACAAATAAAAATCGATATAATGCTCATGCGATTATAAAAAATAAGAGTGAAAACTACCCGTTGATACTTAAATTCCACCCTGCTAATGGGAGTGATTATCTAATTTATGATATAGATATTATGGGGGTTAGTATAATTCAAAGCTATAGAAGTCAATTTAGTGATTTATCGCAAAATACTGATTTTAACGAGATTATAAAGAGATTGCAAAGTGTAAATTTAGATAACAATACAACCATTAAATGAAAAAGATATTTAAATTTATAGTTTTATTTCCTAAATTAGTCTTGGCATTGAACCTAGCTATATCCATTGGGATTGGAGTATTTTCATATAAATTAGAGATTGATGCTTCAACCCAAACTTTACTTTTAGAAAATGATAAAGACCTAGCCATTTATAGAGAGATTGTAAAACACTATGAGAGTAAGAATTTTCTCATCATCGCCTATAAGCCAAATTCTAATCTATTAAGCAAGGAGAGCTTAAGCAAGATTGAGGCTATATCAAATGATCTTGAGAAATTACAAAGTGTGGATTCTGTATTTTCTATATTAAAAGCGCCACTTCTAACAAATAATCCAAATTTAACTATCAGCGAACTTGTAGATAATGTGCCAAATCTAAGTAAGGCTGGCATTGATATGAATGCTGCTAAAATGGAGCTAACAAATAGCCCATTATACAAAAATTCGCTCGTAAGTAGTGATTTTAAGACCACTTCAATTGTGGTAAATTTAAAAGATGATGAGAAATATGCTAATTTTATCGAGCAAAGAGCTAGATTAAAAGAGCAGCCAAATCTAGATAAAAATATGCTTGAAAATTTGGAGAGTGAGTTTAAAAAATATAGGGATTCTCAGCGTATTTTAGAGCATCAAACCATTAGCCAAATAAGAGAGATTATCAAGTGTCATAGTGGCGATGAGAAGCTATTTTTAGGCGGAATTAGTATGATAGCTGATGATATGGTGAGCTTTGTTAAGAGTGATTTGCTAGTGTATGGAAGTGGCGTATTATTACTACTTGGATTTTGCTTGTGGCTATTTTTTAGGCAGATTAGATTTGTGATTTTACCTATTGTAGTTTGCTTTTTAAGCGTGGTTTTAGCTAGTGGTTTGTTTGGGCTTTTAGGGTATGAGATTACCGTGATTAGCTCTAATTATATAGCACTTCAGCTTATTATTACTATATCAGTTGTTATACATTTGATCGTTGCTTATCGTGAGCTATATTTTAAGCATAGAGATTATACGAATATTCAGCTAGTTTATCTCACTCTTAGATCAAAATTTAAGCCATGTTTTTTTGCGATTTTGACTACTGTGATTGGATTTTTATCACTTTGTTTAAGTGATATTAAGCCTATTATTATGCTTGGAATGATGATGAGCGTGAGTATCTCTATATCGCTTTTTGTGGCGTTTTTTGTCTTTGGTAGTTTGCTTACACTGCTTAAGAAAATAGAGCCAAAAATGAGCTTTGAAAATAGCTTTAAATTCACACACTGGTGTGCGAAAATAGCCATTAAAAGGGCATATATTGTTTATATTATTAGCTTTATTATTGTGATAATTGGGATTTATGGTGTTAGTAAATTAAGGGTTGAAAATAGCTTTATAGGTTATTTTAAGTCAAATACCGAAATTTACCAAGGTATGAAGGTTATAGATACAGAGCTAGGTGGGACAATTCCACTTGATGTGATTATTAAATTTGCTTCTATCAAAGATGAGTATAGCAATGATGAGCTAGGGGATTTTGAAGATGAATTTGCTACTAACGAGCCTGAATATTGGTTTAATAGCTATAAGCTTGAGATTATCAAAAAAGTGGATAAATTTCTACAAGAGCGTGATTTTATCGGCAATGTCGGCTCACTAGCAACCCTATTAGAAGTAGGCAAGAGTGTAAATAACAATAAAGAGCTTGATCCGCTATCCCTTTCGCTAATATATAAAAATTTGCCAAGTGAGTATAAGGAGCTGATTTTAACTCCATATATAAATATAGAAAATAATGAAGCTAGATTTAGCATTAGAACACTTGATAGTGATCCAAATTTAAAGCGAGATGAGTTTATAAAATCATTAAAAAAAGATCTACAATCTTTGCTTGAAAATGAGCCAGTAGAGATAGAAGTAGCTGGTATAATGGTGCTTTATAATAATATGCTCCAAGCTCTATTTGCCTCTCAAGCTGATACGATTATCTTTGTTGTTTTGGCGCTATTTTTGGTTTTTATTTTGATATTTAGGAGTATTAAGCTCTCAATTATTGGCATAATTGCTAATCTAGTCCCACTTTGTGTGGTATTTGGCGTGATGGGAATAGCTGGAATTGCCCTTGATATTATGAGTATCACCATAGCAGCTATTAGCTTTGGGATTGGCGTTGATGATATTATCCACTATATTCATAGATTTAAGAGCGAAAGCCGTATTTATGGTATTAAGCGTTCAATTTTAAATTCTCATTTAAGCATTGGCTATGCGATGTATTATACATCATTTGCGATATTTTTAGGCTTTAGTGTGATGAGTCTATCTAATTTTTGGCCGACTATATATTTTGGCGTTTTGACTGATTTGGTTATGCTAATGATGCTTCTTGGGGCGTTAATCTTACTTCCTGCGTTGATCTTTTCATTTTATAAAAAGTCAATTTAGAGCCTAAGATGGCTCTAAAATTTAGCGATTTAAAAGAGTATTTATAAATTCTACTTCATTTAAATTATTTTTAGAGATAAACTCTTTAATGCTACTATCTTCAAATTTAATATTTTTGCTATTTAAGTATTTTTCAAATGCGGTTTTATCGCTATTTAAAGCTGCCATTGCACTACTTAAATTCGCATTCATAAAGCTAGAGTATAGCTCTTTTTGCGGTAGTTTTGACTTGTTTGAATTTGGAGCAAAAATCATAAATACTATAGCAGCTATTATGGTAGCACTGATAAAGCCAAGCTTTTTGCCAGTAAAATACTTCTTAAATGGGGCAAGATTAGCAAATATGTGAAGCACACAGGCAATCACCATTGCCATACCGATATATTCGTGGGCTATTTTGATGCCATAGCTTTTAAGATTAAAAAACATAAAAACACCAGTAACGCCGACAATGGCAAATGTAGCTATAGTAGCTATAGTGGCTATTGGTTTAGAGACTTTCATTGCCTATCCTTTGAGTTAAATTTGGCAAAATTATTTCAAAAGTATGTTAAAAATATGTTAAATTAAATTTAATTACTATTTTAAAATATGTAAAAATGAATAAGCACTATTTACCCCATCAGTATGTAAAGCATACCAAAGGGCTCGTTTCTCTTGCTCTATCGTTGCGATCGCACCGCTAAATACAACATCACATTGGATAATATGGATATTTATATTTGTGCTATCTATAAGCGGATCGCTGATGAGATTGGTTTTGATTTTAGTTAGTATGGCTAGTTCATCTGTAAAGTGGCAAGAATTTTCTGTTTTTAAATTTATATATGTTTTGATATGATTTACCCCCATTGTATTTTTAGCTAGATTGATTAGCTCCATCTTATCACTCATACTAGCTACCTCGCCAATTAGCAATACTTCTGCCCATTGTGAGACTACATCTATGTGGAAGTTGCTTAAATTTGGTGTTGCTAGGATTTTGGCTTGGATCTTTTTTTGGATTATATTATCTTTTATTATGGTGTAAATACCTCGCTCGTCCTTGCTAATTGTATATGTATCATAGATGGAGTTTAGATTTAAAAGTGGGGATTTAAAGGTGCAGCCACTGATGATAATGCTAGTCAAAATTGCTAATATTATAAACTTCATTGTGCCATTTTAGCCAAATTTAAACCAAAGCTTTCTTAAAAATATATATTTAGCTTGAATTTATTAAAATTTAGGTAAAATTTAGGCTTACATTGCGTAAATTCACTTATGCCAAAGGTTTAGATATATGCAACAAGGCAGAGTTTTCCTTGCTTCTGGGCTACTTAAAAGAGCTATAATTATCATAGTAATGTTTGTTACTATGAGTGTTTTTGGTCTCTATTTTATATTTTCTGATAGTAGTGTAGATGGAGTTGCTTATCTTGGTTTTTCTACCTTTGTGATTATACTTTTGGCTCTATTTTTAGAGGTAATTTTATATATTAGAAATAATCTTATCTTACCAATTGCAAATACCAAAATATTCATTGAAAGACTTGTAGCCAAAGAGGTCATTGAGCCGATTTCAAATTTAGATTTTTACCATATTAATAAGAATATTTATGAGTTTTTTACATCGTGGATCGGGGCTCAAAATAGCTTAAAATATTATATAGAGTATTATAGTTTGCTATTTGATAAGAGTGATATAAAGATCTTATTTATCGATGCTAAAGATGGTAGCATAATGGACGCTAGTCGGTGTGCGGTGGATTTTTATGGATATTCTAAGGGTGAGCTTTTGACTATGAGTATATTTGATATTCAGATAAATTATGATACCAAAGCATCATATCATAAGCATAGACTTTCAAATGGTGAGATTAAATTTGTTGAGGTTATTAGCACGCCAGTAAGTTTATATTTTAATGATTCATATTTTATGATTATATTAGATGCTACAAAAGCACAAGAGAAGATTGAAAGCTTAAATAGCGAAATTGCTATAATAGAGAATAATCCAGCGATTGTGGTTAAATTTACATATGCAGATCACTGGGTAGCTACTGAGCTAAGCTCAAATATAAATTTACTAATCCAAAGTGATGAAAAAAATATAGATATTAAAGCTCTGTGTCATAGCGATGATATAGCCTCTTTAAGCCTAGAAATTGAGCGTAAAATCAAGCTAGAAAATAGCATATATGATACAAAAAAAGAGCTTGATCGCTCATATAGATTTAAATTAGCAAGTGGAGAGTATGGGTGGTTTAGGGTATTTGTATCAAGCAGTAAGAATATAAATGGACAAATAGAAGTTATAATGTTTTTATTAGATAATACAGATCAAGAGATATTAAAAGAGATTTTAACAAACAAATTAAAAAGATGCGAAAGTAGAATTTTAAGTAGTGATTTGCTGGGATTTGAGTATTTTGCTAAGAGTGGGGCTTTGAAATTTAGCGTTGATTTTGTGGAGTTTTTAGGCTATAAAAATAGCATTGATATGGGTGTTAGCTCCATTGAAGATATTTATAAAATTGTATATAGAGATGATATTGATATATTAATAGATGAGTTAGATAGATATATAGAAGGCACTTCAAGGCTTGTTGAGTGCGATATAAGATTAATTAAAAAAGATGGTAAGCAAATTTATACTAAAATAAAAGCCAAAGCTCTAGATACGCTAAATGATTCTGATGAGATTATCGGAACTGCTACTGATATTAGCGACCATCAAAACTATATAGTCCAAAGTGCATTAACAAATGCTATAATGTCAAGCTCTATTAATGGCATTATGATATGCGATGTAAATGGGAATATCCTTGATATTAATGATAGTTTCTCTAAGATTACAGGATATAGCAAATATGAGATAATAGGCAAAACCCCACAAATATTACGCTCAGATAGGCACGATAATGTATTTTATGCTAAAATGTGGTCTGATATAAAGCATTTTGGTAGTTGGAGTGGGAAAATTTATAACAAAAATCGCGCAGGTGAGGTCTATTTGGAGCATTTGGTTATAACAGCTATTAAAGATGAACACGGCATAATCCAACGCTATATAGCATCATTTTATAAAATTATGGAGTAAGGAGAGAGATTTGAATTTGGATACGCAAAAGATTTACGAGCACGATATTCCAGATGGCTCTAAGCTATATTTTGGCTCTAGTGCTAAGCTAAAAAGACAGATTGAGTCTAAAGCGGCAGATATTTTAGAAAGTAGCGGTTTTAGTGAAATTATTACTCCATATTTTAGCCATCATCAAAGAGTTAGCGTAAAGCCTGAGAATTTAATACGCTTTGGTGATAAGCAAAATTTAGAGATTGCACTTCGTAGCGATAGCACCATCGATGTCGTGCGGATAGCCACAAAAAGGCTAAAAGATAGCAATACAAAAAGATGGTTTTATATCCAGCCAGTATTTAAATACCCAAATAGCGAGATCTACCAAATAGGCGCTGAGATACTAGGCGATAGTAGTATAATGCCTTGTATTGATATTGTTAGTCAAATTTTTAAGGAATTTGGCATTGAGGCGCACTTACAAATTAGCAATATCCAAATTCCAAAGATAATATGCCAGCTTTTAAATTTACCAATTAGCGTCTTTGAAAATGGCAGATTAGAGGTGATATTGGGTCTTGATTTACCATGGCTAAATCGCCTTGCTAACATTAAAAGCGACGCAGATATAGACTCAGTAATCGCTATTGCCCCAAGCGAGTTAAAAGAGCCTTTAAATTCCATTAAGGGATTAGCTAGTAACTACGAAAAACGCATATACGCACCTTTATACTACTCCAAAATGCGATATTATGATAAGCTATTTTTTAGGTTTTTATGCGATAATAGTATTTTAAGTAGTGGCGGAAGCTATGAGATAGATGGTAATATTTCAGCGGGATTTGCTATATTTAGCGATGCTGTGATAGAGAATTTAAGAAGCAAATAGAAGGATTGATATGACAAAAGCGGATTTAATTGTTGGAATTCAGTGGGGAGATGAAGGCAAGGGTAAAATTGTCGATATGCTCTCACAAAATTATGATTTGGTATGTAGAAGCGGTGGCGGACACAACGCTGGACACACTATATGGGTAGATGGGGTTAAATACGCTTTGCATCTAGTTCCAAGCGGAATTTTGCACCCTAATATAATAAATATTATAGGCAATGGCGTGGTGGTAAATCCTGAAGTGCTTATAAAAGAGATGTCGCAGTTTGAAAATTTAAAAGGGAGATTTTATATCAGCGATAGGGCACACTTAAATTTATCGCATCACTCCTTAATAGACCAAGCCAAAGAGAGATTAAAAGGGGATAAAGCCATAGGCACCACTGGCAAAGGCATTGGCCCAGCGTATGCTGATAAGATTAGTCGCACGGGGCATAGGGTTGGCGAATTGCTTAATCCTAAGCAACTTAGCGAAAATTTAATAAGCGATTTTGAGGCCAATAGGGCTTATTTAGACGCTCTTGGGGTGAATATACCTAGCAAAGATGAGATATACAAAGAGCTTGAAATATTTAAAAATTCTCTATCGCCATACATTGCTGATACTACTCAAATTCTATGGAAAGCCATAGATGAGAATAAGAAAATTCTTTTAGAAGGGGCTCAAGGCACACTTTTAGATATTGACCATGGCACATATCCATATGTTACTAGCTCAAATACAATCTCAGCTGGTGCTTGTACGGGTCTTGGCTTAAGCCCAAAAAGCATAGGAAATGTGATTGGAATTTTAAAAGCCTACACAACAAGGGTTGGCAATGGTGCATTCCCTACTGAAGATCACGGCAAAGATGGGGATATAATGTGCGAAGTAGGCAAGGAGTATGGCACCACTACTGGCAGAAAAAGACGCTGTGGATGGCTAGATGCAGTAGCCGTAAGATATGCTTCAAAGCTAAATGGAGTAGATAGCTATGCGTTGATGAAATTAGATGTTTTAGATGGATTTAAGAGTGTTAAAATTTGCAAAGCTTATGAGTATAGAGGCGAGATTATAGATTATGTGCCAGTAAATTTAGATGAGGTAACTCCTATTTATGAAGAGCTTGAAGGTTGGGATAGCATTAGCGGGATTAAAAATTATGATGATCTTCCGCAAAATGCTAAGCGATATATACAAAGGATAGAGGAGCTAACAGGAGTTAGAGTTAGCATTATCTCTACTAGCCCAGAAAGGAGCGATACAATACTAAGATGAATAATAAATTTTCGCAAATTGTAAAGGTTAGAGAAGAGGAGCTAAATAAGATTGAGATGAGCCTAGCTAAATCTAAGGCGATGTTTCGTGAGCTTAGTCGCTCTATGGATGCTATAAATACTGAGATAAATATGAGTAAATTTCCAAAAAGCGGCTCATCATCTAAAATTAAATCCACAATCGAACAACAAAAGCTCTTAAGAAGTCAAAAAGATAAGATAAAAGAGAAAATGCTACTTATGCAAAAGGAGATTATACACTTTGAATCTAAGTATAAAAAAGCATATATAGAGCTAGAAAAAGTCAAATATATGGAAAGAGAAGAGATACAAAAAGAGCTAAAAAACCTTAAGAAAAAAGAGAGCAAAGAGCTTGATGAGCTAGGCACTATGAGATACTCATTTTTGAAATAAGGATAGAATTTGAAATTTATATATTTTATACTTATTTTAAACACATTTTTATATGCTAATAGCGATGAGATTTTAGCTGATAGAGAGGCTAATATCGCTAAGAATTTAGAACTCATAGATAGCTCACGCCAGGAGCTAGAGGCTTATAGGGCGGCTACTACTACTTTATTTAATCAGCGTGAAGCTCAAATTTTAGCCAAAGAGCAAGATTTAAATAAAACCTTAGAGATAATAGCTCAAAAAGAAGAGAATATTAAAAGAATGCTTGAGAAAAATGAAAAAATTTTATCTGAGTTAAAAAGCATTACAAGCGATAAGGTTTTAGAGATATATGCTAAGATGAAAGACGCTCCAGCAGCTACGATAATTTCGCAACTTCCAAGAGATGAGGCGGCTAAGGTTTTACACTCACTTGAAGCTAAGAAAATATCTGCAATTTTTGCTAAAATGGATCCGCAAATCGCAGCTGAACTTACCCAAATTTTAAAAAATGATGAGCTTTTTAAAGAGTCAAATTCAACTAAATAAAATTTAATTTATCTTTCTATTTTTAGCTGATTTTATATATTTTTTTGATAAAATTAGCCAAAAAATTTATAAAGGCCATTTAAATGCGTATTAAACTCCCACATGCTCCATATATAGCAAGAAAAATTGCAATTGATCTATTAAATTCTGGTTTTATTAAATTTAAGAGCGGAACTGAGCCTATAGCGGCTGTGGCTAAAGATATTCTTTGTGTTGATATAAATAAAGAAAGAGCGTTAGAAGAGCGTGTAAAAGAGCTTTTGGATCAAAATGAAAATGAGATTGATTTTATGCAAGTTGATCGCAAGAGTATGTTTTGGCTCATTAAGAAAAAATTAGCCAAAGATTTTGGCGTAATGCTTGCTTATGATGATCGTTATAGTAGCTTATCACATGAGATTTTACAAAAATTATGGAAAGATGATTTAATAGATTATGAAGTTTCAGAAAATAGGGTAAAAAATTTAATTTATAACGCCATAGAAAGCTATCTAAAGCAGTATGAGGCTATCGAAGATAGTGTAATTGACCGCTTAGAAAACTATAAAAAGAAAGTTATCCCAGGCACAGATGAGTATGATTTGATATTTGAGAAATTATATGAAGAAGAGCTTCGCAAAAGAGGAATGATATAATGAAGGCTTATATATATTTAGAAAATGGTATCTATTTAGAGGCTAAGGCTTTTGGCAAGGGTGGAAGTGCCTTTGGGGAGCTTGTGTTTAATACGTCTTTGACTGGATATGAAGAGATCATCACAGACCCAAGCTACGCTGGGCAATTTATCATATTTACTATGCCAGAAATTGGGATTGTAGGGATAAATGATGATGACAAAGAGAGCAGTAAAATTCACGCAAGTGGTGTATTTATGCGTAATTTTAATGCCAATCCAAGTAATTTTAGATCCCAAGAGAGCATTGAGAAGTTTTTTTACGATCAAGGCAAATTTGGAATATATGATATAGATACTAGATATTTAACCAAAATGCTAAGAGATGGTGGAAATTTAAGAGCATATGTATCAACTCAAATTAGCGATAAAAATGAGCTAAAAAAAGCTTTAGAAAGTAGCGCTAGAATTGACGAGATCAACTATGTAAGCGTTGTTAGCACCAAAGAGCCATATACTCATCTTTTCACAAGATGGGAGCATAAAAATCAATCTTATGGTAGTGTCAAATCCATTGGCAAAAGGGTTGCGGTGATTGATTATGGGGTAAAAAGAAATATATTAAATGAGCTTTGTAGCGTTGGTCTTGAGCTTGAGGTTTATCCGCATGATGTAAGGGCTGAGGTTTTGATAGATAAATTTAATAAAGGTCAAATCCATGGAGTATTTTTAAGCAATGGTCCAGGCGAGCCTAGAATGCTAGTAGATGAGATAGCACAAATCAAAAAGCTAATTGCGGCAAATATCCCTATGTTTGGTATATGTCTTGGTCATCAACTACTATCTAATGCCTATGGTTATGAGACCTATAAGCTTAAATTTGGACAACATGGAGCAAATCACCCAGTTCAAAATTTAGATACAAAAAGCATAGAGATCACAGCGCAAAATCATAATTATAATGTCCCAGAGAGCATTTGTGAAGTAGCTACAATTACTCATAGAAATCTTTTTGATAATACAATCGAAGGCGTGTGCTATAATGGTGGCAAGGTCTTTTCAGTTCAGCATCATCCAGAGGCAAGTAGTGGGCCAAATGAGAGTAAGTATATATTTAATAAATTTGTAGAAATCTTATAATGGAGCTAACTACAATTCTTACCACTATTGCCCTTGGGATAGGCTTTAGCCTCTCTCATTGCATTGGTATGTGTGGTGGATTTGTAGCAGCTTGTAACCTTAAGCTTAGCAAAACAGATAGAATAACTCATTTTATCTTATCTCTTGGTTATCATTTAAGTAGAGTTTTGGCCTATGTGATTTTAGGTATTTTGTTTGGTCTTTTTGGCTCGGCAGTTATCTTTAGCGGCTTTAGCAAGGGGTTATTTATCTTTTTTGCTGGAGTTATCTTAATAATTTTATCTTTTGCCATTTTTAAAAGAGGTAGGCTCCTTTCTTGTATTGAAAATCAAAAAATAATCTCGTTTATAATGTCGCTACTTAGTAAATTCAGACAAAAAAATAGCACTATATCGCTTCTAATCTTGGGTTTTTTAAATGGGCTTTTGCCTTGTGGGGTTGTATATTATTTTCTAGCTATCTCATTTGGAAGTGGATCGATAATAGAAGGGGCGGCGATTATGGCTATTTTTGGTCTTAGTACTATTCCAGTTATGATGGGGTTTGGCGGTATTTTGTCAGCCATTGGTGCTAAATTTAAAAATTATATAAATTTAGTCTCATTTTTTATTATGCTTGGATATGGAATGTACCTTTTATATTTAGGATTTATGGTATTAAAATGAGATATTAATAGGGGTTAGCGTGAATGAGATTTTAAAGTCTTTGACTATTTTGTTTGTAGAAGATGATAATGATGTAAAAAGCTGGGTATCTAAGTCTATAGATGGCGTTTTTAAAAATTTGATTTTGGCTAAAAATGGAGATGAAGGGCTAAAGAAATTTAAAAAATACAATCCCGATATAGTAATTACCGATATTGTAATGCCTATTATAGATGGGCTAGAGATGACTAAGCAGATTAAGAGTATATCCAAATCCACTCCCGTAATTGTGCTTAGCGCCTTTAGCGATGAAGATAGATTGCTAGGTGCGATCGATGCAGGGGTTAATAAATATTTAATAAAGCCAGTTGGGATAGATGAACTTTTAGAGATTATATATAAATTTGCTAAGGATATGGGATTTAAAGTTGATTTTGGTAATGGGGTTAGATTTGATAGAGCTAAAACAGCCCTTATAAATAGCGATGGAGTAGAGATATCTTTGACTAAAAAGGAGATAGCATTTTTGATGCTTTTAACCCAAAGAATGGATACTTTGGTTTTACATGAAGATATTAAGCAAAGAGTTTGGACAGGTCAGAAGGTAAGTGAGGCGGCAATTAGAACATTTGTAAAGCGAATTAGGGATAAAATTGGAGCAAATTTAATCAAAAATATCTCTGGTCTTGGCTATAAAATCACAACAAATGATGAAAAATGAGTAAAATCGTAACATTAAATTAAATTTTGTTATTTACAGAGTTACCTTAAAATGCGGTAACTCCACGCATATTTATTAAATGTAAAATATTTTAAATTTATTTTGTTTATTTTAAGTTAATTTATATTTTATTTACCATATAATTATAGATATTTTTTAAAGATAATAAACTTTACAGGAGGACTTTTAATGCAGCCAAGTAATGCATTGAACTACGACTATACAGTCGCTAAGTACTTCATGTTTACCACTATTATTTTTGGTATAGTTGGTATGGGTATTGGTACTTTGATAGCCTTTCAGCTAGCATACCCAGATCTTAACTATCTAGCTGGTGAATATGGAACATTTAGTCGTCTTAGACCGCTTCATACAAATGGCGTTATCTATGGATTTATGTTATCAGGTATCTTTGCTACCTGGTATTATATCGGACAAAGAGTGCTTAAGGTCTCTATGAGCGAATCTAAATTTTTAATGTTTATAGGCAAGTTGCACTTTTGGCTATATGTGCTAGTTATAGCTTTAGCAGTTATTACTCTTTTTGCTGGTGTTTCTACATCTAAGGAGTATGCAGAGCTTGAGTGGCCTATTGATATTATAGTTGTTGTTGTGTGGGTTTTATGGGGAGTTTCTATATTTGGACTTATTGGAATTCGCCGTGAAAAAACACTTTATATCTCGCTTTGGTATTATATCGCTACATTCCTTGGCGTGGCTATGCTATATCTATTTAATAATATGGAAGTTCCTACTCGTTTAGTTACAGGTATGGGTAGCTGGATTCACTCTGTATCTATGTATGCTGGCACAAATGATGCATTAGTTCAATGGTGGTTTGGTCATAATGCAGTTGCGTTTGTATTTACAGTAGCTATTATCGCACAAATTTACTATTTCTTACCAAAAGAGAGCGGTCAGCCAATATTTAGCTACAAGCTATCATTATTCTCATTTTGGGGTCTTATGTTTGTCTATCTTTGGGCTGGTGGTCACCACCTTATCTACTCTACGGTGCCAGATTGGATGCAGACTATGGGATCTATATTCTCTATAGTTCTTATTTTGCCTAGTTGGGGTTCAGCTATAAATATACTTTTAACAATGAAGGGTGAATGGGGACAACTAAGAGAAAATCCACTAATCAAATTTATGGTTTTAGCCTCTACATTCTATATGTTCTCTACTCTTGAAGGACCGATTCTTTCAATAAAATCAGTAAATGCACTAGCTCACTTCACTGATTGGATCCCAGGGCATGTCCATGATGGGACTCTTGGCTGGGTTGGATTTATGACTATGGCTGCACTATACCATATGACTCCACGCATATTTAAAAGAGAACTTTATAGCAAATCTTTGATGGAAGCACAATTTTGGATCCAAACAACAGGTATAGTTTTATACTTTGCTTCTATGTGGATAGCTGGAATTACTCAAGGTATGATGTGGAGAGCTACTGATGAGTATGGTAACCTTGCTTACTCATTTATAGATACTGTTACTGTTTTAATTCCATATTATTGGATTAGGGCTATAGGCGGTCTATTGTATTTAATCGGATTTTTCATGTTTGCTTACAATATTATGAAATCTATCTCATCAAGTAAGCCTATAGATCGTGAGCCAGTTAGTGCTTCACCGATGGCTGCGTAAGGAGGAATGAATGTTTAGTTGGTTAGAGAAAAATCCATTCTTTTTTGCGGTATTTGTGTTTATCTTTATAGCTTATGCTGGTATTGTGGAAATTTTGCCAGATTTTGCTGATCGTGCTAGACCTGTAGAGCATAAAAAGCCATATACAGTCTTACAATTAGCTGGTCGTAATGTATATATAGCTGATAGCTGTAATGCATGCCACTCTCAATTAATTCGCCCATTTAAGTCTGAAACTGATAGATATGGTATGTATTCAGTAAGTGGTGAATTTGCCTATGATAGACCATTTTTATGGGGATCAAAGAGAACTGGACCGGATTTAGCTAGAATTGGTAATTATAGAAGTGTTGATTGGCATGAAAATCATATGAAAGACCCAGTAAGTGTCGTTCCAGGTTCTATAATGCCTGCGTATAAACATATGTTTAATAAAAATGCTGATATAGAAACAGCCTATGCTGAAGCTTTAACGGTTAAAAAGGTATTTAATGTCCCTTATGATATTGAGGGTATGCCAAAACTAGGTAGCTGGGAGGAGGCTCAAGCGCAGGTAAAAACAGAAGCGGAGGCTATTATAAGCCAAATGAAAGATCAAGATGTGAAAGATGCGTTTGCTAGAGGCGAAATTCGTCAGATTGTCGCATTGATTGCATATCTAAATAGCTTAAAATAGGGTTTGTTATGAGTATAGAGACTATGAGAGAACTTCAAGCTTATGGCTTTTATATAATGTTAGTAGCTATGGTGGTTATACTATATAGCTACTGGTTTCATTTAAAAAGGTCAGAAAAAGTAGGCAGAAAAGATTATGAAAAATACTCAAATTTAGCCTTAAATGATAATTTACAAGATGATGTTCTTGAGAGTCTCTCATCTTCAGACAAAGATGATAATAGGAGCGTTAAAAAATGAAATGGTTTAATCTAGAAGACAATGTAAATTCGCTTTCTATTCTTGGTGCTATAGCTATTATCTTATTGACCTTGATTGTCGTAGGTAGGCTATTTAAACTAATGAAAGTGAAAAAAGAAGGTGGCGAATTAAGTGAGCATAACTGGGATGGAATAGGCGAGTATAAAAACCCAATACCGGTTGGTTGGGCTGTGGTGTTTGTTTTGACTATAGCTTGGGCTATATGGTATTTCTTATTTGGTTATCCTTTAAATTCATATTCTCAAATTGGAGAATACAATGAAGAGGTAAAAAGATATAATGCAAACTTCCAAGCGAAATTTCACAATGCTACTAAAGATGAGTTAAAAGCTATTGGTGAGCAAGTATTTTTAGTCCAATGTGCGGCTTGCCATGGTATAACAGGCGATGGGATAAATGGCAAAGCGGCTAATTTGATAGAGTGGGGTAGCGAAAAAGGCATTTATGATGCTATTATCAAAGGCTCAAAAGGTCTAGGCTATCCACTAGGAGATATGCCAAATGCTGTTGATAATGGCATTGATGAGACTACTGCTAAGGCAATAGCTGCATTTACCGCTAAGGAGATAACGGCTATTAAATCTACTATAAATGAGGATTTAGTAGAGATTGGTCGTGCGGCATGGGCTACTTGTGCGGCTTGTCATGGAGAAGATGGTAAGGGTATGGATGGTATGGCTCCAGATCTTAGCACATATGGTTCAAGCGATTTTGTAGTAGAAGTTTTAAAACGCGGTAAGAGTGGTGATATCGGTCATATGCCTAAATTTACAGATACAGGACTTATTAATCCTACTCAAGAAAAAGCCGTTGGCGAATATATAATCTCGCTTTCAAAAGGAGAATAGTATGGAAAATATGAATAGATCTGTATTTGGTCTTGGCGGTGTTAGCGGTATGCTGATTGCTACTGTTCTTTTACTATCTATATTAGTTGTGCTTACATATCTTGGTATAGTAGCTCAGCAAGATGTAATGCAAAAACCATATAAATTAGTAGATCCATCATCTGTTGAGATGAGAAGTAGTGTTCAAAAAGCTGCTGAAGTTATGGTAATTAAGGAGTAAGATATGTCTAATTTACTAGAATCGTTGATTGTTATCGGACTTGTTATCGCAGCCGTTATCACTGCTTGGTCAGTTCTTACACCAAATAGTCTTTATATCGGATGATATTGTTTAATATTTTTAAGAGTGGCTTTATAGCTGCTCTTTTTGGTCTAGGTGCTTATGGCGTGGTTGTAGATAATGCTAATATTATAAGCGATGCGGTGGAGGTAAAATTAAATTTAATCGGCGAAGAGTTAAAGAGTAAAACTGGCGTTAGCTTGGATTTGCTTACTATATCTGATTTAAATGGTTCTACGCTAAAAGATGCCGCGTCTGGGCATATATCAACTTTAAAGCCACCTTATGTAGTTTTAGCTATATTTCCTAAAGACTTTTCTAGCAAGGCTGGTAAGCTTGATATTTTTGCTTCAAGTGATGCTTTGGGGCTTTTTGACAAAGAAGCCGTATTAAGCCCATTTCCGCAAACTGGCTCCATAATCCCACTGCTGACACAAAATAAGGGTAAGGATATTTATAATTCCTCTATGTTAAATGGCTATGCTGATATAGCCGACCAAATAGCATATAGCAAAAATATAAGCTTAGAAACCTCAATAGGCTCACAAAATAGAGACACTATAAATATCTTTAGATACTTAATATATGGGACAATCATTTTTGTGATTATTTTCTTAACTATTCGTAAATTTAAAAAGGCTAATAATGCAAACTCGTAAAACATTTTGGCCATATGGTATTTTAATCTCCATATTTGCCATAGTATGTGCTTGTGCTTACACTATATATTATTCGCTGGATTATCCTGTATATATGGATGATTACTACTTTGATAAGTATCAAAAAGTAGATAGCAAATTTAATGATATTCAAGCCGCACAATCAAATTTTAATAGAGAATTTAGCTTTGATTTAACTCCGCAAATTGAGCTAAATGGTGAGATTTTACCAAATGAAGTAGAAAAACTTCGTAAAAGAAAAACCGCCACAATAGTGCCATTAAACCAAGATTTTACTCTTAAATTTGATACAAATGCCACTAAATATAGTGCTAAAATATTACTCACTCGCCCAGATAGTAGCGAATTTGATAAAGAGTTAGCACCTCAAATTTTAGATGGTAAATTGATAATAAACAATCTTAATCTAACCAAAGCAGGTAGGTGGCAGATAAAGGTCAAACTCGCTGTTGATGAGAATAAAACTGGATTTTATCAAGTGGAGTTGTATGCCAAATAGGACGCTTTTTGTTCTTAGTTCATCTAGGAATGTAAGGGATTTTTACTCTAATGAGCTAGGGGCAAATTCGCTTTTGCCAAAAAGTATTAGTATAGCTGATTTTTTCACTCAAATTATCTATGTGCCTAATAGACGCTGTGCTACTCAAATAGAGTGTTTGCTCCATATGCAAACGGCAATTAGCAAGGTTAAAAATATCTCAAAAATCTTAAATATCAAAGATGAATTTTTGCTATTTTTAAAAAATTCACACTATCTTTTCTCATTTTTTAAAGAGCTTAGTAGAGAAAAATGCTCCATATCTGATTTAAATATGGCTGATACATACGCAAGCTATGAGGAGCATTTGGCTATTTTAGATAATTTGGGGCGGATTTATAAAAAGAGCTTAGAAGAGTTAAATTTATATGATGATATAGTAGTTAGCGATTGCTATGAGATTAATCTAAATTTTATTAATAATTTTGATAAGATTAAGTTTAGACTTGATGGGAATTTGACCGCTTTGGATTGGGAGATATTGATTAAGGTAAGTGAGCAAATTCCATTTATTATAAGCGTTGATTGTAGTAAATTTAATCAAAAAATTATAAAAGAGATTACCCATTTTACGGGTTTAAATTTAAAAATTGGCTATAGTTATAAGATTAATTTAAGCGATAGAATTATAGAAGAAGAGATAAAATTAAACACTCAGCCAACAATCAATCTTAAAGGATTTTCTCTTCGCAGCTTACAAGCGGCTTTTGTATTTGATGAGATTTCTAAGATGGTTAAGAGTGGAATAGAGCCGCAAAATATCGCCGTGATACTACCTGATGAGAGCTTTGCTTTGATACTACAAAATCTTGATGAGAATAATATGCTAAATTACGCTATGGGTAAAAGCTTGAAAAATAGCCCTATTTATATAATTTTGCATAGCATAAAAGAGGCAGTTATAGAAGAGCTAGAGTATGAATTTGATGAGAATTATATCAAAAAAGCCAAAAATCCAAACCAAATAATCGCCACTTTAAATGACTTCAAGCTACCTGTGCAGCTATATGGCGATATAAAAAATATATTTTATAGCAAGGCTGATTTTGATAGTTTTGAGAATTTGATAAAATCCATATCAAACTGCGTGAAAATAGATTCTGAAGTGGCTGAGATTATCCAAGGTGAATTATTTACCATTAAAAATCTTTTGCGTCAAATTGAGCTTAAATTTAGCGATATTTTTGAGCTATTTTTGCTTAATATCTCGACTAAAACCCAAAGTATGGTTGGTGGGGGATTGGTAACTGCGATGGGAATTTTAGAGAGTCGCTCAAAGGCGTATGATGGGGTGATAATTGTAGATTTTAATGACTCATTTGTGCCAAAAAGAAGCCATAAAGAGATGTTTTTAAGCTCATCAGTTAGGAAAAATGCTGGATTAATCAGCCATAGTGATAGGGAAAATTTACAAAGATTTTATTATGAAAGCCTGATAAATAGGGCTAAGATGGTATCTATTAGCCATGTTGAGAATGATGAGCAGATGGTATCTAGATTTATTAAGGATTTTAAAAATATCACCCATATTCAAATTCCGCAAATTTCATATGAAAACTCGCTTTATAAAGGCGGAAAATCTATTATTTTAGAGCCTAGCCAAATTATATTAGAGCACGATTTCTTTGATTCTCCAATCTCATTTAGTCGCTTAAATACATATATTAAATGCCCAAGGCAATACTACTATAAATACATTAAAAATA
The DNA here is from genome assembly GCF_024723485.1 of Campylobacter sp. RM19072. NCBI lineage: Bacteria > Pseudomonadati > Campylobacterota > Epsilonproteobacteria > Campylobacterales > Campylobacteraceae > Campylobacter > Campylobacter sp. RM19072. Next base: position 70,130 of record NZ_JANQCU010000005.1, read on the forward strand.
TTAGCCAAGATAGATTTAGCGATAAAGAGGCGGTTGAGTTTGGAAGTGCTGTGCATAATGCATTGCAAGAGTATTTTGAGAAATCCCCAGATAAATTTAATAAAGATGAATTTTTAAAGCTATATAGCAAGTATGAAGATAGCGATACAACCTTGAAAAATGAGCTTTTTAAGATTAAGCTTGATGAGTTTGAAATTGAGCAAAATAGCCATTTTGATGATGGTTTTAGTGTTTTGGGTTGTGAGATGGAGATTGAAGCTAAGTTTAATGGAATTCCTATCAAAGGCAAGATTGATAGGGTGGATATAAAAGGCGATGAGATTTGGCTAATTGATTATAAAAGCGGAAGTGTAGATGGGGCATCACTCCAACTAGCATTTTACGAAGCGCTTTATATGGCGAAATTTAATAGAGAAGCTAAAGGCTTTTTCTACTCATTACAAGATAATAAATTTACACCAAATAAAAAAAGTATTGATGAATTAAGTAATACTTTAAAAAAGCTAAAAGATATTAATAAATCCAAAATTCCCTTTAGTCAAAATACAAATTCGTGTGTTTATTGTCCTTATACTCAGATATGCTTAAGGGAATTAAAATGAGTTTTGAGAGCTATTTATGCCTAGAAGCAAGTGCTGGAAGCGGTAAGACATTTGCACTTTCTGTTAGATACATCGCCTTATTATTACAAGGCAATCACCCAAGCAAGATTCTTGCGCTAACTTTTACGAACAAAGCTGCCAATGAGATGTTTCATAGGATTATAACCACATTTTGTAATCTACATGAAGATAAGCAAAAAGGCGAGTTAGCAGAACTTTGTAAGCTTTTAGACAAGGAGCCTAAGGAGATTTTGGCTTTAAGAGATGAGATGATGGGTGAGTTTTTATCAAGTGAGCTTAAAATATCTACATTTGACTCATTTTTTGCTACGATTCTTAGGCAATTTAGCTTAAATTTAGGCATTATGCCTGATTTTAATTCAGTAGAAAATAATAAAATATTAGTAAAGAATGAGTTTAAAAAACTGCTAATTTCTAACTCTATGATTACTAGCGTAGCTAAATATTTAAATAGCACAAATAGCAAGGAGAGCGATCTATTTGATAAGCTAGATATGCTTAGCCAGTGTAAATTTAAACCCTATAGCGCGATATGCCCTACCACCAAACTAGCGATGAAAAAGTATGAAGAGCTATGCGATGTAGCGTTAAAATTAAGTAGCCATAAGAACTATATAAAGAATTTTAATAAAAATTTAAGCTTAAAAGATATAGTTGAAAAGCCAATTGTCAAAGCTATAAATACAGATTATTTTGAAAAAGTAATTGATAATGCCGAGTTTAATAGTGCTAGAGATGCATTTATAAGTGCGGCTAAAGAGTATTATCTAGCTCTTGAGAAGTATGAAATAGCTCAAATTTCAAATTTGATTAATCTATATAAACAAGCTATTATAAATGTAAATCGCCGTGAAAATAGCTTGAGTTTTGCTGATATTGCAAACTGGGTAAATGAGCTACTAACGAGCAAAAATAAGCAAGATATTGATATGCTATATTTTCGCCTTGATGCTAGGATTAAGCATATTTTGATTGATGAATTTCAAGATACTAGCGTAAATCAGTATGAGATTTTAGAGCCATTAATTGCTGAAAGTGTGGCTGGAATAGGGCAAAGTGGTCTTGGGAGCTTCTTTTATGTAGGCGATACAAAGCAGAGTATTTATAGATTTCGTGGTGGGGAAAGTGGGCTTTTTAATAAGCTCAAAGATGATTTTTCACAGATCAAAACTCAAAATTTAGGTAAAAATTATCGCAGCGATAAGTTCATAGTAGAGTATGTAAATAATATTTTTAGATCAAAATATACAAACTATATAGATCAAATTCCAAATAGCAAAGATGATGGCTATGTAAAGGTTGATAGATTTGATTTTAATGAGTATTTGGATAAAATTTATGAAAATATCACCCATCTAAGCCAATCTGGCGTAGCATATAGCGATATGGCGATACTTTGCTGGAAAAATGATGATATTTATAAAATTAAGAATTTTTTAGAATCTAAAGGCTTGATAGTATCTACGCAGATGACAAATATGCTTATTAAAAGTGCTAATGTAGCTGCTGTGGTGGCATTTGTCAAATATTGTATTTTAGGTGATGAGATTTACTCCTTAATAGTCTATGAGATTTTAAAAAGCAAAAATGATAAATTAGAGTTAAAAATCGACGCCCCCATCTCTAGCACTCTTAAATTTATCGCAAAATATCTTGGCATTGAGCCTTATGATATTGATATGCTAAAGCTATATGAGATTAGCAATAACTATAGCGATATATATGATTTTATTTTTAATATTGATGAGGATCAGACCAAAAGTGCTAAAAGTAGCCAAAACGGCATTACTATAATGACACTTCATAAGAGCAAAGGGTTGCAGTTTGACCATGTGATTGTGATGGATAGTATAGCAAAATCTAGTGTAGATAGGAATAAATTTCTAATTGAGTATGATTTAAATTCAAATAGATGGGAGATTAGATTAAATAATAAAGCTTTTGAGAATTTAGGCGATGAGAGTTATATAAAGCTTAAAAATAGACAAAAAGAGCTTGATAAAATTGATAAGATAAATGCACTCTATGTCGCACTAACTAGAGCAAAGCATAGCTTAATAATCTTAGCAAAAGATGATCCAAATGGCAAGAATATATCATATTTTACGCAATATATAAGTAATCATAATACAGTGGAGTATCTAAATTTAGATGAGTGTGAGCTAGGAAGTATAAAACCAGCCATTAAAGAGCAAGAGAGTAGCTTGGTTAAGCCAGTTGAGCTTGAGCCATTTATCAAGGTAGCTCGTCAAGAGATTGTAAAAGATGATGAGATAAAAAGTGAGAAAAATCTAGATTTAATATATTTTGGAAATGCGTTACACTACTATCTTGAGAGTTTAAATTTTAATGATATAAAATCACAAAAAATAGCTAATAATTGCCTATATAATAGATTTGGGGCATATCTTGATAGTGATTGTTTAGAAGATATTATATCAAGGGCTAATAGACTTATAAATAATATAGAATTTTTAGAAATTATAGATGGCAAAGAGCTATATAAAGAGCAAGAAATTGGCTTTAATGGAGCATTAAAACGCATAGATTTGCTCTGTATGAATGAGAGCGAAATTTATATCGTTGATTATAAAAGTTCAGATAAAAATTTAGATAAAGATAGGGCTCAAGTGGAGCAATATTTGGAAATTTTATCCCAAATTTATCCAGATAAATCAGTTAAGGCGGCTATAATTTATATATTAAGTGAAAAGATTCAAATTTTAAAACTCTAATATAAAATTTTACTTAAATTCAGCTATTTTTAAGTAAATCTCGCTATAATTTCAGCTCTTAAATTAATATAGATAAAAGGCAAGATTATGACAAAGATAACAAAGCCAAATGAAGTAAAACGAGATTGGATAGTTCTTGATGCTTCTGGAAAGAGATTTGGTAGATTGCTAACTGAAGCCGCTACACTACTTCGTGGCAAACATAAGCCAGGATTTAGCCCAAATGTTGATTGTGGCGATTATGTAATCATCATTAATGCTAGTAAAGCAGAATTTACAGGTGCTAATAAAGCTCAAGAGAAGTTATATCATAGACATTCAGGCTATTTTGGAAGTGTAAAGAGTGAGAAATTTGGTGATTTATTAGCAAATAAACCTGAGAAACTTTATAAATTAGCAGTTCGTGGTATGCTACCTAAGACAAAATTAGGCAAAGAGATGCTTAAAAAATTAAAAATTTATGCTGGTAGTGAGCATCCGCACACTGCACAAATAGCTAAAGAAGGAAAATAATAATGGCAACAACATACGCAACAGGTAAAAGAAAAACAGCAGTTGCTAAGGTTTGGGTAAAACCAGGTAGCGGCAAAATCACAGTAAATGGTATGGATCTAAATAGCTGGCTTGGCGGACACGAAGCTATCAAATTAAAAGTAGTTCAACCCCTACTAGTAACAAAGCAAGAGACTTCTATGGATATAACTGCTACAACTTTAGGCGGTGGATATTCAGCTCAAGCAGAAGCACTTCGCCATGGTATCTCAAGAGCGTTAGCTTCTATTGATGCTACTTTTAGAGCTGCTCTTAAACCACAAGGTCTTCTAACTCGCGATAGCCGTGTTGTTGAGCGTAAAAAATATGGTCGCAGAAAAGCAAGAAGAAGCCCACAATTCTCAAAAAGATAATATCTTTATCAAAATTTCCAAAAGCTTTTTTGGCTTTTGGATCTCTTTTAAAATTTAATTTTCTATATTTAGTAAAAATTTATAATAGATTTTCATTAAGTTAATATTGTTTGCTTATAATTCCAATGTCCAACAGATAAACCTCCTTTTTGTAATAGTTTCGGAGTTGAGATTTCAACTCCGATTTTTCATCTCATTTATCAATCTTTTATATTGTTTTAAAGCGATTTAATGTATTATTCCTATATCAATCTATAATTGATTATAAAGGAATTAATATGAAAAAAATCGTTTTGGCACTTTGTGCGGCTTCAGCACTATTTGCAACTGACAAGTATGAATTAACCATAGTTGGCGGATACGCTCATCCAGAAGGAACTCAAGGCATTGATGACCAAAAATTAATAGGTCTTAGATTAGGCCGAAATCTAGATCTATCATGGCTAAGCCAAATTGAGTTAGGATTTGACTATACTCCAAAGGCTACATTTGAAGATCAAAATGGCAAAGCAGTAGGATATGATACAAGAATTGCTAGATATTTTGTAAATTTAGTCAAAGATTTTGCCTTAACTGATAGATTTTCTATCTATGCTTTAGCAGGTGCTGGCTATCAAGATCTTAGTCGTGAGGCAAATGATGCTGGTGATGATGGATTTGGTCAAGCTGGTCTTGGATTTAAATTTAAAGTTGTAGATAATTTCTCTCTTAAATTAGAAGCTAGAGATGCTATTAATTTTAAAGACGGAGATAACACATTTTTATACACTTTAGGTTTTGCTAGTAGCTTTGGTAGCTCATCAAAAGCTGAGCCTATCGCCACTCCAGTAGCACCTACTCAACCAAATTTAGTAGATGGCGATGATGATAATGATGGTGTATTAAATAGCAAAGATAGATGTCCAAATACCCCAGCTGGAGCTGTAGTTGATGAAAATGGTTGTGAAAAAGTAATTAGATTAAACCTAAATTTACATGCCAATTTCGCAAGTGATAGTGCAACTCTAACTCCAGAATATATCGCTAAAATCGATGAAGTAGCTAAGGTTTTAAATGCAAATCAAGAGTATAAAGTCATATTAGAGGGTCATACTGACTCTACTGGCTCACAAGAGTATAACCAAAAACTATCTGAAAGAAGAGCTAACGCAGTCGCGGCCGAGCTAATCAAAATGGGTGTAAGCAAAGATAGAATTCAAACGATTGGTTATGGCGAATTATCCCCAATTGCTACAAATAAAACTAAAGAGGGACGCGCTCAAAATCGCCGTGTTGATGCTAAATTTAGAAATTAATTATGCAGATTATAACCGGTTTTGATTATACGGTCATATTGGCATTACTTGCCAAATATGGCCTTAGACTTCTCTTTTCACTACTTATATTTCTTATTGGAAAGTGGGTTGTAGGTAGAATTTGTCTTATTTTACAAAGAGTTATTATTAGAGCTAAAGTTGATAAATTAATAGCTAGTTTTATCATCAATGCAGCCAAAACCATCCTTTTAATCATAGTTATTATCGCCGCACTTGCTAACCTTGGCATTGAAACTACATCATTTATAGCTATGTTTGGTGCAATCGGACTTGGCATAGGAATGACATTTAAGGATTCATTTAGCAATGTTGGTGCTGGGATTTTGATTCTATTTTTTAGACCATTTAAAATTGGAGATAGTGTAGAGATTGGTGGTAGTAGCGGTGTTGTTAGTGAGCTAAATTTATTTAATATGTGTATAGCAACTAGCGATGGCAAAAGCATAATTATCCCAAATAAACAGGTTATAAATAGCAAAATTATCAATTTTTCTATAACTCCCACAAGGCGGATTGATCTATCTTTTAGCGTTGATTATAAAGATGATTTGAAGTTAGTAAAAGAGCTGATATTAAATTTAGCAATCAAAAATGAGCTAATATTAAAAGACCCAATTCCAAGCGTATCAGTAAGCGCCCTTGGAGAGCATAGCGTTGATTTAGTGGCTAAATTTTGGGTGCTTAATGAGAATTATACTTCAGCACAATCTTCTATGCTTGAGAGTGTGAAAATTGCATTTGACGAAAGTGGAATTAGCATACCATATCCAAAGATTATAACTCATCATATTTATGAAAAAAGAGATGATAATGAGCAATAAACCTACCATTTTATTTGATCTTGATGGGACGCTTATAGACTCTACGGAGGCTATTTTAAATGGATTTTATAAAGCTTTTAAAGAGCATAATCTTACCCAACCTACAAAGAAGCAAATCTATTCGCTAATTGGCCATCCGCTTGAGTATATGTTTGCTTCCCTTGGTGTGCCAAAGCACCTTATAGACTCCTTTATCTTAATTTACAAAGATGATTATAGGCAAAACTATCTATCTCAAACTACTCTTTTGCCAGGCGGATTTGAAGCAGTTAGCAAGGCTAGTAAATTTGCAAATTTAGGTGTTGTTACTACTAAAACCTCTTTGTATTCTAAAAATTTGCTTGAAAATTTGGGAATTTTAAAATATTTTAGCGTTGTAATAGGTAGAGATGATGTAACTCACCCAAAGCCAAATCCAGAGCCGATTTTAAAGGCGTTAGAAGTAATTGGTAAAACTTCAAATATCTATATGATAGGAGATACACCAATGGATGCTAAAGCTGCTAAGAGTGTTGGTATTTTTAGTATCGGCGTTACTTGTGGATATGATAGTAGGGAGAATTTGGAGTTGATTTGTGATTATGTTTGCTCTAGTGCCTTAAATGCTATAGAGTATATTATAGCTCAAAATATAGTTAATTTATAAACAATTCATTGAATTTTTATTTAAAACTTATAAATTTATTAAATAAATTCAGATAATTTTTTTCGATTATTTTGATATAAATTTATGGTAAAATCATATTTTGAGCTATTTAATATTAATATAACTGATAATTTATATAAAAATAAATTTATAATTAACCTAGTTTTTAAGTTTTTATAATATAATTACCAATCTTAAGTTAAGTAAAATAATTAAACCAAAATAAGTCTTTAAATTTCTATCCCTTGTAGTAAAATTTAAGCTTAGAAAGGAAATATAGATGAATAAAATTATGAAGACCATGGATGGTAATGAAGCAGCAGCATATGCATCATATGCTTTTACTGAGGTTGCTGGAATATACCCCATAACTCCTAGCTCTCCTATGGCAGACCATGTGGATATATGGGCTAGTGAGGGTAAGAAAAATCTCTTTGGTATGCCTGTTAAAGTAGTAGAGATGCAAAGCGAAGCAGGAGCAGCTGGAACGGTGCATGGAAGCCTTCAAGCTGGAGCATTGACTACTACATTTACAGCCGCTCAAGGGCTATTGCTTAAAATTCCAAATATGTATAAAATCGCAGGTCAAATGCTACCAGGAGTAATCCATGTTGCGGCTCGCTCTATTGCTGCTCAAGCTCTATCTATATTTGGCGATCATCAAGATATATATGCTTGTAGGCAGACTGGTTTTGCTATGCTTGCAACTGGCTCAGTCCAAGAAGTAATGGATTTAGCTGGAGTAGCTCACCTTAGTGCTATTAAGGGTAGAGTGCCATTTATGCACTTCTTTGATGGGTTTAGAACTAGCCATGAAATTCAAAAAATCGAAGTGATGGATTATAGTGTATTTGATAGATTGCTTGATAAAGAGGCGGTTGAAGAGTTTAGACGCACTTCTATGAATCCAGAAAATCCAAAGATTAGAGGAACAGCCCAAAATGATGATATATACTTCCAAACTAGAGAGCTAACAAATAAATTTTATGACGCAATCCCTGATATCGTGGCGTATTATATGGATGAAATATCTAAGGTTACAGGTAGGAAATACGCCCCATTTGTATATTATGGTGCCAAAGATGCCACTAGAGTTATCGTAGCAATGGGCTCAGTAACTCAAACTCTTGAAGAAGTGGTGGATTATCTAAATTCAAAAGGCGAAAAAGTAGGCGTGCTAAAAGTCCATCTATATAGACCATTTAGTATTAAGCATATGTTTGATGTAATGCCTACTTCAGTAGAAAAAATAGCAGTATTAGACCGCACTAAAGAGCCAGGCAGTTTAGGTGAGCCACTATATTTAGATATCAAAGCTGCATATTATGGCAAAGAAAATACCCCAATTATCGTAGGCGGAAGATATGGCTTAAGCTCAAAAGATGTCGATCCAGCTCAAATGTTAGCAGTTTATGAAAATTTAAATTCACCTACTCCAAAAGATGGATTTACAATAGGGATAATAGATGATGTTTCATTTACTTCATTACCAGTAGGGGATAAAATTTCACTAAGTGATAAAGATTGTATAGAGTGCTTATTTTATGGGCTTGGAGCCGATGGAACAGTAGGAGCAAATAAAAACTCAATTAAAATTATAGGGGACAAAACAGACTTATACGCTCAAGCATATTTTGCTTATGATAGTAAAAAATCAGGTGGCTATACTAGAAGCCATTTAAGATTTGGCAAAAACCCTATCCGCTCTACATATTTAGTATCAAATCCGCATTTTATAGCATGTTCTGTGGCGGCATATTTGGATATTTATGATGTGGTAGATGGGTTAAGAGATGGGGGGACATTTTTATTAAATTCCATCTGGGACGCCAAAAAAACGATAGAGAAAATCCCAAATAGAGTAAAACGCATTCTAGCACAAAAAAACGCAAATTTCTATATCCTAAATGCTACCAAATTAGCTTATGAAATAGGTCTAGGAAATCGCACAAATACAATTATGCAATCGGCATTTTTCAAGCTTTCAGGCATTATAGACTATGAAGAAGCTCAAAAATATATGAAAGAGTATGCTTACAAAACCTATCATAAAAAGGGCGATAAAATTGTAGAGATGAACTATAGAGCCATTGATGAGGGTGCCAGTGAGCTTGTAAAAATCGATATTGATCCAAGCTGGGTAAATTTAAGCGATGATGTAAAAGAGGATAAATACAAAGGTAGCGATTTTGTAGAAAATATCGTTAAGCCTATGAACGCAGCTCGTGGGGATTATTTGCCAGTTTCAGCCTTTGTGGGGTATGAAGATGGCTCTTTTGAATCTGGCACAACAGAATTTGAAAAGCGAGGCGTAGGGGTAATGGTGCCAAAATGGATAGAGGAGAATTGTATCCAGTGTAATCAATGTGCCTTTGTATGTCCTCACGCTGTTATTAGACCATTTTTAATAGATGAAAATGAGATGGCAAATGCCCCACAAGGCGTAAAAGATAGAGCAATTGACGCTAAAGGCAAGGAGCTAACTGGATTAAAATATAAAATTCAAGTAAGCCCACTAGATTGTACAGGCTGTGAGCTGTGCGCTCATGAGTGCCCAAGCAAAGAGAAATCCCTAGTAATGGTGCCACTAAATGGCGAGATAGAAAAGGGCGAGCAAGAAAATGCTGATTATCTATTTAAAAAAGTAGTATATAAAGATGATTTGATGAATAAGCAAAGTGTCAAAGGCTCAGGCTTTGCTCAACCTTTATTTGAATTTCACGGCGCATGTCCTGGGTGCGGCGAAACCCCATATATCACCCTAATTACAAGACTATTTGGGGAGCAATTAATGGTAGCTAATGCTACTGGATGTAGCTCTATTTATGGTGGATCAGCCCCGTCGGCTCCATATAGAAAATCTAATAAAACTGGCAACGGCGTAGCATGGGCGAATTCGCTTTTTGAAGATAATGCTGAGTTTGGTATGGGTATGGAGATAGCTATGCAAACTATCCGCAATAGAGTAGAGAGCATTATGCTAAATACCAAAGACAAAGCACCAAACGCTATTGCTGCTTTATATAATGACTGGCTAGCTAATAAAAATGATAGGATCGCCACTCAAAGCATTAGAGATACCTTAGTCCCACTTCTTGAAGCAAATTCAAATTTTGAAGGGGCAAAAGAGCTTTTAAGCCTAAAGCAATACATAGCAAAAAAATCACAATGGATTATAGGTGGCGATGGCTGGGCTTATGATATTGGATATGGTGGGCTAGATCATGTATTAGCAAGTGGAGAAAATGTCAATGTCTTAGTGCTTGATACAGAGGTGTATTCAAACACAGGCGGTCAAAGCTCAAAATCTAGCCGAAGTGGCTCAGTAGCACAATTTAGCGCTAGTGGCAAGGCAGTCCAAAAGAAAGATTTGGGTCAAATTTCTATGACTTATGGTAATATTTTTGTAGCTCAAATCAATCTAAATGCTAGTCAAGCAAATGTTATAAAAGCTATCACCGCAGCTGAAGCATATGATGGCCCAAGCCTTATTATAGCTTACTCTCCATGTATCGCTCACGGCATTAAAGGCGGTCTTACTATGTCAGGAGAGCAAGCTGAGTTAGCCACGGCTTGTGGATACTGGCCGACATATGTATATGACCCAAGCCTAGTTTCGCAAGGTAAAAATCCGCTTAAAATTACCTCAAAAGAGCCTAACTGGGATAGATATGAGGAGTTTTTATTAAATGAAGTTCGCTATAACTCGCTTAAAAAAATAAATCCTAGTCACGCTGATGAGCTATTTGCTCAAAATTTAAGCGACGCTAAGCGACGCTATAGACAATTAAAACGCCTAGCCGCAGCTGATTATAGTGATGAGTTAAATTAAATTTAACTTTTTTGACTGATTATTTACCAAATCAGTTATATAATTTTGCTATTAACTGATTTGTTTTACTCCTTCATCGCCACGGAATTCCGTGGCTTATCACTTTTAATAGCTTCCATAAATCCATATTTTTTATTTTAAATTAAATTAAATTTAATTAATATTACAGATTTAAAATCAAATTTAAGTAAAACAATGAGATACAATAAATTTATAATTCGCCATCTAGGCATCTACTATATGCTAATTGCCTCTATGCTCTTTGCTGGGACTGGGGCATTATCGAAGATTTTAAGCAGTGAGCTTAGCTCCATTGAGATTGTCTTTTTCCGTAATATCATCGGGCTATTTCTTATTATTTTTATGATTTATCAAAAGCCACTTCATCAATCTGGTGGCAAATTTTGGCTACTTGCGTTTCGTGGGATTATAGGGACAATTGGGTTATATGCGTTTTTTTATAATATCGCTCATATAGACCTTGCGACAGCTTTTACATTTTCTAAGACTAGTCCGATTTTTACTGCTTTATTTGCGGCCTTTATCTTTAAAGAGAGGCTTAATTATCTTAGTTGGTTTGCGATTTTTATTGGGTTTGTTGGAATTTTGTTTGTAATCGAGCCAACACTTGGAATTAACAAAGATGAGTATATAGGTTTGCTTAGTGGGATTGGTGCGGCGATGGCATATACGAGCATTAGAGGACTTAGAAAGCACTATGATACTAGGGCAATTGTCTTATCATTTATGCTATGTGGGAGTGCCATTCCGCTACTATCAATGATTATTGGGAGCTTTTATTATAAGCCAAATTTGGATTTTTTGATTAGTCCATTTGTAATGCCTAGCTTAAATGGCTGGGGGCTAGTGATTGTGATGGGATTGCTTGCGACTGGGTTTCAAATCTATCTTACCAAAGCCTACGCCGCAAGCAAAAAAGCTGGTGTAGTAGCAGCTGTGGGATATAGCGATGTGGTTTTTAGTATGATTTTTGGGTTGATTTTAGGCGATCCTTTGCCAAGCTCTTTAGCGTTTTTGGGTATTATAATGATTATTGGGGCTGGAGTTTTGGTCGCGTTGCGTTTTTAGTCGAATTTAATGAGTTTTTATATACAATTAAATTTATTTTGAAGGGATAAAGGTATGAGAAAACTTTTATTTTGTATAATGGTTCTTTTTGGTAGGAGTGAGTATGGCACAGGTAAAGCCAAAGGTGGCGATTTTAGCTATAGGTGGCACGATAGCAGGAAGTGCTAATAGTGAATTAGCTACTACAGGCTATAAGGCTGGAGTTTTGGGTATTGATGTGTTAGTAAAAGCCGTGCCTGAGTTAAAAAATTTGGCTGATATTACAGGTGAACAAATCGCCAATATTGATAGCTCAAATATGACAAATGAAATTTGGCTTAAACTCGCTAAGCGTTGTAATGAGCTTTTAAGCAAGGTTGATGGCATAGTCATTACGCATGGCACAGATACTATGGAAGAAACGGCGTTTTTCTTAAGCCTTGTGCTAAAAAGTGATAAACCAGTAGTGCTAGTAGGTGCTATGCGACCATCAACAGCTATAAGTGCAGATGGCCCTAAAAACCTCTACAACGCCGTAGCATTAGCGGCAAATCCAAGCGCTAAAGGCAAAGGCGTTATGGTAGCAATGAATGATAAAATTTTAAGTGCTAGAGGCGTGGTTAAAACACATACTTTAAATTTAGACGCTTTCTCATCGCCTGATTTTGGTGATTTGGGTTATATCGTAGATGGTAAGGCGTTTTTTTATAATAACGCTACAAAAGCACACACCAAAGATACTCCATTTGATATAAGCAAAATCACAAATTTGCCAAAAGTAGATATACTCTATAGTTATTCAAATGACGGCAACGCCGTAGCAGCAAAGGCTCTATTTGCTAATGGCACTAAGGGTATAGTAGTGGCTGGAAGTGGCGCTGGAAGCATACACGAAGATCAAAAAAACGCCCTAAAAGAGCTTATGAAGCAAGGACTTAAGGTAGTTGTAAGCTCAAGAGTTGTAAGTGGTCGTGTAGCCATAAGCGATAGGGATAAAGAGCTTGGTTTTATCAGTGCTGAGGATTTAAATCCGCAAAAAGCTAGAGTTTTATTTATGTTAGCACTAATTAAAACTAATAATACTCAAGAAATTCAAGATTATTTCTTAAAATATTAAATAGGTTTAGCAATATTTAGCTATAATTTGCCAATTAAAATTAAATTTAAGGTGTAAAGATGATATTAATAGCGGGGCCTTGTGTTATTGAGAGTAGGGATTTGGTTTTTAAAGTTGCTGAGAAATTAGCAGAAATAGCAAATTTAGATTGGATAGATTTTTATTTTAAATCCAGTTTTGATAAGGCTAATCGCACAAGTATTAGTAGCTTTAGGGGGCCAGGACTTGAAAATGGGCTAAAAATTTTAGATGAGGTCAAAAGAGAGTTTGGCTTTAAAATTTTAACTGACATTCACGAAAGCTATCAAGCCAAGCCCGCAGCACAAGTAGCAGATGCATTACAAATACCAGCGTTTTTATGTCGCCAGACAGATTTGCTTGTAGCAGCAGCTAAAACCAAAGCTATGGTAAATATCAAAAAGGGGCAATTTCTAAGCCCAGATGCGATGAAGCATAGCGTAAAAAAGGTCTTAGAAACAAGGGGAATAAGCGAATTTGGCTATGAAATAGCTAGAGAAAATGGGGTATTTTTATGCGAGAGAGGCTCCACTTTTGGCTATGGAAATTTAGTAGTGGATATGAGAAGTTTGCCTATTATGAGGGAGTTTGCTCCTGTTGTTTTTGATGCGACTCATAGCGTTCAAATGCCAAGTGCGAATGGCTCTACAAGCGGTGGCGATAGCAGATTTGTGCCATATCTTGCTAGGGCTGCAGCGGCTGTGGGCGTAGATGGATTTTTCTATGAAACTCATATAAATCCATGCGAAGCTATGTGTGATGGCCCAAATATGCTTAGCCTAGATAAACTAAAATTAAATTTAGATGAGATAAAAAGGATTAGGGACGCTTTAAATGAGCAATAAGGGCTTTTTTTGGGTTATTGTTGGGGCTACATTTGAAGCGAGTTGGGCTTATGGATTAAAATACGCTAACGCTCCGCTTGAGTGGATTGCTACGGCTATTTTGGTCTGTTGTAGCTTTTTATCATTTATGCTAAGTTTTAAGTATCTTAGTGTGAGCGTGGCATATACTATGTTTATTGGCTTTGGGACTATATTTATAGTAGGTGCTGAGATTATCACTAACTATTTTAATAATGAGAGCATTAGCTTTCTTAGAATTTTATTTATTTTGCTTATTATCATCGGCGTCTTAGGGCTTAAAAGGAGCCAAGCATGATATATAGCATTGCACTATTTGGGGCTGGGGTTTGTGAAGTTTTAGGAGTGATTGTATTAAACCAAATGTCAAAAAGCAAAAGCATTGCTAAGCTCTTAAATTTCATACTCCTAATAGCTACTTTTGGTTGCTCTTTATCCTTACTTGGCTATGCTATGAATGAATTTGCAATGTCTGTAGCGTATGCGGTTTGGACTGGTATCGGTGCTGTTGGCGCTGTAGCCGTGGGGGTGGTCTTTAATGATGAGAAATTCACTATCCCAAAGGCGGTTTATCTATTTTTAATAATTTTTAGTGTAATAATGTTGAAATTAATTTAAGGAGTTAAGATGAATATAATAGAAGGAAATTTAGCCCTAAAAGGCGATGAAAAAATAGCTATAATCAACGCTAGATTTAACCACATTATCACAGATAGATTGGTTGAAGGGGCTAAAGACGCTTTTTTACGCCATGGTGGTAAAAGCGAGAATTTATCTTTGATTTTGGTGCCTGGGGCATTTGAGATACCAATGGCACTTCAAAGAGCCTTACAAAGTGGCAAATTTGATGCTGTAGTGTGCGTAGGTGCCGTGATCCGTGGCTCCACTCCGCATTTTGATTATGTCAGTGCTGAGACCACAAAAGGCATAGCCAATATAACGCTAAAATATGATAAGCCAGTAACCTTTGGCGTTTTAACCGTGGATAATCTAGAACAAGCCATCGAAAGAGCAGGCTCAAAAGCAGGAAATAAAGGCTTTGAAGCTATGGCTGGAGCTATTGAGTTGCTTGGTTTATATGAGAATTTAAAGGCTTAAAATGGCTACTAGACACCAAGTGAGACAATCTGTAGTAAGCTTACTCTACGCTAAAGAGATGGGTAGCGAGATGGAGCAATTTAGCAATGAATATTTAGAAGAAAAAAAGATTAGAAACGACCAAAAAAACTTCACAATCGCTTTATATAATGGAATTTTAGATAATCTTAATAGCATTGATACCTTGCTTAATAACTATCTTGGCAAGTGGAAGCTAGATCAAATCGGCAGTGTAGAAAGACAAATTCTACGCCTTGGAGCCTATGAGATGAGATATAGCGATATAGATTTAGCCATTGTGATAAATGAAGCTGTAATTTTAGCCAATGAGCTATCTTCTGAGTCTTCAATCAAGCTTATAAATGGCGTTTTAGATGCAATCGCAAAGGAGCTTAAATGAAGCTTTGTGTAGCACTAGATATGGCTAAAAAGGATGATTGTCTAGCTCTTGCTAGGGAGCTTAAAGGGCTTGATTTGTGGCTTAAAGTTGGGCTTAGAGCTTACCTTAGAGATGGGGCGAAATTTATAGAAGAGTTAAAAAATATTAGCGATTTTAAGATATTTTTAGACCTTAAAATTCACGATATACCAAACACTATGGCCGATGCTTGTGAAGTCATCTCATCGCTTGGCGTAGATATGATAAATATCCATGCAAGTGCTGGAGAAATAGCGATGAGAGCGGTTATGGATAGGCTAAATTTACTCCCCAAACGACCACTTATACTAGCAGTTTCAGCCTTGACTAGCTTTGATGATAGTGGATTTAAAGCTATTTATAACTCTGATATTAAAAAAAGCGTGATTAATATGTCTCAAATAGCGTATAAATCGGGCTTAGATGGAATGGTATGCTCAGTTTATGAAAGCCTAGCTATTAAAGGAGTCACAAGCGATAACTTCATCACTCTAACGCCTGGAATTCGCCCATTTGGCGAAGCAAACGCAGACCAAAAAAGGGTGGCTGATTTAGCTACAGCCATAGAAAATCACTCCGATTTTATCGTAGTTGGCAGACCTATATACACAGCTACCAATCCCAAAGAGATCGCTCAAAAGATACTAAGCCAAATTTAAGTAGCTTTTAAGTCTATAATTAGTATAATTCCACTTCTTTTTAGGACAGATGGGTGAGCGGCTGAAACCACACCCCTGCTAAGGGTGCAAGTCTTAATCGGGCTTCGAGGGTTCAAATCCCTCTCTGTCCGCCACTGAATTTCAATACATTTTTATCAATCATTTTCTATTTTTATTTATTTTATTGTTATCTTAGTTTTGTGTTATTTTATTTTTACTTCGCAAGTGTTACCATATTTGTTTTATAAAATCTGAGCGAAAGCTCAGCAACCTTAGAAGGCTTTT
>NZ_JANQCU010000006.1:0-86003 GCF_024723485.1 Campylobacter sp. RM19072
CCAAATAATAACCAAAACAACCAGCAAGATCCTAGCAACAACCAACAAGATCCTAATAACAACCAAAACAATAACCAACAAAATAGCAACCAGCAAACCCCTAGCAATAGCCAAAATAGTGGAACAATAGTAGTAACTCCTGTAATCAAGCCTAATGCCTATAATAGCAACTCTACTACGCTTAGTCAGACTATGAGAAATATCAGAAGTGATGTGAATTTAAGTGAGAAATATAATCAATTTTTCAATACCCTTGATAGCAGTGATTCTAATACCTATCAAGAGACTATGAGTCGTATAGAGGGTAATTCTGTATTTGATTTGACATCAATTACTACGCAAAATCACACTAGCTTTTATCAAAACAATATGCTCTTTAGCATAAATCCAGTAAGCTCAACTCTATTTTCTTATAATTCAAATCCGTATGATAATGGAATTTTTGTCGCGTCTGTGGCTAGTGATTATGCTATAGATTTGGGATTTGATAGTTTAAAACCAAAAAATTATTGGTATATAAATCCAACTTATAAAAGATATAATGGTAATGGATTTGATGGCTATCAAAGCGGAGTTAGCTTAAATTTAGCCCATAAAATAGATGATGGGACTATATCTTATGGGATTGGAGCTAGTAAATCTAGCTTGGATTTTGATATTGGTGCAAAATCCAAAAGCGATACTTTAAGCTTAGCGTTAAATTATACATATGACCTTGGCTCATTTAAGCTATTAAGCGGTGGGTCAGTTTTAGTAGCCTTTAATGAGAATGAAAGAGAGCTAAGTGGCACTATAAAAGGTAAATATAAAAGCTATAACTCAAATTTAGAGCTTGGAGTAGCTAAGGATTATAGTGTAGCTAACCTTACTATATCGCCTCTTGCATATTTAAGCTATGGCTATATCTATCAAGATAGCTTTAATGAAAGTGGAGAGATATTTGCTAAAAGATATGATAGTATAAGCCACGATACCATCATAGCAGCAGCTGGGCTAAATGGCTCATATCAGATTAGCGATAATCTAAGATATATAGGTTATGCTCTATATGAAAGAATGCTACAAGGATATAATATGGATGCTAAGGCTGAATTTAACGACTTTAGAGGTGAGAAATTTACCCAAAGATACCACCTAGATAAAAATAGATTAAATATCGGCTTAGGGGCAGAGTATGCGGCAAATAGTGGCTATTTTTTCAAATTTGCAGTAGGTGGTGAGTTTGCTTCTACTAGCGATAATTTAAATTTATCAGCCACGATTGGCAAGAGATTTTAATAAAAGGAAATTTATGAAATTTGCCATTTTATCTATCATTTTAGCTATAAATGCTATGGCATTAAGCGTTGTTGATATGCGTGGCAAAAGCGTGGAAATTCCAGATAATTTAGAGAAAATCGCAACCATTAGCGATGGATTTGTAGAAGGGGTGCTTACCCATCTTGGCAAGATAGATAAGGTAAGCTCCATCGCATCTTGGTCGCTAAAAAGGGATTATAAATATAAAATACAAGGCAGAGATAAAGAGCTTGAATTTGCTGGATTAAATACTATGAGAGCTTTACACCCTTGGCTTGATGATTTGCCTTGTTTTAACTCTCCGCAAGGAAATATTATCAATTATGAAACCCTTATCAACTCATCTCCAGAGCTTATAATTTTGCGTGTTGGGGATTGTACTATTGGTGGGGCTGATAAAATGGCTTTAGATAAAACTATATCAACGCTAGAGGCTACTAATATACCTTTAATTGTCCTATACTCTCCTACATATACCAAGGATTTATCTACTATGAGAGATGAGATGGCTATAATTGGCAAGATATTTGGCAAGGCTGATGAGGCTTTAGGGTTATATGATTATTTAGCTAGTATAGAGAATTTGATAAAAGCCAAAGTAGCAAATGTCAGCTACGAGCCAAGAGTATTGTATCTAGGTTTAAGCCTAGCTATGAAGAAAAATGGAGCTAGTGGGATCACATATGGGATTGATACGCCAGAATCATTAATTTTAGAAAGTTTAATAAGAGCTAAAAATGCACTCCCAAACGGCAAGGGATCTAGGATAATGATTAGTGCTGAGCAGATATATGGGCTTGATCCAGATGTGATTTTACTCCCTACATATAATGGCTACCATCCAGCATTTGAAATTTATGAAAGTCCAAACTACGCCAATTTATCCCAGCTAAGAGCGTTAAAAGAAAAAAGAGTATATTCTCTTCCTTGGACGCCTATGAATTGCTCAAGGAGATTAGAGTATCCTTTGGAGCTTTTGATTATTGCTAAGGCGGCTCATCAGCAAGAATTTAAAGATATTAATATAGCAGAGTTTGCAATTGAGTTTTATAAAAAGCTATATAATATAGATGATGAGAAGGCTAAAATGCTTAGAAAAACTCAATTATTAGATTGGACACAGAAGTTTTGAGAGTTGTATGGAGTTGCTTTTTTCTCTTTATTTTACTCATATTTTCAGCCTTCTTTGCTCTAATTAGTGGCAATCTAGATCTTAAAATAAGTGATGTAATTAGCGTAATTTTATACAATATTTTTGGCATTGGTAACATAGATCCAACTACTCAAATCGTCATTTGGAATCTTAGATTTCCTAGAATTTTAATAGCGATTTTAGTTGGAATTTCTCTTGCTAGTGCTGGAGTGATATATCAAAGCATATTTAGAAATCCACTAGTTGAGCCATTTATCTTAGGAGCTAGTGCGGGAGCTAGCTTTGGTGCTAGTTTGGCAATTTTACTTCCAGCTATCTTTATTTCGCTTCAAATTAGTGCTTTTGCCTTTGGGCTTTTGGCTGTATTTTTAGCCTATATTTTAGCATTTCAAAAAGGCGTTACAAATAGCGTTGCTTTAGTGCTTTCAGGGGTTATAGTAGGCTCTATTTTTAGCTCACTTGTTGGGATAATGAAGTATTTAAGCGAGGATTCTCAATTAAGAGAGATTACATTTTGGATGATGGGTGGATTATATCAAGCTAGTTGGTATGATATAGCGGTAAATGCGTCATTTGGGCTACCTTGTTTTATTATAGCTTTTATCCTTGCTTGGAAGTTAAATTTGCTTAGCCTTGGAGATGAAGAGGCTAGATCGCTTGGGATAAATCCGCAAATTTATAAGATTATATTCATCATCATAGCAACTCTTATAAGCTCACTTAGCGTATCTAGTGTGGGGATTATAGCGTGGATTGGGTTGATGATGCCACACGCTGCTAGAATGCTTGTTGGTGCAGATAATAGAGCGATACTACCAGTAGCTGGGCTAATGGGAGCGATATATTTACTGATTTGTGATACCCTTGCTAGGACTTTAAGTAGTGGCGAGATACCTGTTGGTATCATAGTTTCATTACTTGGAGCACCATTTTTATTATGGATTTTAAAGGCTAGAAGTGCAAAACTCTTTGGATAAAATAGTTGTGGGAAATTTAAATTTTAGCTATGGTAAAAATCAAATTTTAAGCGGGATATCATTTGAGCTTGAGCGTGGTGATTTGCTTGGTTTGATGGGGTCAAATGGTAGTGGTAAAACGACGCTTATACGCTCTTTGCTTGGATTTTTAAATGCTAGTTATGATGAGTATAGCTTATTTGGAAGTAAATTTAAAAATTTAAGTATTTCGCAAATTTCAAAGCTCATATCATATGTCCCACAAGCACATAATCTAGCATTTAATTACACCCTTTTTGAAGTGGTATTAATGGGTAAAAAGCCTCATTTTGGCGGTGTATTTGGATTTAGTAAAGCTGATATAAAATCAGTATATGCGGCTATGGATATGGTGGGAATTTTACAGCTTAAAGATAGAAATTTTAGTGAGCTTAGTGGCGGACAAAAACAGCTAGGATTGATAGCTAGGGCTATTGCTCAAAACTCTGAAGTGATGATCTTAGATGAGCCTACTAGTGCGCTTGATTTTAGTAATCAAATTTTAATTTGGAAAGTTATGAATACCATATCTAAAAGTGGTAAAATTATCATAGTTTGTAGCCATGAGCCAAATCATATATTTTGGTTTGCTACCAAAGTTTTTGCTATTAAAGATGGCAAATCGTTAGCGTTTGGAAAAAATGATATAATAAATGAGATTTTGCTAGAGCAAATTTATGGAGCTAATTATAAAATTTGCTCTCTTGCAAATCAAAAAATTATATATTATTCAATCAATTAAAAGGAGACAAAATGGCAAAAGTAGCTGTAATTATGGCAGATGGTTTTGAAGAGATTGAGGCTTTGAGCGTGGTAGATATATTGCGTCGTGCTGACGCGGAAGTAAGCATGGTAGCACTTAGTAATAATCTAGAAGTAAGCGGCGCTCACGGCGTTACATTGAAGGCTAATGTGGCTTTTGATGAGTTTGAATTTAAAGATATAGATATGATAGTTTTGCCTGGTGGATTACCAGGTGCTAAGCATTTAGCCCAAAGCCAAAAATTAGCTCAAAAATTAAGAGAAGCCAAATCAAATGGCAAGAGATTAGCCGCTATTTGTGCAGCTCCATGGGCATTTAGCACGGCTGGAGTTTTAGGTGATGAATATACTTGCTATCCAGGATTTGAAGCTACTATAAATCACGCTGGATATAATCCAGATAAAAATGTAGTGATAAATGGCAATATCATCACTTCTCGTGGTCCAGCTACAGCGATGGAATTTGCTCTAGAGCTAGTAAAGGAGCTTTGTGGCAATCAAAAATATAATGAGATAAAATCTGGGCTATTATTTTAATTAGTGCGAAATTTAGAAGTTTTAGCATAATTACTCGCAAAAGTAGGGTATATCCCTACTTTATACTTACTTGTAACTTTAAAAATAGATATTTAAAATAAGCAAAATTTTAATTAAATAATTATAAAATATTTAAATTTTTACACCATAGGAGGCAGTATGGCAAATCAAGAGGAGTATGTAACAATAAAGGTTAAAAAATCAAAATTAAAATATGAAGAGGAGCTAAAAAAGCTTCAAATTGAGTTTTTGAAATTTCAAACCTATGTGAAAAAAGAGGGCTTAAAAGTCTTAATAATCTTTGAAGGTCGTGATGCTTCAGGCAAGGGCGGGACAATTAAGAGATTAATAGAGCATACAAATCCTAGAGGGTGCCGTGTCGTCGCACTAGAAAAACCAAGCGATGTAGAAAGAACTCAGTGGTATTTCCAAAGATATAATAGTCATCTTCCAAGCGCTGGAGAGATAGTAATATTTGATAGAAGTTGGTATAATAGGGCTGGAGTTGAGCCTGTGATGGGCTTTTGTAGTGAAGAGGAGCATAAAGAGTTTTTACGCCAGGTGCCAAAATTTGAAGAGATGCTAGTAAGTTCTGGTATTATCTTATTTAAATTCTATTTTTCAGTCTCAAAAGAGGAGCAAAAAAGACGCTTTAAAGAGCGTAAAAATGATCCATTAAAGCAGTTTAAACTATCTCCAGTTGATGAGAAGAGCCAAGAGTTATGGGATCAATACACACTAGCAAAATACTCAATGCTTTTAGCCTCAAACACCCCATACGCACCATGGTCGGTAGTAACTAGCAATGATAAGAAAAAGGCTAGGATTAATGTATTTAAGCATATTCTTAGCAATGTAAATTATGATAATAAAATTAGCCAAAAAGAGCTAAAAGTAGATAGCGATATTTATAGAAGTGGTAGTGCTGAGATACAGCGAATGGAAGAAAACTTCAATCAAGAGCGTATAAAAACTAGGGATTAAGATTAAATTTGGTATAATACCACGCAAAATTTTATCAAGGAAAAATATGTCAAAAGTATGGAAATTCGGTGATAATATAGACACTGATGTGATAATAGCTGCTAGATATTTAAACACAAGCGATCCAGAAATTTTAGCTAAGCATGTGATGGAAGATGCTGATAAGGATTTTAGCTCTAAAGTAGGAGCGGGTGATTGTATTGTAGCTGGGGAAAATTTTGGTTGTGGTAGTAGTAGGGAGCACGCTCCAATAGCGATTAAGGCCGCTGGGATAAGCGTCGTTATAGCAAAATCATTTGCTAGAATTTTTTATAGAAATAGCTTTAATACCGGTCTTTTGATACTTGAGTGCCCTCAAACTGATAGTATAAATGAAGGCGATGATTTAAAGATTGATTATAGCGGTGGGATAATTAAAAATTTAACCCAAAATTGCGAATATAAATTTGAGCCAATCCCTGAATTTATGCAAGAGCTTGTAAAAGCTGGTGGCTTGATTAATTATGCTAAAAGCACTATATAAGGATAATTTATGAAAAGTTATAATATTTGTGTGATAAAAGGCGATGGTATAGGCCCAGAGATCGCAGAAGAGGCTATAAAAGTTCTTGATAGCGTTAGTGCTAAGTTTAATTTTACATTAAATTATGAGTATTTTTTGATGGGTGGAGCTGCTATTGATGTATTTGGTGAGCCTTTGCCTGAAGAGACCTTACAAGGTGCTATGAGAAGCGATGCGGTGCTTTTTGGGGCTATTGGTGGAGAAAAATGGGATAATTTGCCAAGACATCTTCGCCCTGAAAGTGGGCTTTTAAAGCTTAGAAAATCTCTTGGTGCTTATGCGAATTTGCGTCCAGCGATGATATATGATGAGCTTATCAATGCCTCAACCCTAAAGCCTGAAGTCATAAAAGGCGTTGATATTTTAGTCGTTAGAGAGCTTACTGGTGGGCTATACTTTGGTCAGCCAAGACAGAAACTAGAAGATAGAGCCTATAATACCATGGCTTACACAGCACAGGAGATAGAAAGAATTGCTAAAATCGCCTTTGACGCTGCTATGAAAAGGCGTAAAAAAGTGTGTATGGTAGATAAAGCCAATGTGCTTGAGACTAGTCAGCTATGGCGTGAAGTTACCGCTAAAGTGGCAAAAGATTATCCTGAAGTGAGCCTAGAGTATATGTATGTGGATAATGCAGCTATGCAGCTTGTGAGATACCCAACTGGATTTGATGTGGTTTTGACTGAGAATTTATTTGGCGATATATTGAGTGATGAAGCTAGTATGGTGTGTGGCTCTATAGGGCTTTTACCAAGTGCGTCAATAGGTGGAAGCGTGGGTATATATGAGCCAATTCATGGAAGTGCCCCAGATATAGCAGGGCAAGGGATAGCTAACCCAATTGCGATGATTCTCTCAGCAGCAATGATGCTAAGATATGCTCTAGGCGAGAATGAGGCGGCAAATTGTATAGAAAATGCTATAAAATCGGTGCTAAAAGATGGATATAGGACAAAAGATATAGCCAAATTTGATGCTGTAGAGATCTGCACTACAAGCGAGATTGGCTCTATAATTAGTGATTATATTAAAAAGCAATGAGAGGGACGATTACAGAGGCCTTGATATATGAAAATCAAGGTCTAAGAGATGAGGCTTTAGAGGTTTATAAAAATATTTTAAAGCACGATCCAAGCAATGAAGAGGCTCGTTCAGCAATCAGAAGATTAAGTGGCTTAAAGCGTAAAAATGGCGAGTCAAATGAGCAAATGCTAGAGTTTTATCTAAATTTAAAAGAGGGCGACGCGGCTGGGATTAGAGAATTTAAAAGGTGGTTGATAAAGATATGAGATTAGAAGATATTGCGAAATTTACTATTGATGAGGTAAATGCTCAGCTACAAGGCACGAGCGATGCTGTGGCAAAAAATGGATTTATCGTAGAAGAGGCGAATGGGTATAGTGATTTTAGTAAAAAAGAGCCTATAAAAAGCGGGATTAACACTGCTAAAGAGCTAAGCAATCAACCTAAATTTCAATCCGAAAATATCACAATTTCCAAAGAGCCAACTACCCAAAATAGCTCTCAAATAAAAGAGGCATTAGCTGCTAAGGTGGCCTCTATAGATAGTATGCAAACCCCAAAAGATCTCGGATCAAGCGAGATGCTATATTTACAAGGATTAAAAGAGAGAATTGGTATATTATTTGAAGGGCTAAATAGTGCAGATGAGAGTAATCTTGAATTTAGGCTTGATATGACGATTAAATTTTTGGAATTTGCACTTGCGAGCATTGAAAATAGGCTATCAAATATCTCAAAATAGCGATTTTAAAGAGCTTAAAAATTTACTTTCAAAATATACAAAACGAGCATATTTAGTCGGCGGATCGGTGCGTGATCTACTTCTTGGGAGTAGTTCAAAAGATTATGATATTGAGATTTATGATATTAGCCCGGATAAATTTGATTCTCTTATGCAATCTTGCGGTGCTAGTGGCGTGGGTAAGAGCTATTTTGTTTATAAGCTTGGAAATTTTGATTTGAGTCTGCCAAGAAAGGAGTCTAAAAGCGGATTTGGTCATAAGGGCTTTAGCGTAGAGTATTGTAATGATGAAAAGATGGCTAGCTCTCGCAGGGATTTTACTATAAATTCGATTATGGTAAATATTTTTAGTGGTGAGATTTTGGATTTTTGGGGTGGAGTGGGTGATTTAATGGCAAAGAGGCTTAAGATCACAAATCCAGCAAATTTCAGCGATGATAGCCTTAGGGTTTTGCGTGGGGTGCAGTTTGTATCTAGATTTAATCTAATTTGTGAGCCAAAAAGCATGGAGATTATGCGAGACATTGATATAAGTGATTTAAGCTTAAATAGAGTTTATATGGAGCTAGAGAAGTTTTTTATGGCGAAATTTCAAATGCGTGGCATTCATTTACTAAGGGATCTTGGGCTTGATATTAGGCTTTTTGGGGTTAAATTTGATGATGGATTTTTAAAATTTATCTCTAATAAAATTAGCATAAATCAAGCATCATTTTTATACCATCTTATTAATTATTATAATATTAATGGCAAGGAGCTACTAGCTAAACTTGCTTTGCCAAACTCATACTCCATAGCCTACAAACAGCCATTTTATAACAAAATTAGTAAATTTAATATGATGAAAATTGCCCTTGATATGCCACTATCAAACTGGCTTGGGCTTGATAGCAAAGCTAGGATTAAGATGGCAAAAAAGCTAGGATTTTATGATATTAAATTTGCCCCACAAATAGACATTTCATCTATAAATCTAAGTGGAAAGGCCTATGGCGATGAGCTCAAAAGGCGTAAGATCGCAGCTATAAAGGAGCATTTAAGTGATCGCAATTGACCTAGGAAGCAATACAATTAGAGCTTGTAAAATGCGTTTATTAGATAGTGGCAACTTTGAGTGCGAATATAGCTTTGAGCGGATAGTTGGCTCAGCTAGAGGGCTTAATCATAAGGGTCTAGCTGATGATGCTATGAGTAGGATTAGGGCGGCTATTAGTGAGCTTGTGAGTGAAGCGAAATTTAACTCTAGCACCGCAGTGGCGACTGAGGCTTTTAGAAAAGCGGCTAATTCAGATGAGTTTTTTGCTAGGATTTATGATGATTTTGGGATTAAATTTAAGATAATTAGTGGCGAGTATGAGGCTTTTTTAACTAGGCTTGGAGTAAGCAATAGGGCTAAAATTTTAGGTCTTAAGATAGATAATTCTGTGTTAATAGACCTTGGTGGGGCTAGCACGGAGATTAGCTTTGGCGATGATAGCAAGAGCTTTGATTTTGGTATTATTACGGCTATTGAGAGTGATAAAAGCGGCACTATAAGTCAGGCTAAGAGCTTTATGGATAAATTTAAATTTAACAGTATTATCCTAACTTCAGGTGTGCCAACTACTGTGGCTTGTCTTAAATGCGGATTAAACTATTATAATTATAATGCGAATTTAGTAAATGGAACAAGGCTTGATAGGAGTGATTTTATCAACACGATAAATTTATTAAAAACTGCTTTTAATAAAGATGAATTAGTAGGCAAAAATAGGGCAGATTTGATAGTCAAAGGGTGCGAAATTTTGCTAGAATTTGTAGGAAATAGCACTTGCGTTGCGATCGATGATGGATTGCGTGAGGGGTTATTTATCGCTAATCAATTAAATTTAAAGGGGATAAAATGAGCGTAAAAGAGCAAATTTTAAATGATATAAAATCAGCCATGAAGGCTGGTAATAGCTTTGAAAGAGATACTTTGCGTATGATAAGCTCGGTATTTAAGCAAATTGAGGTTGATGAGAGAGTGCAGCTAGATGATGATAGAGTGTTTGTAATTTTACAAAGCGAAATTAAACGCCGAAATGAATCAGCCACGCAGTATAAAAACGGCGGTAGAGATGACTTAGCTCAAAAGGAGCTTGATGAGATTAGCATTATCTCTAGATACTTGCCAAAGCAACTTAGCGATGATGAGTTGAAAAGTAAAATGGAGCAGTTAGTAAGTCAAAATGGCTTAAGTGGGATTAAGGATTTGGGTGCTTTGATGAAGTTAGCTAAGGAGGCCATCGGCTCAGCGTGTGATGGAAAGCGTATGAGTGATGCGGCTAAAAAGGCACTCTCATAGCTGAAATTTGCCCCGATTAATGGGGCTTTGCTATTTACAACTATATGTGGCTATGGCTGATAGAGTTTGGTTTTGTTTTGATTCTATCGGGGTTGATTTTAGGTTTGTGTATGCTACTGGGTGGATAACGCTACTAAAATCAAGGCTATTTAATAGACAATTTCTATTTAGCTCTTTTGAGTAATATTGTGCTTTTGCTATGGCGTTATTTAGGATTTTATTATGAAGTATCTCATTGTTTTGCGATATTGTAGTAGGCGATGAAGATTGGGCTATGGCTGGTAGATTTATAGCTATAAATTCACTACTTTTTATAACTTCATTTAAGGCTTTGATTAGCCCTTCATATTTATCTATATCGTTTTTAGCAAATTCACATTTAATATTAAAATTCACAAGCTGACCGCTAATAATCCTAGCACCATCATTATAGCTATAGTTTGGCTCAATTGAGTAGGTAGAAGCTTTACAAATTTGGGAATTTTTAGCTAAATTTAATGCCTTATCTAAGGTGGCGGTGATTATCCCTAATTCATCAGTAGAGATTTGGGCTTTGGTGCGTAAGGAGTTGGTAGATTCAATATTTATATTAGCACTAAATCTATCTGGGATAAACTCCACACTCTCATCAATAGTGCGACTAAATTTAAGCTCTTTATCACTAAATTGGTCTTGAGATAGAAATTTAGCATCAAATACCACACCAGCGACAAAAACGATAAGCACAGCCAAAGCAAAAAGCGACTTAATAAGAAGATTTAACATATTTATCCTTAAGAAGTAAATTTATCTTGTATTTTACAATTTTAAATGAAATATTTGGTTAAATTTGGTTTTATTGTTGATTTTATCTAGTATTGTTTAGAAAAGAGAAGCTATAGCGATTTTATTAATTATAGATATTTATTAAATTTCTTAAACTTTGCTTGGGTATCCTTTAGCGTGAAAATAACTGAAATGATATCAAATGAAAGCTTAAATTAATGCTAGATTGCGTTTTTAAGGGCTTTTTCATAGTTTTGAAAGCTTAAGAGAAAAGTGTTGAAAAGGGCAATTGGTGCCTAGGGGGAGACTTGAACTCCCGACCTCCGGCTTATGAGACCAGCGCTCTAACCAGCTGAGCTACCGAGGCACAACTAAAATATGGTGGCTCTAACAGGACTTGAACCTGTGACCCCCACCATGTCAAGGTGATGCTCTACCAACTGAGCTATAGAACCTTTTGAGCTAAAAAGATTGTGATTATACAAATTCAAGCCTTAAATTTGTATAAATTTTGGGCTTGAAGTGAAATTTTATCCTAAATTAGCCTTAACGAGCATAGCATATAGGATAACAAACATTATAATTGTCGGGATTTCATTATATAATCTAAAGAATTTTCCACTTTTTTTGCATCTATTTTCTTTAAATTGCTTTAAAAAATATCCAAGGCTAAAGTGATAAATCACCAGTAATACAACACAGAGTAATTTTATATGAAAATAGCCTTGCTTCATTAGTTCTGGTTTTGCATGGACTAAAATGGATAATCCAGTAACAATGGCAATAATCATCGCTATCCAGCCAATTCCATGAAATAGCTTTGATTCTTGAATTTTCACTACATCGCAAAAGCCGTTATTTGCGATATTTTCAGCGTGATAGACAAATAGCCTAGGCAGATAAAAAAGCATAGCCATCCACGATATAAAAGCAGCATAGTGCAACCATTTGATCCATAAATATGTTTGGAATTCCATATTTTCTCCTTAAATTTTTTGAAAGTCTAGCATATGATTTATAAATAAATTTAAATATTTTTTAAAATCATATCCTTTCTATTTATATACTCCTCATAGCTTATGGCTCCATTTTTATATAATTCATATAATTTTTCTATATTTTCTAATTTTTTGCTATCGCTAATGCTATGCTCTAAGGATATTATCTCATTTATCCTAGCTACCCAGCTATGTATCAAAAATAGATCAATAAGCCACCACACTAGCCAAATAGCTAAAAATACATACCCTATCAAAAATACCGCCGTAGCACTACCAAACCAAAATAGCCCAAGTTGTAAAAAGCCACTTGTAATTCTACCGCAATAAAATCTATGCCCGCTAAAAGTAGATAGAAAAAACCACAATAAATATGCTATATAGACATTACGACCCATTTATCTTTTTTTCCTTAGGATTAGTGATTGGATTAATATTATTGCTACGCCTAAATTTATCATCACATCAGCAAAATTAAACACAGCAAACTCAAACCACTTATGCCAAAATATATAATCAACCACCCCAGAGTGGATAAATCTATCTAAAATATTAGAACACCCACCGCCTAAAATCAAGCCAAAAGCCGTAGTATGCGATCTTAAAAGCTCTTTTTGCCCTAGTAGATAACCAAGCAAAAGAGCGATTAATCCTAGTTGGATATATTTTAAATTCGCTCCTAAAAACGCAAACATAGAAAATGCCACGCCTTTATTATAGACAAGCACCAGATCAATGAAGCTACCATAATATCTAAATCCGTGTAAAAATACCCACTTTATAAGCTGATCTATAGCAAAAACTATAGCAAAAGAGCCTAAAAATCGTAAAATTACCCTATTCATTTAAAGCTTTTATAAAGAATTTTTCCACCTCTTCCATCTTTTTACTAACTAGATACTCATCTTTGCCTTCAAGAAGTAATCTAATTAAATTTTCTGTCCCAGAGTAGCGAAATAGTGAGCGAATATGGAGCTTTTCTAACTCTTTTTCTAGCTCTTTTATCCCTTCTATCTCATCAAGTGGGCGTTTTTGAGAGATTTTTAAATTTAGTAGTTTTTGTGGGTATGGCTTGATTTTATCAAAAATTTCACTAGCTTTTTTGCCGCTTTTTAATAAAGAAGCACTAACTTGCAAAGCTGAAACCAAGCCATCTCCAGTTTTAGAAAAATCGCTAAAAATTATATGGCCGCTTTGTTCGCCACCAAAGTTTATCCCATGCTCTTTCATCATATTTAGCACATATTTATCCCCGACATTTGAGCGTTTTATGGCGATTTTTCGCTTATTTAAAAAGTCATCTAAAGCCGCATTACTCATCACAGTTGATACAATCGCTTTTTTGCTTAGCATATTATTTTCATCTAAATAGCTTGCAAGCATACCAAGAAGCGCATCTCCATCAACCACAGCTCCCCTTTCATCGACAACTACGAGTCTATCAGCATCTCCATCAAATGCAAACCCAATATCAGCCCTTAATCTCCTAACCTCCATTGCCAAAATTTCAGGATGTAAAGCACCGCAATTTTCATTGATATTAGATCCGTTTGGCTTGTCATTTAGCACGATTATTTCAGCGCCTAATTCGCTAAATACCGTTGGAGCGACCTTGTATGCAGCGCCATTTGCCACATCTAAAACCACTCTTAATCCTTTTAATGTTAGCTCTTTTGGAAATGAATTTTTAATATGAACGATATAGCGACCTATAACATCATCAATTCTTTTAGCGCTACCGATATTTAGAGCGGTTTTTTGATTATTTTCTATTAAATTTGAATCAAAATATATATCTTCAATATCTTTTTCATCTGTTTCAGATAGCTTATTTCCACTACCATCAAAAAATTTAATCCCATTATCATAAAATGGATTATGGCTCGCACTTATCATTATACCAGCATCGCATCGCATATCTTCGGTTAAAAAAGCAATAGCTGGAGTTGGCATTGGACCAATCTGGACTACATCATACCCAACAGCCGTAAGTCCCGCTACAATAGCGGTTTCTATCATATAGCCACTTTTTCTTGTATCTTTGCCGACTAAAATTTTATTGGTCTTAGAGTGCTCTCTAAAGTATATTCCAGCTGCCATCGCTAGACGCATAGCCGTCATCGCATCTAGCTTTTTCCCAGCTAGACCTCTTACTCCATCAGTTCCAAATAGCTTCATTTTTCCCTCATTAGATAAATTTAATCGCAATTTTATCTAAAAATATTAAACTGATGAGAATGAAGGCAAATTTAATTAGATTAAAGGATACTTAAATTCAGTTTTGATTAATAATCATTTTGGTATAATTCCGAGCTAAAATTATGAAAAAGGTATGTTATGGCAAATCATAAATCTGCTGAAAAAAGAGCAAGACAAACCATAAAAAGAACAGAAAGAAATAGATTTTACCGCACAAGATTAAAAAATTTGACAAAAGCGGTAAGAGTAGCAGTCGCTAATAATGATAAAGAAGCGGCTTTGGTAGCATTAAAAGATGTAAATAAGAGCTTTCATAGTTTTGTAAGTAAAGGCTTTCTTAAAAAAGAGACAGCTTCTAGAAAAGTTAGCCGCTTAGCAAAATTAGTAAATACATTAGCTGCATAAGCTAGTTTATGCTTGCGCAAAAACTCCGTCCATTCATAGATCGCTTTAGTGAAATAGAGAATTTACTAAGCGATCCAGCAGTTATCAACGATATTAATCGCATGACTGAACTCTCCAAAGAACAAAGAAATTTAGAACCAATCAAAGAAGCTAGTGATAGATATCTAAGTATATTATCAAGCATTGAGGAAAATCGCGAACTTTTAGGCGATAGTGAGCTAGGGGAGCTTGCTAAAGATGAGCTTAAGACGCTTGAATCATCTCTTGAGAAGTTAGAAAATGAGATTAGGATTTTACTCATTCCAAAAGACCCAAATGATGATAAAAATATATTTTTAGAGCTTAGAGCTGGGACTGGCGGCGATGAGGCGGCCTTGTTCGTGGGGGATTTGGCAAATGCTTATATGCGTTATACCGAGCAAAGAGGGTATAAATTTGAGATTGTAAGCTCTAGCCAAGGAAGTGTTGGTGGGTTTAAAGAGATTATTTTGCTTATAAAGGGCGATGGTGCCTACTCAAGATTAAAATTCGAAGGTGGCACACATAGAGTTCAAAGGGTCCCAGAGACTGAAAGCCAAGGTAGAGTTCATACATCTGCTATTACCGTAGCGGTTATGCCTGAAGTTCAAGATAGCCAGATTATTATCAATGAAAACGACCTTAAAATAGATGTAATGCGTAGTAGCGGACATGGTGGTCAAAGTGTCAATACCACAGATTCGGCTGTTAGAATCACGCATAAACCAACTGGATTAGTAGTGGTAAATCAAGATGGCAAAAGTCAGCATAAAAATAAAGAGGCTGCGATGAAGGTTTTAAAAGCTAGACTTTATGAGATGCAAGAAAAGGAGCGTCTAGCAGCTCAAAGCCAAGAGCGTAAAGACCAAGTTGGGACTGGGGATAGAAGCGGTAGAATCCGCACTTATAACTATCCGCAAAATAGAATTAGTGACCACAGGATAAATTTGACACTTTATAGGCTTGATGTGATTATGGCTGGTGGGCTCTTTGATGAGATTATCGATCCATTAATAGCTGATTATCAAGCAAATGCTATAGCAAACGCTGGGTTATAATGGAACTTCTATTTTTAGCGATTGCACTCTCTATGGATAGTGCGGCGCTTAGCATCGCAAATGGTGCTAAGTGTGGAAATTTAAAATTACTTAAGATTATCAAAATTGCTTTTATTTATGGATTTTTTCAGGCTTTTATGCTGTTTATTGGCTATATTTTGGGGCTTGAGTTTATCAGATATGTAGAATTTATCGATCACTATATAGCATTTTGTATTTTGGTATTTTTGGGATTAAAGATGATTAAAGAGTCTAGAGATAGCGGAAATTTAGAGTGTAGTATAGATTTGAGTTTAAAATTATTAATCATCGGGGCAGTAGCTACTAGTATTGATGCCTTGGCTGTTGGTGTAGCACTTAGCTTTGAAGGTGGTAGTATTTTGCTTAGTCTAATCGCAGTTGGGGTAGTTTGTTTTATTATATGTATTGGGGCTGTTTATCTTGGTAAATATCTTGGTGAGGCCTTAGAGAGTAAGGCTTTGATTTTAGGTGGAGTTATTCTTATTGGGATTGGATTTAAAATTTTAATATCTCATCTTTTTGGGCTAGATATTTAGTTGATATACTCCATTTTTTATCTTTTTTATTACACGCTTTTGAGTTAGTAAATTTATAGTCTCTATGGCTGTTGGTTTGCTGATATTTAGCTCATCGCATAGCTCTTTTATAGTGTATTTAAATCTCTTATCATCATCTAAATTATTAGCTATAAATTCTATAATTTCTGATTTTTTCTCTCCTAAAATTATAGATACAATGCTTTTATATAACTCCATATTTTTGCCTATTTAGTTTATTATATCTAGGTTTTTATCATAAATGCTTGTTTGAATATCAAAAAATCCTAAAATAGTGTGAAAAATATTATCATGTGAGAAGCTATTATCTTTTATATTTTTTAAATTTTCTAGCTGATTTTTATCTTCTAGCCATAGCATTGCAGGGACTTTAGTTTGAAAATCTGGTGCTAAAAAGTATGGTGCTCCATGGAGATAAACCCCATTTTCTCCAAGGCTCTCGCCGTGGTCGCTTACATAGAATAAACCAGTTTGCATATCGCTTTGCTCTAGCATATCTACTATTTGGTTTATTATGTAATCTGTGTATAAAATTGTGTTATCATAGGTATTTACTATCTCTTGATAGGTGCAGTTTTTCAAAGTAGCTGTATCGCAAGTCGGGCTAAATTTAGCAAATTCTTTCGGATATCTTTTAAAATATGTTGGTCCGTGGCTACCTTGGAGATGGACGACTATTAGGCTACTATCTTTAGCATTTTGAATTTGGCTTTTTATCTCTTGTAGCATAACTCCATCATAGCTATCACCGCCAAAATCCTTAATATCATCTAAACGCGTACAGATACCTTTACACGATCCAGAGTTATTTCCTATCCAGCTTACTTTTACTCCAGCAGTTTTTAAGACATCTAGCACATTACTCATATTTGAAGCGGCATTGACTGAGAAATTATCTCTATTTAAATTTGAAAACATACAAGGCAAACTTATAGCAGTTGAAGTCCCACAAGAGCTAAATTTGGAAAAACTTAGCATTTCATTTGCTTTGGAGTACGGATTTGTATCGTTTATTTCATAGCCATTTAATGAGTAGTTTGCTGCTCTAGCAGTCTCTCCAGCTACAAATACAAATAGCATTTTTTGATCTGTTTGCATTGAGGCATCAAGCCCAATCTCCTTAAATTCAGCCTTTGGCGCTAGGGAATTTATATATTTATTTGCTGAGTATAAGGGATAAAAAGGGGTTGTGTAAAATCTTATTTGATTGTAAGTTCTAAAAAATGGAATGTAATCCTTACTCAAACTAGCAAAAATCACGCCAAAAAGTATGAGAGAAGTAGCACAGAGCAAACTTCTGTATTTTAGGGCTTTTAGTATATTTGTTTTGGTTATTTTTACTTTGATTATTAAAAATATAGCTATGGCGGCTAGGGCTACCCAAAATATCATATTTAAATTTAATAGGTCATTTACCTCTTTAGCGTCCGTTTGAAGTGCGTTTCTTATCATTTCGCTATCTATGATGACTGAGTAGGCATTCATAAAATACGCTCCGACAACGCCAATTATGGTTAAAAATATTGCTAAAGCTTTTGTTATGTATGGTAAAAATAGTAAGCTAAAAATAAAAACTACAAGAGAGAAAAATAGCACCGGCAAAGATAGTAATAAAATGGCATTATCTGTAAAGCCTACGCTATCAAAGGCAAATTCGAAAAATTTATAATTTAACGCTGTGATAAATAGTGCAAAATATATGATAAATTTATTTGAGCTCATTTAAATTTCCTTTAAAATAAAAGTTGGAATTATAAGCTTAGATTGTAATTTTATGATAAAGATATAGTTAAT
Source organism: Campylobacter sp. RM19072 (assembly GCF_024723485.1). Classification (NCBI taxonomy): domain Bacteria; kingdom Pseudomonadati; phylum Campylobacterota; class Epsilonproteobacteria; order Campylobacterales; family Campylobacteraceae; genus Campylobacter; species Campylobacter sp. RM19072. The sequence goes on from NZ_JANQCU010000006.1 coordinate 18,199, forward strand.
GATTGGAAAATATTTTAAATTTTGGATTATAATGGGATTAAAAAAGGGTGAAATGTGAAACTGATTTCGTGGAATGTAAATGGACTTAGGGCGGTTATAAATAAAGATGCTTTTTCGTGGCTTAGTGAGTATAAGCCAGATTTTCTAGCTCTTCAAGAGATAAAGGCAAGCGAGGATAAAATCCCAGCTCAAATATACAATCTAGGATTTGAAAATATATCTGTAAATTCAGCCAAAAGGGCTGGGTATTCAGGCGTGATGAGCTTGTCGAATTTAAAATCAACTAATCTAAAATCGCAGTTTTTTGATGATGATGAGGGTAGGGTTTTAGAGCATAGATTTGATAATATCCATCTTTTTAATATATATTTTCCAAATGGTCAGCAAGGCGATGAGAGACTAGCGTATAAGATGGATTTTTATGATAAATTTCTAGCTTATATCAAGGCTTTGGTTGGTGATGGTAAGGGGGTGATATTTTGTGGCGATGTAAATACCGCTCACAGAGAAATTGATCTAAAAAACCCAAAGGCTAACTCTAAAACAAGCGGATTTTTGCCATGTGAAAGGGAGTGGATAGATAGGGTTTTAGACGCTGGATTTATCGATACTTTTAGGTTTATAAATGGCGATAAGAAGGATGCGTATTCTTGGTGGAGCTATAGGTTTAATTCAAGGGCTAAAAATGTAGGTTGGCGGATTGATTATTTTTTCATCAGTTCAAATTTGAAAGATAAGCTAAAAGATGCTTTTATACTTGATGGTATAGAGGGTAGCGACCACGCCCCTGTAGGCATCGAGATAGATTTGTAAAATAAAGGGGAATTTATGGATAGTGTAGTTGTAGTAATAGATATGCAAACTAAGCTTTTAAATGTGATGAGTGATAAAAATTTGGTGGCTGATAGCGTTAAATTTCTAAAAATAGCAAATGAATTAGGGCTAAAAATAATCGCTACGCAGCAGTATAAAAAAGGTCTTGGCGACAGTGATGAGCAGATACTAAATTTAATAAACTCTAAGATATTTGATAAGTTAGAATTCTCAGCTTTTAACTCTATAAAAGATGAAATCTTAGGCTATAAAAGCGTGATTTTAATCGGCGTAGAGGCTCATATCTGCGTGTATCAAACGGCTTTGGATCTTATCAAAAACGGCTTTAGCGTAACGCTAGTTGATGAGTGTATAGGCAGTAGAGATCCGCAAAATAAGGCTTTAGCCTATTTGAATTTAAAAGAAGCTAAGGTAAAATCAATTGAGATGGTAGCCTTTGAATTACTCCAAAGTGCCACTCACCCAAGCTTTAAGGCTATTTCAAATTTAATAAAATAGCCTTACTCCATATCGTAGCTATCCTCTTCGTCCTCATCATCGTATGAGTAGTCGTTTTCATCATAGTTGTAGCTACGAGATCTATCCTTGTAGCTATCTTCGTAATCATCGTAATTGAGATTTTCATCTAGTTCATCATCATATATATCAGACACTTTTTTCTCCTTTGTGAATTTGAATTTCTGGTATGGATTCTATATATAAACTTCTGCTTGGGAAGGCAAAGCTCGCATCATCATATCGCTCTATTATCTCTATTATTTTAAGCATTACATCTTCTTTAGTGGCTAAGTATTCGCCCCAAATCACGCTTTTGCTAAAGCAGTATATCAAGATATTTATGGAGTTATCGCCAAATTCATCAAGCACGACAAAAAGATTACTTTTATACCCATCTAAGTCATCTACAGAGACCATATTTTGGCGATATTTTATCCGTGCGTCATTGCTATTTAAGGCACTATCTATACCGCTTTTAGCGATTCCTTCGTGGTTTAAAAGCATATTTCTTATATCATTTATGCAGTTTTGAATGCTTTGTTTGGAAGTTGTGTAGCTTAGACCTACTTGCATTTTGATCTGGCGGCCTATCTTTCTGCGATTCCAGTTTTTGATACTTTCGCTCATAATTTTGGAATTTGGCACAAATACTAAAGCATTGTCAAATGTTCTAATAGTTGTCTTTCTAAGCCCTATCTCAACCACCGTTCCTTCAATCCCACCACAAACAATCCAATCTCCTTGACTAAATGAGCTATCAAAAAGAAGCAAAATAGAGGCAAAAAAGTTGGCTATTATATCTTTTGTTGCTAATGCCACAGCTAGTCCGCCAATACCAAGAGAGGCGATAATCGTGCTAATATCAAAGCCAATTTTGCTTAAAATTACCAAAATTGTAATGATAATTACGATAAAATATAAGACTTTAATTATGAGATTTACCACCTCTTTGCGACCTGATTTTTGGGCGATTTTTGATAAGATGATAATCCCATACCCATCAAGTACTCCTATCACAAACCACGCTATAACCACGCTATAAGCAATATCAAAGTAGTTTTTCATCTCTATGCTTATGGTGGAAGGATAGTAGGCGATGATGAGAGATAAATTTAGTGCATATATGATAAAAAATATCACAACAGGTAGCTTGATGGCTGCTACGAATTGCTCTTTGAGCTCATTATTTGCATTTCTTGATCGAGATAAGATAGCGATAAGTATCCTATAAAGTAAAAGCGAAGCCACCCTTGGTAAGAGTATAAAAAATATACAAACTAAGGATATAATAGTGATTTTGCCTATATTTATGGATTTGGATTGTAAATTTACAGCCATATTTATCTTGTTGATTATATTTTGTAAATTTAGGCTAGTTAGCACAAAATTGCTATCAAAAAGCTCAGAATTATCTTTTAAATAATTTAGTATTTCGCTATATGTTTGACGCTTTATCTCAAGCGTGGTTAGCTCATTGGCGATATTTTGGCTATTTGGATCTTGGCTTATTGATTTTAACTCTTGATAGTTGGAGATTTGAATTTGAGTTATGGCATCGATTATGGCCTCATCTGGGGTTTTGCTATAATCTTTAAAAGCTTGAGATATTTGTGATAGCGACCAGTAGTAAATTTTATCTAAATTAGCAGAGGCTAGAGATATTTGCGTTTGAATGAAGTGAGTAGAGTTAGCTTGGTATCTTTTTAACTCCTCATTTAGTGCTCTTATGTATGAATTTATGTGGGTTTGATTAAAATCATTGCTACTAGTGATGAGTGCTGGCAAGCTTTTGATTAGGCTATTTTTCTCATTTTCTAGGATTGAAATCTCATCGTTTGTGCTAGCATTTTGCTCTTTTATTATGGTTAATTGCGAATTTAGCGATATAATCTTATTGTTTACATCACTTAGCTGATTTGCTAATAAAAGATTACAAAATAGATTAAAAATCAGTAAAAATTTGAGAGTAAATTTCTTCATAGTCTATGCTCTTTTCTAATAGTTTAAAGCTTTTTGTAGCGTCATCGTAGTTATATAATTCCCCAGTTTCTATGATATAGTGCCAGCCATATAGCTTTAACTCTTTAGCTTTTAGCTTATCTATCACGCCTGGGAAGGTCATAATATTTTGGAGTGAGTTTATGATATTTAGCCTTTCAGTTACCCAAGCTCTTTTGGCTGGAGTTATATCTTTATCTTTTAAAACCTCTTTTTTAATATCCTCAATTATCAAAAGCCACTTTTTAACAACTGGCGTACTCTTTAATTTATCATCGCTTTGATATAGTGCTTCGCAGCCACCGCAGTTGCTATGACCGCATACTATTATATTTTTAATCCCTAAAGTATTTATAGCATACTCAATGGCCGCTGTAGTGGCTAAAAACTCATCTACTAGCCTATATTGTGGGACGATATTTGCGATATTTCGCACGACAAATAGCTCACCTGGTAAGGTGTTGGTGATTAAATTTGGCACCACTCTAGAGTCAGAACATCCGATAAATAGCGTATGTGGCGTCTGCTTATTACCTAGATGTTCAAATAGCTCTTTATGCTCTATGAAGTTTTCTTCCATAAATTTAACTGCGCCATTTATTATATTATTATGCAAATTTACTCCTATTATTCTATATTATTTGGCAATACTGGTCTAGCTAGTAAGTAGCCTTGTGCGTAGTCTATACCAACTTCTTTGATAATGTCTAAGATTTGTGGAGTAGAGACAAACTCAGCCACGGTCTCATAGCCTTGCCTTTTGGCAAATTCGACAATGGTTGTTACGACACTTTTGGCATTTTTATCAAATGGCAATTTAGAGATGATAGAGCCATCAATTTTGATATAATCTATATTTAATTCAAGCATTCTATAGTAGTTTGAGTATCCACTACCAAAGTCATCAAGGCTAAGTTTGCAACCATAATTTTTAATCTCTTGGATAAATGGATTTATAGCATTATAGTCATCTACGCCTTCGCTTTCTAAGATTTCTATAGTGAGATTTTGCGGGTTTTGGCATAGGCTAAGCTTTTGTAAAAATAGATTTTTAACCGGCTCATTTAGCATATCTACACTTGAGAGATTTATAGAAAATCTCTTTTTATCGCCAAATCTCTCTAATAGCTCAAAAGCTCTATTAATAACTTGCTTTGTAAGTGCTAGATATAGCGAAGTTAGCTTGGCTACGCTTAAAAATTCATTTGGGTAGTGGATTTGATTTTGCTGGTCTAAAATACGGATTAAAATCTCATATGAGCTAATTGTAGGCTTGGAATTTCTAATATCAAAAATCCCTTGACACTCGACAATTACTCTATTTTCATTTAATGCATATTGGATTAATCTTGTTATTGTGGCGTTTTTTTGATAGCTTTTTTCTATTATATTATCATGGTTGTAAAAGCTAAAGCTTAGCTCTTTTTCTTTTGCTTCTTGTGCGGCTAGAATGCCTTGGGTTAGTCTGGTTAAATTTGGTTTATCGCTGTTAGAGCTTATACCCATTGTGATTGAGATATTTGGTAAGATTTCAAATCCGCCATCTGTTTGGATTGTAATGTTTTTGGATTTAAAATACTCTAAAATATATTTTATATCTTTTTTGATATTATCGCCCTTATACCATATGCAAAACTCATCAAGTTGCATTCTATAGGCTATAGCGTCAATTTTATATGTGCTAATGGCAAGTTTTATAGAGTTTGCAATGGCTATAAATATCATATCGATAAAGTCTGAACGATAAAAAAATCTTAAATTTGCAAAGTCTGTAATCATCATATAAATCAATACACCATCTTGATTATTTTTGATAGCGTCATTTAGTGCAGAGAGGTTTTTTAATCTAGTTAGATTATCTATAATTGAGCTTTCTTGAAGCTGTGAATTTCTAAAATTTAGCTCTTTTTTTATCAGTCTTTCTTTGGTTATATCTTGTTTTAAAATTATAGCGCCATTTATATCATTAAATTCATCTAGCATTGGGATTGCGACTATATTTTCATAGATTAGTATCCCATCATTTGATTTGCTGACAAACTCATCATAGCATTTGATCTCTTTACTTTGGCTAACTTCATCAAATATATCAATCCCTTGCATATTCATATTTAGTGAGCTTAGCTCCTTGCCAATTATGCTTTGAGCACTAAAGCTAGAGGCATTTACAAATGCATTATTAACGCTAGAGATTTTGCCGAATTTATCTAGGATTATTACTTGATTTGGATTGCTATCAATTAGATGTCTTAGCTGTTTTAATTTGAGTTTATTCTCTTTATTTTGTAGGTTTAAAACCCCATTTTTAGCCACTGCGAGTATAACTATGATAAGTAAAAATGCCGAGCTACCAATGAGAGCATATAAAGCAGAATTGAAATACTCAATTGAGATTTTTATAAGCTCTTGAATTTGTCTTTGAATATGCATATTATAATTTTGAATTTGTAAATTTGGAATGGTGATTAGATTATCATTGACATGTTGGATCATGCTTAAAAATTGATAATCAAATGGCGATTGCTCTTGAGCGATTAGTTTAGTTAGATATATATCAAACGAATCTCTATCAAATTCATCTATAAATCTTGAGTTCATCAGCAACGCGTAGGCATTACTCATCTCTTTGATATTTGTAGTTTTTGATAAATTTTGATTTAGCTCTATTAAGCATTTAGATATATCTTGACGGATTACATAGTAGTTTCTGATTATATCGGTTTGCTTTTTGATTTTGGCGTTTAAATTCTCTAAAAACAATATATGATCTAGCTTATAAAATAGCTTTGTGGTGATAAAATTTGAGCTGATTTTATCTAATATTGCATTGATTTTGGTAATGCTATCTTCGCTTTCTTCTATGGTTGTGTGAATGCTTTGTAGGTCAATTTGTAAAAATAGCTCTTGATTTAGCCTTTTAAGCTCGGCAAAATCATATAATCTCTCCTCTGTTTTGAGTAAAACTCTACCAGTTTCTATAATAAAATATAGACACGCAAGTGCGAAAAATAGCATTATAAATTTTAAAATATTTACCTTCAAAATACCATAACTTTCACGCAAGTAGTGATATTTTCAGTGATTTCATCACCATTTGCTAGGTTTTTTATCTTATTTTTTATCTCATCTTTTGTGTAATTTTGTCTGCTTATTTCTAAATGCCAAGCTAGATTTTCTACCATATCGTCTATGCTTCTTGTTACACTTCTATTTTCATTTATGATTTTGGATTTAAATTTAATATTTTTAGAGATTAAAAACTGCTCTAATATAGCCATAGGCGTTGCCATATCAGCTTTACAATCCATAAAAAGCTCTAATAAATTTGATCTTCTAGGCTTTAGCCAATTCATATATATATGCTTATTAGCAAGGTTATAAAATATCTCAAAATTCTCATAGCTTTTAAGTGCTGGGGACATAGTCAAAAATCCTATATCAAATTTACTATTTTTAATATCATTTATCGTGCCATTAAGGGTTTGAATATTGGATATATTATGCTCTTTAGCACTTAATATTAAAATCTCTAGCATCGCATCACTAATATCTAATGCCAAAACGCTTTTACACATTTTAGCTAAATGCAAGCTATACACTCCAGTTCCAGCACCTATATCTATAACGCTCTTGCTGCTAAAATCCACGCCACACTCATTTAAAAAGGCGAAAAATTCAGCCTCAAATGGACGCATAATAGGGCTAAACCTAGGATATGTTTTGGACTTTTTATTCCAAATATCTTGCATATATACTACCTTGGGATTATTTTACTAAATTCTATCAAGTTTTTCTTTAAATAAATTTAAGTCAAATCAGATATAATTTTAAACTCAAATTTCTAGGAGAAATGTAAAATTGCTTATCTTAAAAGTGCATTTATGAAAATCAAAATTGAAAACTTAAGCTTTGGCTATGATGATGGCTATATATTTGAGAATTTAAATTTTAGCTACGATAGTAAAGATTTTTTAGCTATTATTGGCCCTAATGGCGGTGGAAAAAGCACCCTTTTGCGTCTAATGCTTGGCATTTTAGAGCCTAAATCTGGCAAGATTAGCATAGATTCAAAGTCGCCAAAATTAGCAAAAGAGCTAATAGGCTATGTCCCGCAATACATACCGGTAAATAAGAGCTTTCCGATGAGCGTTTTGGAGGTGGTATTAATGGGAAGGCTAAGTGGTGGACTATTTAAATTCTACTCAAAAGCTGATAAAAATATGGCTATACAGGCTTTGGATATGGTCGGTATGAGGGAGTTTAGCTCTAGGGGCATTGGCGCATTAAGTGGGGGGCAAAGACAAAGAGTATATATAGCAAGAGCTTTGGTAAGTGGGGCTAGAATTTTAATGCTAGATGAGCCAACAGCTAGTATAGATACGCAAGGTCAGGCTCAAATTTACACCGCATTAAAAGAGATAAATCAAGCAAATGTCGGCGTTATCGCCATCAGCCACGATATTAATATGGCTATTAATTTTGCTTCTAAGGTCGCTTATATAAATAGCGGTAGCGTCGTGCTTCATGATATTTCAAATTTAGATAATAGAGATTTTATAAGCCATCTTAGCAAGGATCATACGCATTTTTGTGATGTTGAGCTAGCGCTTAATAGCTGTGGTTGTGCTTCGCATAAGGATTGATAGTGGAAATTTTAAGCTTTAGTTTTATGCAAAATGCCTTATGGGCTGGAGTTTTAGTTAGCGTAGCTTGTGGTGTGATTGGCTCATTAATTGTGATAAATAAGATGACATTTATCGCTGGAGGTGTGGCTCATGGGGCTTATGGCGGGATAGGGATCGCATTTTTCTTAGGTGCTTCTCCGCTTTTTGGTGCGGCTGGATTTGCTGTGGCTATAGGGCTTTTAATAGCCTTTATCAGCGGACAAAATCGTGATAGGATAGATAGCGTAATTGGTGCTATTTGGGCGTTTGGTATGGCTGTTGGGATTATTTTTGTAGATCTTAGCCCTGGGTATAATGCTGATTTGATGAGCTATTTGTTTGGTTCTATTTTGGCTGTAAGCACAGAAGATCTTATATTTATGAGTGTTTTGGATACTGTTTTTGTATTATTTGCACTGCTTTTTTATACTCAAATTTGTGCTTTTTGTTTTGATAGTGAATTTGCTAAGCTTCGTGGGGTAAATGTCAGCTTCTTATACTATTTGATGAGCGCATTAATCGCACTTTGCGTGGTTAGTACTATTAGGGTTGTGGGGCTGATTTTGGTGATTGCTTTGCTTAGCATTCCGCCATATATAGCTGAGAAATTTAGCCCAAATTTGGCTATAATGATGATTTTATCAGCTATTTTATCAGCTATTTTTATATTTTGCGGATTGATACTTAGCTACTATTTTAACCTAACAAGTGGAGCTAGTATAATCGCAGTTGCTACCATAATATTTTTTATTGTGGAGCTTTGTAAAAGAAGATAGATTATATCTTCTCTATCATCTCTTTTAGTGATTTATCATCTAGCCACTGGGTGTTATTATCAGAGCGATACTCAAATTCGCTACTAACTCTATAGCCTTTTTCTCCAAGTTTATTAATAGCAAAATTAGCCTGTTTATCATAGAATTTAATAGAAGGCGTGATAACATAGTGATCGCTAAATTCCAAGCTATGCAAGGCATCATCAGCGCTTATCATCATCTCATGGAGCTTCTCTCCTGGTCTAATGCCAATTATATTAATTGGCAAATTTGGCGCTAAAGTGGCAGCTAAATCTGTGATTTTCATAGATGGAATTTTAGGGATAAATAGCTCTCCACCTTGCATTCTAGCAAAGTTTTTAAGGACAAATTTAACCCCATCTTCAAGCGTAATCCAAAATCTAGTCATTCTCTCATCAGTAATTGGCAGCTCTTTTGCCCCATTTGCTATTAATTTTTTAAATAGCGGCACCACCGAGCCTCTAGAGCCAACGACATTACCATATCTAACGACGCTAAATCTAGTTGGCCCTGGACCTACTATATTATTTGCCGCTATAAATAGCTTATCGCTAGCTAGTTTGGTAGCACCATATAAATTTACAGGATTACACGCTTTATCGGTGCTTAGTGCGATTACCTTTTCTACTCCATTTTTAAGGGCGGCATTTATGACATTTTGTGCGCCGTGGATATTGGTTTTTATACACTCCATTGGGTTATACTCAGCTATTGGCACATGCTTCATAGCAGCGGCATGGATTACAAAATCAACCCCATTCATAGCAGTGTTTAATCTACTCTCATCTCTTACATCGCCGATGAAATAACGCATGGATGGGCTATTAAATTCCTGAGCCATCTCATATTGTTTTAACTCATCTCGTGAGTAGATTATTATCTTATTTGGCTTGTAATTTTCTAATAAAATTTTAGTATATTTTTTGCCAAAACTGCCCGTTCCACCGGTTATTAGAATGTTTTTATTATTAAACACAGCTTAGCTCCAAATTAATGCATTTTAATAGGTATAACTTTTTTAACTGGGATATTTTTTAATTCATATGTTTTGCCATCGCTAAAAGTTAAATTTAAATCGACATTTCCATCATTTATATCTCTTTTTAAGCCCAAAAACATAACATGCAAACCACCTGGTTTTAGCTCAACTTTAGAGTTGGCTGGTATCTTAATGCTTGGGATTTGAATCATCTTTTTCATGCCATCTTCTGTGATATGAGTGTGAAGCTCGGTAGCTTTGCTTATATTGCTACTAGCTGAAATTAGCTCAATATCTTTTGAATCTTGATTTTCTATACTCATAAAAGCGGCGCTATTTTTCGCATTTGGCGGGGTATCTTTGATATATGAATTAGTAATTAAAATTTGAGCATTTACGCTAAGTGCAACTAGAGTTGAGGTAAATAAATATTTAAACATATTTTATCCTTTTTTGATTGAAGTGAGCTAAATTATACAAGAATTTAAATTAATTTTCAACCGATTTTGATATAATTTCAAGCTTAAATATTTAATTAATTAAGGTTAAAATAGTGAAAAAATTACTCTTTTTATTAGTAGTATCAACATCTTTATTTAGTGGGGAGTTAGAGGAGTTATATCTTAAAGGTGGCATATCAGCAGTCCAAGATAAGATAGAGAAGAACTTACAAAGTGTGGAGTATTGGAGCGATAGCTTAAAAAATAAAGAGCTAAAATATGGCTATCACGATGATAAAAGCAGATTAATCATAGTAGCTGATAAAACTGCTAAGAATATATCTGTAAATCAATATGAAGATGGTAAATTAAAAGAGGTTAAAAATAGCGAGATAATCACTGGTTTAATGGGCGAAAAGCTATTAGAAGGGGATCTGAAAACCCCAGTTGGTGTATATGATATAACACGCAGATTTACTCCGCCTACTACATATTATGGGCCGGTTGCTTTTAGCTTATCTTACCCAAATTTATATGATAAACTTCGCAAAAGAACAGGCTATGGCATATGGATTCATGGCTATCCTATGGAGGGCGATGTAAGGGAAAATGAGCTAGAGACTAAAGGCTGTATCGCTATGAAAAATGATATTTTAGAATCTTTTGAAGATATAGTGCAAAATAATTCAGCTATCGTGATAATAAGCGAAGATGGTAAACCAAAATCTAGTAATCTTGATATAGCTGTGATATTTGCCCAGCTTTTTGCGTGGAAAGATGCTTGGACTAAGAGTGATTTGGATAGATATATAGGATTTTATCATAGTGATTTTCGCCGTTTTGATGGGATGAAGTTGGCTGAATTTACTCAGATGAAAAAGAGAGTTTTTAGTAAAAATGAGAGTAAAATAATTGAATTCCAAAACTTCAATATAACCCCATACCCAAATACAGATGATAAAAATATATATCGTGTAAATTTCAGCGAAAAATATAGAGCCGATTCATATAAGTTCAATGGCGATAAAACTCTATATGTAGAAGTAGCGGATAATAAGATGAAAATTTTAGTAGAGGAGTAAAATATGGATGAAAAAGAGCTAGTAAAAAAACAGATTGAAGAGTTTTTGGCCGCTAGGGGGAGATTTTTTGATGTTTTAGATGCAAGTGTGCCAAAGCAAGGCAATAGCACAGCCTTTGACTTTGATGCTTGTAAAGAGCCAAGCTTAAAAGCCTTATATAAAGAGTTTTACGCATATGATTATGCAGTAAGAAAGATGCTACCACATATATATAAAAAATTTGATTTGAGCTTTAATGTCTGAGATTTTACTCTCAAAGAGTGCTTATATACACAATCTAACTCAAATAGCCAATAAAATTGGCTCCAAAGATAGAATCATCGCTGTATTAAAAGACAATGCTTATGGGCATGGGGCGCTTTTGATGGGTAAGATCGCTAGTGAATTTGGGATCAAAATAGCTTGCGTTAAAAGTGAGCTTGAAGCAAGGGAACTATCTAGATTATTTAAGAGCATTATAGTGCTTTCTCATTTACCAACTGGTGCTGAGAATGGCGAGTTTATCTATGCTATTAATGAGCTTAGGGCTTTAGAAAAGATAAGACCAAATAGCCAAATTCATCTTGCCATCGATACTTTAATGCATAGAAATGGTATAGACATTACTGAGATTGAAACTGCTATTAATATTATTAAAAAACGAAATTTGATATTAAAGGGTGCTTTTACTCATTTTAGAGCTAGCGATGAGCATAGTGGGGATTACTTTGTTCAAAAAGAGAATTTCAAACAAGCTAAAGATAAGATTAAAGAATTTTTTGATGGCGAGCTTATATTTCACTCTCACAACTCAGCTGCGATTGAGAGAAGCTCAGATATAGGTGATGAGTATGTGCGTGCTGGTATGGCTCAATTTGGATATTTTGGGTTTAATGAGAGCCTAGAGCTTAAAAAAGTCTTAAAGCTTTATGCCGATCGTGTAAGCTCAAGAGTCTTATATGCTGGTCAAAGTGTAGGTTATGGTGGCGCATTTACTGCTAAATATGATATGAATATCGCTACATATGATCTTGGCTATGGCGATGGGTTATTGCGATATAATGGCAATGGAGAGCTAAAATTAGCCAATGGAAATCCAATTTTAGGCAAAATGTCTATGGATAGCTTTAGCTCAATTGATGGTGGAGAGCGGATATGTGTATTAGATAATGCTGATATTTGGGCTGAGTTTTTTGGGACTATTAATTATGATATTTTAGTTAAGCTTAGTCCTATAATTAGTAGAAGGGTAGTGGAGTAAAATTAAAATAATTAAATTGATTAAATTCTAGCCGACATTAAGCCGGCTAAATTCTATTATACATATCCTTGATCTATCATTGCATCAGCAACTTTTCTAAATCCAGCGATATTTGCTCCTAGAACAAGATTGCCTGGCACTCCAAATTCAACAGAAGTCTCATAACTAGCTTCAAAGATATTTGTCATAATGCGGTGAAGTTTGCTATCTACTTCATCAAAAGTCCATTTTTGCATGCTTGCATTTTGAGCCATCTCTAGCCCACTAGTAGCCACGCCACCAGCGTTTGCAGCCTTAGCTGGACCAAATAAGAAGTCTTTTTTGCTTAGCATAAAATCAATAGCTTCAAGTGTGCTAGGCATATTTGCGCCTTCACAAACCAATCTACAACCATTATTATAAAGCGTTTTAATATCTTCTAAATTTAGCTCATTTTGAGTAGCACTTGGGAAGGCAGCATCACATGGAACGCTCCAAATACCATTTGTTCCAGCTTTATACTCGCTAACTGGAGTAAATTTCGCACTTGGTTTAGCTGCTGCGTATTCGCTAAGGCCTTTTCTCTCAACCTCTTTAATGCGTTTTAATAGCTCGACATCTATACCTTCGCTATCATATATAAAGCCAGTTGAATCGCTTACTGTTATAGGAAGTGCGCCAAGTTGATATAGCTTTTGAGCTGTGTATATAGCCACATTTCCAGCACCACTTATTGAGCATTTTTTGCCCTCTAGGCTGCTATTTTGTTTTTTAAGCATCTCTTGAGCAAAATATACTGAGCCATATCCAGTAGCCTCTACCCTTACTAAGCTACCGCCCCAGTCTAGACCTTTACCAGTCAAAGCACCATCAAAGCGATTTGTTAATTTTTTATATTGACCAAACATATAGCCGATCTCACGACCACCAACGCCAATATCGCCAGCTGGGACATCTTTTACATCGCCGATTAATTTATATAATTCATTCATAAAAGCTTGACAAAATCTCATAATCTCGCCATCGCTTTTGCCTTTAGGGTCGAAATTAGCACCACCTTTGCCGCCACCCATATTAAGTCCAGTAAGTGAATTTTTAAAGATTTGCTCAAAACCAAGAAATTTGATTATATCTAAGCATACTGATGGATGAAATCTCAAGCCGCCTTTATATGGGCCAAGAGCAGAGTTAAACTCTACACGATACCCAAAGTGTGAGCAAGGTTCGTTTTTGTCATTCATATAGGTTACTCTAAACATCGTAGTTCTTTCAGGCATTACAATACGATCTATGATTTTGTGATCAAGATACTTTTTTTCTTTTTCTAAAAGTGGTTCTAAAGTATGTAAAACCTCTGTAGCGGCTTGTAAAAATGTTGTTTGACCAGGACTTGACTTTTTGATATTTTCAAGTGTTTGGTTGATATACTCATGTACTGACATCGTAACTCCTATTGTGAAAATGTTTGTAGTTGGATTATATTTAATTTATCTTAAATTTAATCTTAATATAGAAAAAGTTAGGATATTTTTTGTCCGTATTGTTACAAATTTACTCACTTTATGGCTGAAAATTATACTTTTTTGCTAGTGAAATAAACTTTTTTAGTGCTCGTTTTTCCTTAAATTTTATATTATAGCTAATATGTTCTAAATACCATAAAATCATATTTGGAGCGATATTTCTACTTTTTGAATATTCGTTGAGTATGTATTTTGGTATCTTTATTTTTTGCTTTAAGAATTGATTAATAATTTTTTTATACAAATTTTGATTTTTATTACAGCAAAATAGTCCAAAAACAAAAGGTAGCCCCGTTTTTTGATACCAAATTTCACCCATATCATAAAATTTATCCCCACCATCTTTTATATATTGTCTTAATGCTTCATCTCCTATTATTATCTCTCCATTAAGCGACAAAATTTTACCAAGCATATTTGAACTCTTAGATGCTGGGTCTAGTTTTTTGGGGCTATTTTTACGCGCTAAGACAGATTTTACTGCACCTTTGGCGCATATTCCTAAATTTAGTTTTGTGTATTTTGGATTTCTGCTCTCTATGCTTGAGATGATGGCGGCATCGATTCGTCTTTTGCTTAGATCTTCGCATAATTTCGCTGGGGTGCCTTTTTTGAATTCAATAGATTTTTTAGTTTGATTGCTTAGTGGGTAGCGCTTTAAAAATACATGAAATGGAAGCAAATTTAGATAATCAATCTTGCCAAATAGCATATTTAAACCCTTTATTAGTGTGTTATCTTCAGCGTCTTTAAGGACTGAGATTTGTAGCCTTTATGGCTTAATATTTGGATTAAATATATGGATTATATCCTAAATTTGCTTAATTTTTGAGTGTTAGCGTAGGGAATTATATCTAAAATAAATCAAAATATATTAAGCTATTTTTCTTATCGCCGATTTATGGATTATATTTTAAATAAAAGGAGATTTGATGAAAAAAATTGCTTTAGCAACTATTTTTTTAGTTTCTGCTCTTTTTTCAGCAGATAGTTTTACTTTTGAAAAAGTAAATAACCCAAAAGAGATTTTAAGTAAAATTTCTACTAAAAAGCCAAGCAGATCCAAGCTAAGTGTTCGCTCTTATACCCCACTTCCTATAGATCAGTTTGTATTTGATTCAAATTTAGATGAGCTTACGAGCGTTTCAAGTGGCGGACAACTTTTATTTTATTTGGCTTATAATAAAGTTCAAAACGACCCTACAATGCCTAGAAGCGAACTTCTAACAAATTTATCTGAAAGTGAAAATTATGCTTGCGATTATATAGCACAACAAGCATCGATATGTAACTATGAAGATTACTATTCTCAAGTGCAATACGCCCTAAATAGCATCGGCGGTTGGTTTTATTTCACACAATATCCATCTAGCGATGATGAATTTGTTTTAATCAATAGAATAAATACAAAAAGAGGAAATGCTGGTGGATCTCAAAAATTTATGGGTGGCAAACCGCATTTTAAAGTATTTGTTGATACTTATGGTAAGCTTAGCGTAACATTTACCTTGGTAACTGGTGGCACTCAAACAGTATCAACACCACAAGCTATACCGTTAAATACTAAAGTTTATCTACAAGCTAACAATAGTGGAATAAACTATGAAGTAGGCTGGACTACGCTTGATGGAGTTAGCTCAAGAGCAAGTGGAAGCCACCAAGGATTTTCTATCCCAGCTGATATAGATGAGCATAGGGTAGCTAGAAATAATAAAGTATCTTGTCAGTCTGGACCAAATCTTACTGGGATTAATGAAAGAAATTCCGGTTGTATAAAAATTGATTTCGGAAGTAAAATGCAACAAACAGTAGAATTCTATAATCAAAAAAAGAATAGTCATTTGATATCTAATTTCTTTTGGAATGCTTCAACTGGTATGTTTGCAGATATGAATAAAACAGATATTAGCAATAATACGGTTTTTCAACCAAATACAAGCCTTGTTGTGGATATAAACTTTATAAATAAAGTATATGGCGATCTATTTATGGGGCAAAATAATTTTAATGCTAATCAGCTTAGGGTTTATGTTGCAGATAATTATATTATTGCTGATGTTCGAGAATACTAATATATTTTAGACTGGTTGCGTTTAGCAATCAGCCTAGTTATCAAAGAGGAATAACCTATGGATATAAAATCTTTTCAAACAAATTTAGATTTAACTAACTTCAAATTCGACAAATATGCAGACATTGTAAAGCAAAATGAAGAAATATCTAAAAAAAGAGCCGATATTTATAAAACTGATAGAAATTTTCATATAATTAGCGAAAATGAGAGCGAAAACTATATCGGTATCAAAAACAATGAGCCAATAACAAGCAAAAAATATAAAGATTATATTATATACTCAGACAATGAAAATTTATTGTATTATGAAGGCACTAACGCATATTATGCTATCACTAAAGATACTGATATAAATTTGCTCTCAAAGATTAGCTTGGCTGATAAAATGTTTTTACTTAATAAAAATGATACAACAGATGAAAAAGTCGTAGTAAAAGATGAAGCATATTTTATGCAAAAAATGCTTGATGATATGATAATAGAACAGACATCTTTTATGCTAGGTAAAAAGCTTGACCAAAGCTATGATGTATGGCATTCTTTGGGTTTTGGCAGAAGCTACAGCTACGCAAATAAATTTAGCCCAAATGCTGGGAATTATAAGGCTGATAACTACTCAAATCAAAACCCCTTAATCCCAAACTCCTACTACCTAAACTCCTACGCAAACTCAAATTTAATTGATACTAAATTTGGTAAAGCAGAGCTATTTTTAGATTTAGCTGGAGATAATGATAGATTAGGAGTTGGAAGCTTTAGCTCAAATTCACAACTTTTTAGATTTGATAGTGATGGAAATGGATTTGTAGATAAAAATGACACCTACTTTGATAAATTAAAAATAAGAGCTTATGATAAAGATGGAAATGAGATTATCAAAAAACTTAGCGAAGTAGTTGATAGTATAAATTTAAAAGATTTTATAGATAGCAAGAGCAATGCCTTAAAAAAACTTGAAGCTCAAAAAGATAATTATGGAACAATAGAAGGCTATGAACGCTCTTTAGAATTGCTAAAAGATTACAATCCATACTCTATTTTTAAGCCTGAAGTAAGATATGAGAGCCTTACTCAAAATGACTTAAACGAGCTTTCAAAACTAGCTGATGAAGATGGCTGGATAGATATAAATTCAAATTTGGGAGCTTTTAATGGATTACTTGGGATTGCTTATGCTAAGCAAGGGGTTGATGGGAGTTATAGATTAGAAGAGTTATCGAGTTATCCGCATACTACAAATTTTGGCTTTAATAATGTATTTGATACAACAACCAAAGAGTACTATTGGCGAGATAGCGATAAAAACTCTTATCAAAATCAACAATACACGAGATTTATGAATTTATATAATGATTATATGAGCGAGCTTAAAAATAGAGATGATTATATAAATGAATTTGATGATGAAACAAAGGCAAAATATAAAAATGTAAAATCTAGCGTTATGCTATCTATAGAGCGTGAATTTAGCTCAGCAACCGGACTTAACTTCACCCTAGACAATCTACAAAAAGTCAAAGATAGCTTTGAAAAAGATAGAGCAAATACCTCAAATATGCTTAAAAACACAGATGCATTAACAGCTATAAGAATCAATAAAAATGGCACATTTACCCTTAAATTTAACAGCGGAAGAGAGATAATCGTAAATGAGCTTTATAAAGATAGCGGTAAAGCTTTTGATGTGGAGCTAAATTTAAATGCTAAATTCGCCACTTCAATAGAGCTAAATCAAGATATAGATTTGGTGGTGAGCGCAGCTAAAATCCAAGATAAAATCACAGGGCAAATCGAGATAAAATCCCTAAAAGATCTAGGCGTGGAGATAATCAAAAAGCTATCAAATAATAAATTTGCACTCCAAACAAACGATGGTAAAACCATAATCGTAGATCAAATTTACACTAGATTGATGCCAAATAATCAAAATGATATAAATTTAATAGATGATAAGGATAAATTTTACCCAAAACCGCTTAGAATTTGGGTTTAAAATAGCTTTAGTATCTATGTATTATAAAAAGTATTATTATACAAGATATAAAAGGAAAAATAGTGAAAAAGTATATTTTTGCTCTTGCTTTGGTTTTACCTTTGTTTGCTCAAGAGAGATTAATCCATGTTTATAAGTCGCCATCATGTGGTTGTTGTGGGCTTTGGGAAAGTTATATGGAGAAAAATGGCTATAAAATCAACTCTTATGCTAAAGAGGATTTTATGAAAATCAAAGAGAGTCTAGGTATCAAATCTCAGTATCAAAGTTGTCATACCGGCGTTATCGATGGCTATGCTATTGAGGGTCATGTGCCTAGTAGTGCTGTGGTTTGGCTACTAGAAAATAAACCCAGTGGTGTGATAGGAATTTCAGCCCCTGGTATGCCTATGGGAAGTCCTGGAATGGAGCAAGGAGCACCAGAGAAATATCCAGTAATTTTAATGAAAAAAGATGGCTCAAGTGAGCTTTTTGGTTATTATATAGGCGATAAAAAGATTTAAATTTTTAGCAAATTTAAAGGCTTAAATATCAGTTATTTAAACGCTATTGATTTACTAAAAAGCTGATAAAAGCTATAAATTAGTAATTTAAATTGTATAAATTTGATTTTATTTTGAGTATAGCCATCAAATTTAGATGGCTATTATTAATTTTTTAATTAAAATAATTTTTTAAGCTTTTGTATGTAAGAGGCCTCATCAAACTCTTTTACCAATGCCACTCCATCTTCTACGGCAGCTTTTGCTACAGCTGGAGCAACTGTGAATAAAACTCTAGGATCAAATGGTTTTGGGATTATGTAATCTTTGCCAAATTTAATTTGACTTACATTATAAGCTTTACAAACTTCGCTAGGGACACTCTCTTTGGCTAGTTTGGCTAGGGCAATAGCGGCGGCTATTTTCATATTTTCGGTGATTTTTGTCGCTCTTACATCGAGCGCACCACGAAATATAAATGGAAATCCTAAGACATTATTTACCTGATTTGGATAGTCGCTTCTGCCTGTACCGATGATGATATCATCTCTAATCTCATGAGCGATCTCTGGTCTGATCTCTGGCTCTGGATTGGCTAGAGCGAAGATTATAGGATTATTTGCCATGCTTTTGACCATTTTAGCGGTTAGAAGTTTGGCTTTGGAGAGGCCTAAAAACATATCAGCACCCCTTAAAGCATCGCTCAAAGTTCTATCATCTGTATCTATGGCAAATTCCATTTTTTGCTCGGTTAAATCATCTCTTTTTGAGTGGATAACACCCTTGCTATCGCACATAATTATATTTTTAACGCCTACGCTTTGATACATTTTCGCACACGCTATTCCGGCTGCTCCACTACCGCTTACTACGACTTTGATCTTGCTAATATCCTTGCCATTTATCTCTAAAGCATTTAATAATCCCGCCGTTGTGATGATGGCTGTGCCGTGCTGATCATCGTGCATTACAGGGATATTTACGCTTTCTTGAAGTTTTTTCTCTATGTAAAAGCATTTTGGTGCGGCGATATCTTCTAAGTTTATACCACCAAAAGTTGGGGCTAGAGCTTTACAAATTTCAACTATCTTATCTGGGTCTTTCTCATCAAGTTCGATATCAAAGGCATCTACATTGGCAAATTTTTTAAATAAAACAGATTTGCCCTCCATAACAGGTTTTCCAGCGATAGCACCGATATCACCAAGGCCTAAAACCGCCGTGCTATCTGTGATTACGGCTACTAGATTGCCTTTGTTTGTGTATTTGTAGGCTAATTCGTTGCTTGACTCTATCTCTATACAAGGTTCAGCCACGCCAGGAGAGTATGCTAGGCTAAGGTCTTCAGCGCTAACGCAAGGTTTTTTGACATTGATTTCTATCTTGCCACCTATATGATAGTCAAGAGCTTTTTGCTTTAAACTCATGGTATTTCCTTAAATTTAACTTTAAATTTTTAAATAATATTTAATTATAACCTAAATTTATTTGATAGGAGGTAAATATTTTAATAATAGATAAAATTTATTATTTAGGTGTTACTTTTTGTAAATTAAGCGGTAAATTTGGCTATTTTTAAAAAGCTAGAGCTTTTAACTCTAGCTTTGTCTATAGTGATTTTAGGAAGTTTTGTATTCTTAATTTTAACTCATCGAGTCCGATAAATTCAATAACTTCAAATATACTAGGGCTTACTGCACCGCCTGTTATTGCGATTCTGATTGGCTGGGCTAGATCTTTTAATTTTCTCTCTTTTTTGGCTAAAAATTCATTTACCATCTCTTCTATAGCCTTAGCGTCCATCTCTTGGCTTTTAATAAAATCAGCAAATTGGCTTAAAAGTAATTTATTATCATCATTTATAAATTTTTTCACAGCATTTTGGTCATAATCTGTTGGTTGATTGATGATAGCAAGAGCCGAAGCTTTTAGTTCTAAGAGAGTTTTTGAACGCTCCCTTAGCAAATCTAGGAGCATTTGACCTTTATTAATAGCTCTAAAATCTATCCCAAAATATAGCATATCATCTGCAAGTCTCTCAAATGGCAATGATTTTATATAGTGCGCATTTAGCCACTCTAATTTTGATTGATTGTATGTAGAGGCTGATTTGCTAAGATTATATGGGTCAAATAGCTCTATCATTTGGTGTAAGCTAAATATCTCATCATCGCCGTGGCTCCAGCCTAAACGCACAAGGAAATTTAAAAGTGCTTCAGGCAAATAACCCATATTTTTATACTCCATAACATCAGTAGCCCCGTGCCTTTTGCTTAGTTTAGCCCCATCACTTCCATTTATCATAGCCACATGGAAAAACTGCGGAATTTCAAACCCAAGAGCCTCATATAAGATAATTTGCTTTGGAGTGTTGCTTAGATGATCGTCCCCCCTAATGATATGCGAAACCCCCATAAGTGCATCATCTATAACTACACAAAAATTATATGTAGGCGACCCATCACTTCTAGCGATGATAAAATCATCTAGTATATCGCTACAATTAAATTTAATATCCCCTTTAACTCCATCTTTAAACTCAATCACTCCATCAAGCGGAGCCTTTATACGAATTACAGGCTCAATTCCTTGTGGTGGAGTGCCAGTAAAATCTCTATATCTTCCATCATATTTTGGTCTTAATTTCTTAGCTTCAGCATCAGCTCTCATCTTTGCTAACTCATCTTGAGTTGTGTAGCATTTATAGGCTTTGCCACTTTCTAATAGTTGATTAATATATTTTTTATAAATATCAAATCTTTTTGATTGATACTCTACGCTTCCATCATAATCTAGCCCACACCAATTAAACGCCTCTCTAATAGCGATTGTAGCCTCTTGCGAGTTTCGCTTAAGATCGGTATCTTCAATGCGAAGAAGAAATTTGCCACCATTTTTACGAGCGTAAAGATAGTTATATAGTGCCGTTCTAAGTCCGCCAATGTGTAAAAATCCAGTTGGAGATGGAGCAAATCTTGTAGTTATCATTATGATTATCCTATTATTTATTGAAATTTGGATATAATTTTAGCTCAAATTTGCTTTAATAAAGGTTTGATTATGATAAAAAATTTAATTTTTGCTTTGCTATTTTTAGCCCTTAATGCTAGTGCTAGATATGTAGGTGGGCTAGTTGCGACTGTGGATAATGAGCCAATTACTACCTATGAGCTAAATAGCGTGATGAATAAAACAAAATTAAATAAAGATGAGGCGTTAAATTTATTAATAAGAGATAAATTAGAACTAGCTCAAGTAAAAAAATTAAATATCACCGTGAGCGAATTTGAAATAGATCAAAAAATTGCTCAATTAGCCGCAGCTAATAATATGAGTGTTAATAGCTTTAAATCTGTGGTAAAATCAAGAGGCACGAGCGATGAGCAGCTTAGAGAGGATATGCAAATTTCGATAAAAAAAGAGAAGCTTTATGCGAGTATTTTAAATGCTCCAAACCAAAATATCACCCCGCAAAATGCTAGGAGATTTTATGAGAATAATGCGGGGATGTTTTTGCGTTTTGATAGTATTAGCTTGATTCGCTATATCTCTAATGATAATGAAGCGTTAAATTTACAAGCTAAGGATTATAAAGCAGATATTAAAGGGGTGAAAAAGGAGCATTTAAATTTAAGCTCATCTAAGATCGCTCCAAATCTTATATATATCTTTAATAACACTCAAAATGGCGAATTTACTCCTATTTTAGAAAGCCCTGTTGGGTTAGAGAGATTTTATATCATATCTAAAAACGGATCAGTTTTACCGCCATTTGAAGCTGTGGAACAATCCGTGGTAAATGCGATGATAGAGCAAGAAAGAGAGGCTGCTATGATGGATTATTTTAACAAGTTAAAGGCAAAAGCAAATATAAAATATATCCAAAAATAGTCTTAAATTTGTGTTTTCATTATATTTATTTTAGAGCTATTTTTGATCTTGCTATCATCTTTGAAAATAGCTCTTACTCTATCCATTCCAGTGTAAAACTCCTTCATCAAGCTAAGCCACAAATATCTGCCAAATTGGGTTGATTGGATTATATTATTTTGAATTTTAATAGCTTTAATTAGTTTTAATAATTTTAATTCTATATTTAGCATTTTTAAAAGATCTGTATTGTTTGTTTGATTAAATTTTGAAATATCGATAAAACCGCTAAAAATTTCAGTTAAAAATAGGTATTTTATCCGCTCTTTTTTATTAAATTTACAATTTGCGATTATGGAGCTTTGGTGGTTTTGAATTTTGCTATTATACTCATTTAGGTTAAAAGCATTTATAAAAAGCTCCAAAGCCAAATCCACCACTTCCTATCCCTAGATACTCGTGCTTTGAGCTGACATACTCATCATTTAAGGCTAATTTCTTTTTAGCATATGACCACGCATTACTCTTATAATAATCTTTAAAACTCTCTTCTATAATGGTGTAAAACTCATACTCATTGTCATTTTTACTTAGGCCAAGAGCAGAGGCGATTTTGTCTTTTGTAAGACTAGATTTCATCAGTGGGTAGAATGTGATTTGGTCTGCGTCAATGCTTTTGGCTAAATTTATATCATTAATTAACATATCTTTTGTTTGATTTGGGAAGTTAAATATCAGATCAATGCTAGTAATTGGCAATACATTAATAGCGTTTTTTAGCTTTGTGATTAGAGTTTGGCTTGAGCCAAATTTATCATACCTTCCAACTTTTTTTAAAATCTCATCATTAAAGCTTTGCACCCCAATACTTAGACGCTTAATTAACCCTTTAAAACGATTGAGATTTTGAATTTCAATGTGATTTGGGTCGCTTTCGCATGAAATTTCATCTATATTAAATAGCTTTTTGGCTAGCTCAAGTGTTTTTATAAGCTCACTTTCGTTTATTAAAGTTGTCCCGCCACCTACATACATAGAGTTGAATTTGTATCCTAATTTATAAATTTGCTCCATCTCTAAACGCAAATTTTTAAAATACTCCTTAGCCAAGCTCTCATCATAAGCATATTTGTGAAATGAGCAATATGGACAAAAAGTATGGCAAAATGGCACATGAGCATATAGCATATAGTTTATATTTGGGTCTGGGGTTTTGGTCTGGTAATTTGGTAAAAGATCTAAATTTAGTTGAGATTTTAAGGATTTATTTAGAGAAAATTTAGCATATTTGATAACTAAATTTTGGATTAAAAATAGAGATTTCATCTGCTATAACTCTTTAAATTTATTTAAACTGCAAATTATAGCAGAGATTTAAAAATTTAATACTATTTTAGCTTGATTATTTCAGAGATTATCTCTACTAGCTCCTCTTGACTATTTACATGTTCGATATTGATTAAGTATTTGCCATTTACTACAAAGCCTGGAGTTCCACTGATTTTAGCCACTTCTAGAGCTTGAGAGGTTAGCTTGGCATAGGCTTTGCCATCTTTTGAGTTAGCGTAGTCTATTATGGTTTTTACACTAGCATTTTGGACGCCATTTGCTTTTAGGATACTTGCGGCTCTTTGATAGAATTCTTCGCCATTTTTATATGATTTTTTATTTACAAAAGCATCTTCAAAAAAGCCTTTTAAAACTTGGTGAAAATTTGATTTTGCACTTAGAGTGCTTACACCATTTTTCTCATCTAGGCTTTTAGCATAGCCTAAAACATCGCTCATCTCAAAGCCAAATACACCCATTTGATGCACTTGCCACTCATCATATTTAAGATCTGGTAACATTTCAGATACAAATTTAAGCGTGCCATTTTTGAAGTGATTATAGCAGTGAATGCACCCATAGCTAAAGATCTCAATAACGCTATTTTGTGCATTATTAAATTCAGCCTGTTTTGGTAGTTTTATATACTCTTTGCCTTCAGTAATTGCGTTTGCACCAACAGCAAGTAGCAAAGAAAATGCTAAGAAAAGTTTTTTAAATTTCATTATTTACTCCTTTATTTTAGATTTTTAAAGCTTAGTGGAAGCTCTAAATTTAGCTCTTTTACAAGCTTAATTGTATTTTGTAACTCATCAATTGATTTGCTAACAACCCTAATCTCATCACCTCTAATAGACGCATTTACTTTGATTTTAGAATCTTTTATGGCTTTTGTGATCTTTTTAGCGTTATCGCTATCAAGGGTATCATTTAGCTTTAAAATAGATTTAATATTACCACCACTTGCGTTTTCTACGCTCTTTTGGCTTAGTGCTACTGGCGGAATTTCTCGCTTTATAAGTTTGCTTATTACAATATCTTTTAACGCTTCAATTTTAGAATCGCTTGAGCTAATGAGAGTTATGGTTTTATCCTTTTCATTTAGCTCAATTTCAGCCTTTAAACCCTTAAAGTCAAATCTATTAGCCACCTCTTTTTTAGCCGTTTCGAGGGCATTTTTGACCTCCATCATATTGACACTTGCACTTATATCAAAGCTATGCTCATCAGCCATTTTCACCCCTTTAAGAAATCTTCTATATTTTTAGCACTTAGCTCAATTAGTTTTTTTCTAGCCTCCACACTAGCCCAAGCAATATGCGGAGTAATCATCAATCTATCTTTATTTTTGACTTTTAATAAAGGGTGAT
Source organism: Campylobacter sp. RM19072 (assembly GCF_024723485.1). NCBI lineage: Bacteria > Pseudomonadati > Campylobacterota > Epsilonproteobacteria > Campylobacterales > Campylobacteraceae > Campylobacter > Campylobacter sp. RM19072. The sequence goes on from NZ_JANQCU010000006.1 coordinate 43,351, forward strand.
TAGCTCTAATTGGCTCTTTTTCAAGCACATCAGTGATAAAATAAATCTTACGCTCATCGATTAAATTTGCGATTTTTTCCTCATCAACGATCCCGCCACGACCGCTATTTACGAGCATTGCTCCATCTTTTAACTCATCTAAAGCCTTAGCATTAAAAAGATTTTTTGTATTCTCATTAAGTGGTGCGTGAATGCTGATTATATCGCATTTTAAAACCTCTTTAAAGCTAACTCTTTTGAAATTTGGATTTGAGTTATTATTGCTTGTTGAGTAGTAGCAGACTTCACAACCAAAGGCTTGTGCTACCTTAGCCACTTCAAGACCAATCGTTCCAAGACCAACAACGCAAAATTTCTTATTACTAAGCTCAAATATTGGTCTATCTAAATTTACAAATATCGGACTTTTAGCCCAGCCATCGCTACTTTTACCATAATTTTCATAGTAGCTTGTGCTATTTCTAATGGCTAAAATATTAGCAAAAGTTTGTTGGACTACGCTATTAGTGGAGTAGCCAGCGACATTTTTTACTACTATATTTGCATTTTTAGCCGCTTCTAAATCTATATTATTTACACCAGTTGCCGTAACGCAAATTAATTTTAAATTTGTTTTTGTAATTACATCTTTTGTGATTAAAACCTTATTTGTTAGCACAATATCAGCACCTTGAAGTCTATCTATAGTCTGATTTTCATCAGTCATATCATAGCTGATAAACTCCCCAAATTTGCCAAATATGCTCTTTAAATCCACATCATTACCCAAGGTATTAGCATCTAAACATACTATTTTCATATTTTTCCTTTTAATGAGTTGGCATAAATATTAACATTTTTTTATTAATTAATAGCTATATTTATTGTTTAAATTTGCAAATATTATTAAATTTGCCGATTTACTTGGTAAAATATGCAAAATAAAAAGGAAAATTATGGCAATCAGCCCCATCTCAAATGCGATTTATGTCAATCAAAATACTCCTGCAGCAGCTTCAGTTCAAAGTGATTTCCAATCAAAATTAGATATGCAAATGGCGATGAATGCCGCAGCTTCGGCTGAAAAGAAAAAAGAGGTAGAAGAGGTTCGCCCCACTGAAGAGACCTATAAAATTGATCCAGAAAATGAGCATGAAAAGCAGACGCAAAAAGAGGATTTAAACGAGCAAAATCATAAGCGTAAACGCAGCGATGATGAGGTAGATGATGATAGCGAAGATGTTAAATTTCAAAAGCTTGATATAGTGGTGTGAGATGAGAATTTTTATTTTAGCGATTTTTTGTGTGGTTTTAAACGCAGGGAGTATCTCTAAGATTGATATAGTGGTCGCAAAGCGTGGAGCAATGGGGGCTTATATATATGGAAGTGATACAAATAGCGTTCAAGTAAGCTTTGAAGGGCAGATTATAGATAGTTGCCGTATAGATGGGATAAAAAACCCTTTAGATAGAGTGGTGCGTCAATGGGCGTTGCAGTGTAGGCTGCCAAATATGGCTGGAAAGGTGGAGATAAAATATTTTGATCTACATAATAAGCGTCAAAGTGTTTTTAAATTTATAGAATAAATTTGGTTTAATTTTAGCTAAAATTAGATAAAATCACAGCTTTTAAGGAAGGTTTTATGAGAAATAGAATTATGGTTGGCATAGCCTTATTTGTGGCGTTTTTGGTTATAGCGGTGCTAGATATTTTTTGGCTCAATTTCATAATTTTTGGTGCTATTTTAGCTTTAGCGGTGCTAGAGAGCTTAAATCTTTATAATCTTAAACAAAAGTCTATAGTTGTGATTGCGGTGGTGTTTTTTACCTTGCTTCCATTTGTTGGTGGGATACAAGATGTTTTTAAGATTATTATCTTAAATTTAGTTGTGGTAGCTAGTGTTTTAGCATATTCTAAAAATGAGAATTTAAAGCTTATTTTGCCTTTCATCTATCCAGTTGCGCCTATTTTTATACTATTTGCGATATATCAAAGTTATGGTGTTTCGGCGTTATTTTGGCTGATTTTTACTATTATTGCTAGTGATAGTGGGGCGTATTTTGTGGGAAAATTTTTTGGTAAGAGAAGTTTTAGCCCATCAAGCCCAAATAAGACGCTTGAGGGGGTATGTGGCGGATTGATTATAGGTATAATTTTTGGGATAGTATCTGGGCTATTTTTAATGGATATTGCTTTTATTATCGTTGTTTTATGTAGTGTTGGGGTTGTGATTTTTGGTATATTTGGCGATCTGTTTGAGAGCTATTTAAAGCGTTTAGCTGGCGTTAAAGATAGCGGAGTGCTACTTGGAGAGCAAGGTGGAATTTTAGATAGAATTGATGGATATTTATTTGGTGTTTTAGCGATGTATATGGTGCTTATATGATAGTTCTTGGTAGTAGCGGGAGTATCGGTTTAAATGCTTTGAGATTAGCTAGAGAGCATAATTTAAAAGTAGAAGCCTTAGCTTGTAAAAGTAATTTAAAGGTTTTAAATTCGCAAATTAAAGAGTTTGCTCCAAAATTAGTATATATAGATGATGATAGCTTAAAACCTTTGGTTAATCATAAATTTGTCTTTAGCAAAAATGATGGAATAGAGAGCTTTTTAAAGGCGTGTAGTGATGAAATTGGAAGCACAAAGCTTATAAATGCTTTTGTAGGATTTGATGGATTAACTCCTAGTGTGCTAGCTTTAAAGCTTGGATTTGATTTAGCCTTAGCAAATAAAGAGAGCCTTGTAGTAGGTGGGCAATTTTTAGATTGTGCAAAAATCACTCCAATTGATAGTGAGCATTTTGGGCTTAAATTTCTATTAAAAGATCGCCCTAAAATCCATAGATTGATTATCACAGCAAGTGGTGGGGCGTTTTATAATCGCGATATTACTACATTAAAAGATGTAAGTGTAGAAGATGCCCTAAAGCACCCAAATTGGAATATGGGGGCAAAGATTACCATCGATAGTGCCACGATGGTAAATAAGCTATTTGAGGTTATTGAGGCATTTTGGCTTTATGGATGTAAAAATATAGATGCCTATATAGAGACAAAATCTCTAATCCACGCATTAATCGAGTTCAAAGATGGCTCCACGACAGCTCATATCTCAAAGCCAGATATGAGATTAGCCATAGCTCATGCCATTGGTCTTAGCAATCAAAGGATAATTGAGAATTTAGATATTCAAGCCTTACAAAATATAACTTTTGAACTGGTTGATTTAAATAGATATAGAGCATTTAGCTTAAAAGATGAGTTATTAAAAAATCCTAAAATTGGTGCTATTATAAATGCGGCTAATGATGAGATTGTGGCTGGATTTTTGAGTAAGAAGGTTAAATTTAACTCCATTAGCGATGCGATTTTTGATGCTTTGGATAAATTTAGTAGCTTTAGATTAGATAGCTTAGAGAGCGTAGTTGAGATAAATAAAAAGGTAAAAGATTATATCAAAATTAGATATAATACCTAGATTTTACCAATTCTTAACAAAAAATTATTAAAATTATGAGAAAATTATAAGGAAATTGTATTGCGTAATCTTACTATATTTTTGACCATTTTTATCTTTTCTAGTTATGCTTATGGCGAGTTTTCTTTGATAAAACTTGGGGTTGATGATAATAATACCGTGCTTGTAACTGGCGGAATTCAAGGCGATGAGCCAGGTGGTTTTATGTCAGCGAATTTACTTGCTAGAAAATATGAGATTATATCTGGCTCTTTATATGTAGTCCCAAATTTAAATATGCCAAGTATTTTGAAAAAATCTCGCGGTGTAAATGGGGATATGAATAGAAAATTTGATAAAATTTCAGATAAAGATCCAGAAAAAGATGTTGTAGAGCAGATTAAATCCTTAGTCTTACAACCAAATATTAGTATGCTTGTGAATTTACATGATGGAAGTGGATTTTATCGCCCAAAATATATAAACCAAATGATGAATCCAAATCGCTGGGGAAATATAGTTATTATCGATCAATCCACCCTTGATGGTGCGTTATATGGCGATTTAGAACAAAATGCCAATAAAGTAGTAGATAGATTAAATAGCAAGATTTTAGACCCTAAGCATAAGTATCATCTTCGCAACACCCGCACCTCTGATGGGGATAAAGAGATGTTAAAGAGCTTATCATATTTTGCGATAAAAAATGGCAAATCCGCATATGCAAATGAGGCTAGTAAGAGCTTGCCAATTAATGAGAGGGTATATTATCATTTAATCGCAGTTGAGGAGTATTTAAAGTTAGCTGGGATAGAGTTTAAACGCGATTTTGAGCTAACCCCACAAGGAGTTAAAAAGGCCTTAGATGAGGATTTATCCGTGCTTGTGTGCGGTAAATTTCTATTTTATTTGCCAAAATCTAGGCTAGGATATATCCCGCTTTCTAGCGATGGTAAGCTTGATTTTGATTGTGATAATGCTCTTGTAGCACTTACAAAAACTCAAGGTATTTATAATATCCACTATGGCAATAATATTATCACTAGATTTACTCCTGAGTTTTTTGAATACTCAAATTTGATTGATGAGATTGGCATTAGAATTGATGATGATGAGCCTAAATTTGTTAAACTTGGTCAAAAAATTGTAGTCGATAGTAGTTTTATGATTATGCCAAAAGATGGAGTAAGGGCAAATATAATCGGATATGGCACCACTATATCAGATGAAAGCGGTATTAAAATAACCAAAGATATGATAAAATCACGCTTTTCAATGGATAAAAAGGAGCAAATTTATAGGGTTGAATTCTATGAAATGTGCGATGGTAAAGATAAATTTATTGGTATGATTTTAGTGGAGTTTGCTAAGTGATATTAGGGATTGAAAGTAGCTGTGATGATAGCTCTATAGCGCTTATGGGGTTGAATTTAGATCTTATTTATCATAAAAAGATAACCCAAGAGTTAGAACATAGCAAATATGGCGGTGTGGTTCCTGAATTAGCTGCAAGACTTCATACTGCTGCTTTACCAAATTTAATTAAAGAGATTAAGCCATATTTTAAGGATATTAAAGCCATTGCTGTAACAAATAGCCCAGGGCTTAGCGTTAGCCTTGTTAGCGGTGTTAGCGTGGCGAAGGCTTTAAGTATCGCTTTGAAGCTACCGCTTATTGAGATAAATCACCTAGTTGGTCATATATACTCGCTATTTTTAAACTCTCCTGCAAGGTTGCCTCTTGGAGTGCTTTTAGTAAGTGGTGGTCATACTATGGTTTTAGATATCAATGAAAATGGCGATATCGCTGTGCTTGTGGCAACTAGCGATGATAGTTTTGGTGAGAGCTTTGATAAGGTGGCTAAGATGATGGGGCTTGGCTATCCTGGTGGGGTGGCTATAGAGAATTTAGCTACAAAATCCACTAAAGATAGATATAAATTTACTATTCCATTAAAGGGAGATAGCCGTTTGGAATATAGCTTTTCTGGGTTGAAAAATCAAGTTAGAATAGAGATAGAAAAAAGCTTAATAAATGGCAATAAGGATTTTGCTGATATAGCATTTGGGTTTCAAAGGGCTGCTTGTGAGCATATAATAGATAAGCTTAGTAAGATTTGTAATCAAAGAAAATTTAGTAGCTTAGGCGTTGTAGGTGGAGCGAGTGCAAATAAATATTTAAGAGGTAGATTGCTTGAGATTTGTGATAAATTTGATATGAGTTTGCTCCTTGCTCCTATGGAGTTTTGTAGCGATAACGCAGTTATGATAGCAAGGGCTGGTGTAGAAAAATACCAAAAGGGAAATTTTATAAATTTAAATGATTTAAAAATCAGCCCACGCTCGAGTCTAAGCTCAATTTATTTATGATATAATTAAAGTTATGAGATATTTAGTTTTTTTCATATTTTTTTGCTCTTGTTTAAATGCCTTTACATTTAGCATTAATAGTGGAAAGCATAGTGGCAATCCCTACTATATAATACATCTTCAAGATGATAAGGAGATGATATGTGATGAGCGTAATAGCGAAGAGAATAAGATATATAGTTGTAAGGTATTTACTAAATTAAATCAGAATTTAAAAAACCAAGATTTGCCATTTGCTAAGATTAGCTTTCATCCTTTAGATGATGGATTTGTGGTAATAATTGAGCCTAAAATCACTTCTAGAATATTTAATGCTAATAATAGACTTTTTGACTCACAAAACTCTAAAGCCAATAAATCTAATCGCTCTAAGCACTTTACAATCAATATAAATAAGCAGTTAAATGAGCTAGATACAAGTTATATTAATGGGATTGAGTTTCCTATCAAATATCCAAATTTACTTCGCCCAAGCGTCGGTGCGTTGGATTTAAATAAAGAGCCAATTACTTATAATGAAAATGGGGATATGGGTATCTATCTTTTGATAAAGAGAAACTATGAACGGCAAAATTATAAAGAGGTGATATTTGAGAGTCAAAAAGCTATGAAATCCCACCCTGATAGTATATTTTTAGGGGAGTTTTTATTATACCAAATTCGCTCTATGGATAAGCTAATCAAAGAAGAAACCCAGTATCAAGCTATACAAAAGATGAACTCAAATATAATTGAGTTAGCTAAGGTTTGGATGAGATTTAATGGCTCAGATAGGAATTATCCAGAAATTTTATATATTAATATGATGGCAAATCTTAGTAGCGATCTATTTGATGATGCGGAGTATATATTAGATATTTTAATGACCGAACACAGCAATGATACATGGACAAATCGTGCTATAATAGGCTATGCTGATCATCTAGTATCTCGTGGCAAATTAAATGACGCAATGAGATTTTACGAAGATGTTTTATATAGCTCAAATGATGTTGATGTGGCTAGTGAGGCATCATTTAAATTAGTTAAAATTTACCTATCGCAACAAAGATTTTCTGAAGCAGCCCAGTATATAGACAAGGTCGTAGTGGCAAATCCCAAATATATTATAAACGATAAGGGCTATAGTATGGAGGTTGCTGATGAGCTAAGGGTGAATAATCTATTTGATACAGCGGCTAAGATTTATAAAGTAGTTTTTGATGATTCTCATCTTCATGATGGATATTATGAGATTAGTCTTAGACGCCTTGGGACTACGCTAGTGCGTGGAGTAGAACCAGTAAGCTCATATGAGTATTTACAAAAGTATAAGCAAGAATTCCCAGATAATGAATTTAGTAGCGAGATAGAGTATGCACTTGATCGTCTATTTTTTGATATGCCAGATATGAGTAGCGATGAGAAGCATGCGCATTATAATAAATTATTAGATAAATACCAAGGACAAGAACTAGCCAAAATAGCTCTCATCGCAGAAGTAAAGCTTAGCTTTGATGAGAAAAGATATAATGATATTTTAAATTTAAATAGCCTAATAGTTGATTTAAATCAAAGTGATATTACTGATATGATGAATACTTCTGCTTTAAATCTAGCAAATAGATATAACCAAAATTTGGATTGTTTAGATGTGGTTGGTTTAGTAGATAAGTATGAAATAGAGAATCAAATAGTAGATAAATTCAAATTATTTAACTGCTATTATAGAACAAAACGATACACGCAAGCCTATAACTTAGCTAATGAAAATATAAATGATCCAAATTTAAATAATAGAGTTGTTTGGCTAAATAATTTAACTAAGATTAATTATAAACTATCTCAATTTATTGCTGCTATAGATAGTAGTTTTAAGGCTGTAGAGCTTGCTAGTAAGGTGCCATATAGCGATCCAAGCGAGGCTATAATATATAGATTTTACTCACTTTTAAAATTAGATAGATTTGATGAAGCCACCTTGGCATTAAGGGCTGTGGAGGATAATAAGGGTATTGATATTATGCTGATTGAAGCTTATGACGCTGCTATGATTTATGCTAATGATAAGGGTAATAAACTAGCTAAAAACTACTCAAAAAAAGTTTTGGATCTACAAACTAAGTTAAATATCGATACATTTAGCCCAGAGGCAAATTTTATATATATTGATAATTTAGTGGCGGACTCGGAGCTATTAGAGGCTAAAAATATGGTTTTAGATCTCTTAAATAGAAATTTAAAACCACAAAATAGAGCTAGAGCCTTGCATACAATTGCGCAAATAGAGATCTCGCAAAACAACCCAAAAGCCGCTACCCCCTATATAAATGAGTGTTTAAATATCGCTCAAGATAGTCAGTGGAAAGCCCTATGTAATGAGCAAAAAAGATTAGTTGATGGAATTTGATATTTGAGCTAAAAAATTATCTAAATTTAAATTTTTACCATCAATTTTTATAGAGTTAAAGCTTTTATTAAAAGTTCTTTGTCGTTTGGCTAATTGCGTTGTGTGGATTGTGATTAAATTGCTAAGCTCATCTATATCTATTTTTCCATCAAGATACTCTTTAGTCTCTTTAAGACCTATGGAATTTAGCGGTTTTAACGCACTATTATAGCGTTTAAATAGATCCTTTGCCTCATCTATTAAGCCATTTTTAAGCATATTTTTGGTGCGAATTTTTATGCGTTCTATTAACTCAAATTTATCCCATACAAGCTCAAAAATAGTTAAATTTTTAATAACTGGCTCACCAGTATTAAGGCGTAGCCATTGAGATGGAATATTACTAGTTTGAGCGTAAATTTGATACCATTTGCGTAGTCTAAATTTATCATTTTTGCTAAATTTAGCACAAAATTCCCTATCAATTTTCATTGCCAAATCCCAAATTTCATCATCACTTATCTCAATCTTTATTGGCTCAATTTTTGGTGCTAAGCCACTTAACATAGATTTGAGATAAAATCCACTTCCGCCGGTTATGATAAGTGGGATATTTTGGCTTTTTGCATAGGCTAAAGCGTGATTATACTCATTGATAAAATCCCCCACGCAAAACTCCATATCAGGGCTAACAAGATTAATCCCAAAGTGCCTTATAAGCTCTAATTCATCTTTTTTAGGCTTAGCACTTGCTATATCTATCTCTTTGTATAAACATAAAGAATCAAGGCTTAAAATCACCGCATTTAATCTCTGTGCTACATTGATAGCTAGGTCGCTTTTACCACTTGCGGTGGTGCCTATGATGGCAAATTGATAAAACATTTCACACTCTTTAATTTTTGATATTTTATCCAAACCAATGCCCTAATATGCTTAAAATCACTATTTTATCAATCAAAATTTAGATAAATTTCGCTAAAATACAAACCTTAAAAGGAAAAATATGGCAAAATTTATACAAATTTTAAAAGATATTAATGAATTAATCGTGTTTAAGCACTCTATTTTTGCCTTGCCGTTTATATTTGTAGCGATGATTGTGGCATCTAAAAGTGCGAATGACTCAATATGGTTTGGCTGGGAGCTATTGATTTTAGGTCTTTTGTGTGCTGTGAGTGCTAGGAATTTTGCTATGGCAGCAAACCGATATCTAGATAGAGATATTGATAAAGATAATCCCAGATGCGCCTCTCGCCCAAGCGTAGATGGTAGAATTGGTAGTGGGAATTTATTGATTTTTATCTGGATTAATGCTCTTATTTTTGTGATTGTGGCGTATTTTATCAATTCTCTTGCTTTTTGGCTTAGCTTTGTGATTTTAGCACTTCTTGGTGCTTATTCATATTTTAAGAGATTTTCAGCTTTAGCGCATATTATGCTTGGAGTTTGCCTTGGACTTTCGCCGATTGCTGGGGCGATTGCTGTGTTGGCTGAAGTGCCTTTGTGGGTGCTTTTGCTCTCATTTGGGGTTGTATTTTGGGTGGCTGGATTTGATATTTTATACTCACTTCAAGATATGGAGTATGATAAAAAGATGGAATTATTTAGTATTCCTAGCATTTATGGAGCAAAGGCCTCTATGTTTATTTGTGGGATTTTTCATTTTTTAACTATACTTTTTTGGTTGCTATTTGTAATTAGTGCTAATCTTGGATTTATAGCATTTTTAGGCGTGGTTGTAAGTGGGGTGATTTTATACTTTGAGCATAGGATTGTTAGGCGTGATTTTAGTAAGATAGATAGGGCATTTTTTACTCTTAATGGCTATTTGGGGATAATATTTTTTATTTTTGTATTGGTGAGTTTATGGTAGATTTTAGATTAATTAATGGGAGAGTTGAGATTAGCTTTGAGCCTGATGAAGAGTATGGATACGAGGCTGAATTTAACCAAAGTAGAAGTAGTATAGATGAGTGGCTTAGCCATGAAAAGGTGCGTGGAGAAGGTGAGAATAGCGATCCGCTTACAATAAAATTGCTTGTGGAGCTTTATAAAAAAGTAGATGAATTGTCAAATATTATTAAAAATCAGCATAATCCACCAAAGCCACTTAAATTTCACCACCAAACAAGCAAGATTGGGTATGAGGGATTTGAGTTTGATGATGAGTGTTTAGAAGTTGGGGTGATTTACTTCGCTAGAGTGAATTTACCACTATTTATAAAGCGTGAAGTTTTGATATATTTTAAAGCCGTTACGCCAAAATGTGCAAAAATTTTAAAAGTATCAAGAGGGAATGAAAAAGAGTGGAATGCCTTTGTGGCTGAGAGTGATAGATTAGAGATAAGAAAGGCAAAAAATAGTGAGCAATGAGATATTACTTTACATCGCTTTTATACTGCTTTTAGGCGTTTTTGGGGCAATTTTTTGGCTAAGGGATAAGCAGATAAATGCGAAATTTTCTAAATTTGAGTTGGCTATAGAGGGGCTTATTAAGGAGAATTATCAGCTAAAAAGGCAGATAAAAGAGATCCCAACCGCTGGGCCAATTATACAAAATGAGATAGATATGAATGAGATAAATAGCCAAATTGAGCTAAAAATCAGCGAAGGATTAACGCAGAAAATCTCCCCAATCTTACAAAATGTCCATATCATAGAACAAGCCGTAAATGAGATAAAAGATGAGCAACAAGAGAGACTTTATAGTCTAGAAGAACGCACTAAAAGCATAGGCAAGATCACTCCGCCAAGCTTTGAGGCAAATAATGAAAATAGGGTTGTTGAGATGTTTAGAGCTGGTAAGACTCCAGAGGCCATAGCTAGGGATTTACAGCTTGGGGTGGGGCAGGTGACTATGATTTTGAAATTTAAAAAAGAGATATGATGTTAGTAGATAAATTTGGCAGAGTGATTGATTATTTGCGAATTTCAGTAACCCAGCTTTGTAATTTTAAGTGTAGATATTGTATGCCTGAAGATGGTGAGTTTAATAATATTGGAAGAAGTAATATTTTAAGCTATGAAGAGATGTTTGATTTTGTTAAAATTTGCCTTGATAATGGAGTTAAAAAGATTAGATTAACTGGCGGAGAGCCTTTAGTAAGAAGAGATATAGAGAAATTTGTAAAAATGATAAATGATTATAAGCCAGATCTTGATCTAGCAATGACGACAAATGGATACTATCTAAAACAAAAAGCTAAGGTGCTAAGAGAATCTGGATTAAAAAGATTAAATATCTCTCTTGATACTTTAGATGAGAAAAAGGCAAATTTCATAGCTAGAAAAGATGTTTTAAATCAAGTTTTAGATGGAATTAATGAGGCTGTAAAAGAGGGATTTGGGATAAAGCTAAATAGCGTTGTGCTTAAAGGGATAAATGATAATGAGATTATAGATCTTTTGGAGTTTGCTAGGAGTAAAAACGCACAAATTAGATATATTGAATTTATGGAAAATACTCACGCCAGTAGCGATTTAAAGGGGCTTAGAAAGGATGATATTTTAGATATTTTATCTAAAAAATATAGCATAAAAGAGATTACCAAAAGCCCAAATAGCCCATCAAGCCTATTTGAGACTAGCGATGGGTATAAATTTGGCATTATCGATCCGCATAAGCATGATTTTTGTGCTAGTTGTAATAGGCTTAGATTAAGTGCTGATGGGCTTTTGATACCATGTTTATACTATGAAGATGGAAAGAGTATAAAAGAGGCTATGAGAAGTGGAGATTATGATAAGGCTAAGCAAATTTTAAAAGATGTCCTAGAGGCAAAGCCAGAGAAGAATAAATGGGAAAATGATGGCAAAGGCGAGATCTCAAGTAGGGCATTTTATCAAACTGGTGGTTAGAGATGGTTGAGGTTGTCGAGTATTTTAACTCTATTCAAGGAGAGGGTAAATTCCAAGGTAAAAACGCCTTTTTTATCCGTCTTGGTGGTTGTAATCTAAAATGTCAAGGCTTTGGCTCTAAGCTTATATCGCCTAAGAGTGGAGAGATTTTGCTAGGTTGTGATACCATTAGAGCAGCGCAATCATCGCATTTTAATTATGAGAAATTTGATTTTGAGCGTTTAAGTAGTCTTCTTTTTAGCCTAAAGCATAAGCCTTTGATCGTTATAACTGGCGGAGAGCCACTTTTATACCATAGTGATAGAGATCTGCTAAAATTTCTTGAATATGCTTTTAGCGTTGGATTTAGCATTCAGTTTGAGACAAATGGCACGATTGAGATTGATTTTACTAAATTTCCAATTTATAAAAAATGCACCTTCGCAGTGAGCGTAAAGCTATCTATAAGCGGTGAGCCACTACACAAAAGGGTTAATAAAAAGGCATTAAAATCGCTATTTAATAATGCTGATTGCTTTTATAAATTTGTAAGCACATCTAGGGATTTAGCTGAGATTAAAGATATTTTATCTATTCAAAATGGCGAAGTTTGGTGTATGCCACTGGCTAAAAACCAAGATGAATTAAACCAAAATGCCAAAAGTGTGGCGAGTTTTGCCATAGAAAATGGATTTAACTATAGCGATAGGTTGCATATTAGAATTTGGAATGATTTAGATGGAGTTTAGAGTATGATAATTAGGAAAATTTATGATTTTGAAAATGCTCATATAGTTAGATTTTGTAGTTCTAAGAGATGTAAAGAGAGTATCCACGGCCATAGCTACAGGTGCGAGGTGCTGCTTAAATCTGACTATTTAGACGCTGCTGGAATGGTGTATGATTTTGGTCTGATGAAGCAGCATATTAGAATGATTATTGATAGTTTTGATCACACTACCACGCTTTATGCTAATGATGATACTCAGTATAAAAATGATATGAAAAGGCACTCTAAGCGTTGGATAGAGCTACCTTATAATCCAAGTGCTGAACATTTTAGCCGTGTGTTTTTTGTGCTTATTGATAGATTGCTTAATCAGTGCGTAATGCAAAATGGCGAAAAAGGCGTGGAGCTATATAGCATTATTGTTCATGAGACCGCTACAGGCTACGCACAATGCTTTAAAGAGGATGCTTATAGCTATAAAATGGGGATAATAAATTTAGATGATATAATCTTTAGTGATGGGATTAAGGCTGAATGGAGTGATTTTGACTTTTACGAAAAGCTCAAAAATGGTAGTAAATTTATAAATCCAAAGGAGTGCTAGTGAGAAGATTGGCTTTAATATCTTTGATAATTTTTAGTTTTTATGGTTGCGATAAAAAGGAGGTAAAAGAGAATTCAAATAACGCAATAGAGATCCCGCCACCAGATGTCCCAATAGCCAAAAGCGATGGCAACGCAAGTATAGATAGTGATTTCCCTCCTATGCCGGTGGTAGAATGATAGAGACATATGATATGAGCATTAGCTTGCATCTTGGATTTATCAAGATACTTTTGGGGCTGTTGGTGCTTCATTTTGGGCTTGTGTTTATCGGCGATACGACTAAATTTAGCTATATTAAGCGGCTTATGTATTTTTTACCCACATACTATCTATTTATGGCATCTATATTTTTTACAGGTATGCTTAATTTGGCATTTTTACACTTTTCTATGAGCTTATCAATTTGGATAATGATTATCTGCTGGATAGCGCTCATTCCACTTGGGGCGATTGGATTTAAGAGATTAAAAGCAGTTAGGATAAGCAAGGAATTTGGTAAATTTAAGAGATTTATGGCTATTAAAATAGCTTGTGAGATAGTAATTGTCAGCTTTGGAACTTATATTGGGATTGTGCTATGAAATTTATCTATCACAAGGGTGCTGGGAGCGAAAATCTTAAGATTGATGGCGATGGATTTAGCCATTTAAAGGCTCTTAGATTGAGCGAGGGCAAGAGAGTTGATATTAGAAATTTAAAAGATGGCTATAGCTATATCTATGAAATTTCTACTATAGATAGGCATGTGGCTACTCTCTTGCTGATTTTTAAATCTCTTATTTTGCCTATGGAGCATAAATTTGAACTAGCCTGGGCTGTTGTCGATAGTAGCGTGATAGAAAAGAGTTTGCCAAGCTTAAATGAGCTGGGTGTGGGGCGATTGAATTTAGTATATTGTGAGTTTTCTCAAAGAAATATTAAGTTAAATTTGGAGCGATTTGAGCGGATTTTAATCAGTAGCTCACAGCAGTGCGGTAGAAACTCTTTGATGGAAATTTCAATTTTTCATAGCGTTGATGAGCTTTTGGGTTATAAAAAAGATATTGCGTTGATTGATTTTGGTGGGAAAAATTTAGATAATTATAAGATGGATTATATGCTTTTTGTAGGGCCTGAGGGTGGATTTAGCCAGAGTGAAAGGGAGAAAATAACTATGAAATTCGCATTAAATTCCCCATATATTCTTCGCTCAAATACCGCTATTATTAGCGTTGCAAGTAGGTTTTTAATATAAATGGAAATTATAATAGTCTTAATAATTAGTTTAGTGCGCGCCATTATCTGTGCTTTGCCAGGCTTTATCATCGGGTTTTTTTATGATATACAAAGGTGGAAAAAGTGGATATTTTTAGTTTGTGCGACTATTTTTAGTATCTATCTACTATCTACAAGACCTAATGATATTGGATTTTGGGGGCTTGTGGTTGGATTTTTAGAGGATTTTGGCGGAATTTATATTGGCATTTTTATTCTAATTGGATTTAGAAATATGGCTCAAAGATTTGGAATTTGTAAAATTTGTGATAAATTTAGGAGAAAGCGTGAAGACTCTGACAATAATTGATACTTTTGGATTTTTTTTCCGTCTTTATTATGCGATGAGTGGGCTAAAAAACGCAGATGGCAAACCAAGTGGAATGGTGCATGGATTTGCTAATTTCATAGCAAATTTAAAGCAGGAATTTCATAGTGATTATATAGTTTTTGCTCTTGATAGCGGTGGTAAGACCTTTAGAAATGATATAGATCCAAACTACAAAGCCAACCGCACAGAAGCACCAAAAGAGCTTAAAGAGCAGCTACCAATCTGTATTGATATGATCGAAAAGATGGGATTGTGTAGCTTAAGGGTTGAAGGATATGAGGCTGATGATATAATAGCAAGCTTTATCAAAAATAACCCACAAGAAGATCTATTTATCAAAGTTGTAACTCATGATAAGGATCTATATCAGCTAATTAATAATAGAGTAAGCATATATAGCCCAGCTAAAAAGGAGCTATATGATAGAGATGGTTGCTATGAGAAATATGGCGTGTATCCAGAGCAAATTCGTGATTTCTTAGCTCTTACAGGAGATAGTGCTGATAATATCCCAGGGGTTAAGGGCATTGGCGATAAGGGGGCTAAAAAGCTCTTAGATGAGTTTGGTAATATTGAGAATTTATATGAAAATTTAAACCAAGTCCGCAATGAAAGAACTAAAAATTTGCTATTTGAGGGCAAGGAAAATGCCATTATATCTAAAAAATTAGCCACCTTATACGATGGGCTTGAGACTCCAAATTTACAAAATGCCAAATTCCCAACAGATAATCCGCTAATTAAAATCCAAGATATATTAAAAGAGTATTCGCTAAATAGGCTTTTAGCCACTCTTGATATTGATAATACGCAAAAAAATTTAAGCTTTGAGCCTATTTTGATAACTGATGAGAGTAAGCTTGAGGAAATTTTACAAAATATTGATGGTGATACCATTATCGCATTTGACACTGAGACAACTAGCGTAAATGCAAGGGAGGCTAAGATAGTTGGATTTAGCTTTTGCTTTAATGAGCAAAAGAGCTATTATGTCCCTATAAACCATAGCTATTTAGGCGTCCTAAATATGGTAAGCCACAAGGCGGCTTTGTGGGCTATAAAGCGGATTTATTCAGCCTTTGTGATAGGCCATAATCTAAAATATGATTTTAAAATTATATTAAATAATTTTAACTTAAATCCGCCAAAAAATTATGCTGATACGATGATAATGGCGTGGTTAGATAATCCTAGTGCTAGTGTGGGTATGGATACTTTAGCTAAAACGCTTTATGATTATGATACGATTAAATTTGAAAATGTGGTAAAAAGGGGAGATAATTTTGCTAGTGTGGAGCTAGAGAGTGCGGCAAAATATGCAGCTGAAGATGCTTGGATAACTTTGAAATTTTACAAAACGCTTAGCAAAAAGCTAAGCAGCGATATGCTAAAAATCGCTTATGATGTGGAGTTTAAATTTATCCTAACCTTGCTTGATATGGAAGATAACGGCATAGCCATAAATAGGGCAAAATTAAGGGATTTAATAAACCAAAATGAGATCACGCTTGATATGATAAAAAGCGAAATTTATAAGCTTTGTGATATGAAATTTAATATCAACTCCACAAAGCAACTTGGCGAAGTGCTATTTAATGAGCTAAAACTCCCAAGTAAAAAAAGCACTAAAACCGGATATAGTACCGATGAAAGCGTGCTTAAAGAGCTTATTGACGCTCATCCATCTATAGCTAAAATTTTAGAATACAGAGAGCTTTATAAGCTCCAAAGCACATATTGTGAGCCTATTTTAAATTTAGCCTTAAATGATGAAAATAGCAGGGTTTATACTAGTTTTATCCACACTGGCACAGCCACTGGACGCCTAGCTAGTAAAAATCCAAATTTACAAAATATCCCCGCTCGTGGAAATTACGCTAAGCTATTTAGATCTGTTTTTGAAGCAGCAGATGGATATACTCTTTTAAGCTTGGATTACTCTCAAATCGAGCTTAGACTTTTAGCTCATTTTAGTGGTGATAGTGCCTTAATATCGGCTTTTAAAAGTGGCAAGGATATACACGCCCAATCAGCAATCAATATATTTGGCGAGTTAAATGATACAAACCGAAGTATCGCAAAATCCATAAATTTTGGTTTGATTTATGGAATGGGGGTTAATAAATTAAGCGGTGATTTAGGTATAGATAAAAAGGCTGCTAAGGAGTATATCGCTAGATATTTTGAAGCTTTTAGTAGTGTTAAGGATTATTTACAAAGCATTAAAGACCAGGCCAAAAGCGATGGATTTGTCCAAACATTGATTGGCAGAAGAAGGTATTTTGACTTCTCTAGTGCTTCGGCTATGCAGCTTGCAATGTATGAAAGGGAGGCTGTAAATACTAAATTTCAAGGCAGTGCAGCTGATATTATCAAGCTTGCAATGCTAAAAATTATGGAAGTTTTAAATGAAGAGAAGTTGCTTTTACAAATTCATGATGAGTTAATCTTTGAGGTTAAAGATGAAAATGTAGATGAATTTAGCGCTAAAGTGGCAAATATTATGAGTAGTGTAGTTAGCTTAAATGTGCCTTTGGTGGTAAATTATAATGCGGCTAAAAACTGGGGCGAACTCAAATAATTTGCCAAATTCAGTTAAATTTTGGTTACTTTATGTAATAATTTAATATTTTTTTAAATGGGGTTTTTATGGATCTTTCTACTATTTTAGGAATGGTGCTTGCTATTACGAGTATATCTGTGGGCGATATTTTAGAAGGTGGCAATCCTTTACATGTTTTACATATTAGTTCTGTTCTTATCGTTATTCCTACGGCTCTATTCTCAGCTATGACTGCAACAAATAAGAAATATATCAAAGCAGCTTTTAAGGAGCTTAAAGTTGCTTTTAAAGGCTCTGGAGTGGATATGGGTGCTAGGATTACTGAGCTTGTGGAGTATAGCACTTTAGCTAGGAAAAATGGAATTCTCTCACTAGAGCAAAAAGCTGCTACAATAGATGATGAATTTTTAAAAACCGGTCTTAGCATGCTAGTAGATGGTCAGCCTATTGATGAGGTTAAGGAGCATTTGGAGCTATCTATTGAGACAACTGAGGAGTATTATCATGAGTGTGGGCACTTTTGGATACGCACAGGTGAGAGTTGTCCGACATTTGGGCTAGTTGGTGCGGTTATGGGGCTTATGCTTGCACTTCAATTATTAGATAATCCTGCAGCTATGGCAGCTGGTATCGCTGGGGCATTTACAGCGACCGTTACGGGAATTATGGGGGCATACGCATTTTTTGGGCCTTGGGGAATGAAGATAATGGGAAATGCAAAGGATATAGTAAAAGAAAAAGTTATGATTTTAGAAGCGTTAGTAGGCATTGCTGAAGGGGCAAATCCAAGGAGCTTAGAGGCAAAATTATTTAACTTTTTAGACAAAAACGAACCAAGAAATTCACAATTTAATTAAGGTAAAATATGGCGAAGAAGAAAAAATGTCCAGAGTGTCCAGCAGGTGAGAAGTGGGCTGTGCCTTATGCGGATTTTCTCTCTTTGCTTTTGGCTCTTTTCATCGCACTTTATGCGATTTCAGCGGTGAATAAGGCTAAGGTTGAAGCACTTAAAACAGAGTTTATAAAGATATTTGAATTTCCAGATACCAAATCCCTTAAAGAAAGCAGCAAAACATCAAATAGCAGCAAGGAGTTTGATAGCCCTAGTATAGCGGTGCAGGCGCAAAATCAAACATCTGTAAATGTAAATTTAAATAATGAAAGATATAAAGTTACGCTAGATCAAGCTGAAAATCAAGTGGCAATTGATTTGCCAGCGAGTATTAAATTTGATTACCAAAGCTCCAAAATTTATAATCCAGATATGATAAACTTTATCAATATTGTAGCTATGATTATTAATAAAATTCCAGAATCGGTAGTGGTAGATATTAGAGGATATGCTGATGATTTTGGCGATTATGAGACTGATTATAGGCTAGGAATCGAGCGTGCTTATAGCGTATTTACAATGCTTGCAAATGGTGGTGTGGAGAGCAAGAGAATGAGAATTACATCATTTGGAGATAGTGTAAATATAATAAATAGTGATTTAAAAATTGCTAAAATATATTTTAAAATAGATGTTAAAGATAAGGCTTTGCAAAAATCAGTTTTAGATATACTTAGTGAGCTTAAGTAATAATCATTATCATTTCATATTAAGTTATATATAAGTTTAAATTTGATAACCTACCGCCCAAATCTATTTAAATTTAAGGAGAGTAAGATGGCGGTAAAAATTACTGATATTTGTATTAGTTGTGGTTCTTGTATTGATGAGTGCCCAGTAGGTGCAATTGTAGATGATGCAGATAACCCAACTGGCGAAGATGCGTATTATGTATATGCTGATAAATGCGTTGAGTGTGTAGGTCATAATGATGAGCCAGCCTGTGCAAACGCCTGTCCAACTGATGGTTGTATCGTGTGGAGCGGGGTGGTTTCAGGACAGCCAAGCAGAAGTGATATCGGCGAAGAGTTAAGAGATGGCACAAACGCGGTAGTAGCTTAATTTAATTTAAATTATAAAGATTACTATTTTTTTAAGTTTAGTTTTGATATAATCACGCTTTTAAAAAACCTTATTGTAGGAGATCTATATGGAAAAAACTCTATCGATAATCAAGCCTGACGCAACCAAAAAGGGTGTAATAGGTAAAATTATAGATAGATTCGAAAGCAATGGGCTTAGAATCGCAGCAGTTAAAAAACTGCAATTAAGCGTAGAAAACGCTAAAAAATTTTATGAAGTGCATGCTAGCAGACCATTTTATAATGACTTAGTTGAGTTTATGACTAGTGGTCCAGTAGTTGTAATGGTGCTTGAGGGCGAAAATGCAGTGCTTAAAAATAGGGAATTAATGGGTGCTACAAACCCTAAAGAGGCTGCACCTGGGACTATTAGAGCTGATTTTGCAGATAGCATTGATGCAAATGCAGTTCATGGTAGCGATAGCTTAGAAAATGCTAAAATCGAAATTGCGTTTTTCTTTGCTAATACAGAGATCCTTTAAGGTTTAATATTGAAAATTCGCTTTGATAGGCTAAGCAATACACCTGTTAATTTTCAAAGCAGTATTGATATGGTTGAATTTAGTGGAAGTATCAAAAAATCTTCCCTAAATTTGGCTAAATGTAGCGGAAAACTCAGTGGTAAATTAGAGCATATTTGCGATCGTTGTGGAGCTGATATAGTTTTAAATTTAGATGAAGAGTTAAACCTAAATTTAAGCGATGGCATATATAAAGATATTGATAATGAACTAAGCAATACTATTGAATTTTACGACGGACAGATTGATACTGATGAAATTTTAATTAGTGAGTTAGAAGCCTTTAAAAGCGACTATTTTTATTGTGATAATTGTAAAATTTTAGAAGGAGAGTAAAATGGCAGTACCTAAGCGTAGAGTGAGTCATACTAGAGCAGCAAAACGCAGAACTCACTATAAAGTTACATTACCTATGCCTGTAAAAGACAAAGATGGCAGCTGGAAAATGCCTCATCGTGTAAATAGAACAACTGGCGAGTATTAATATAGATAATGACAAAAATAGCAATTGACGCTATGGGCGGGGATTTTGGTGCTGAGCCGATTATAGCTGGAGTGATTGAGGCTTTAAAGCTAAGAGAATTTCAAGCTTATTTAGTTGGAGATGAAGCTAAGCTAAGATCCCTTATACCACAGAAGTATTTGAAATTTATAACCTTTATTCAATCTAGTGAAATCTTTGCTATGGATGAGATTGCAACTGATGTGCTAAAACGCAAAGATAGTAGCATATATAAGGCCGTTGAGTTAGTGCGAAATGGTGAGTGTAAAGCCGTTGTATCTGCTGGTCATAGTGGTGCTAGTATGAGCTTAGCTACTTTGCGTATAGGAAGGCTTAAAGGTATTAGCAGGCCTGCTATTGCTACTTTAATGCCTACAACACAAACTAATAAAAAAACTCTTGTTTTAGATGTGGGCGCAAATGTAGATTGCAAGGCGGAAAATTTATTTGAATTTGCTATTATGGGTTATGCTTATGCTAAGGAGATTATGAAAATCAATAATCCCAAAATAGGCCTACTTAGCAATGGCGAAGAGGATTGTAAAGGAAATGAGATCACAAAAGAGGCATTTGATATGCTCAAAAAACTCGATAGTTTCATCGGAAATGTAGAGGGTAATCAAATTTTTGATGGGAGTGTTGATGTTATTATATGTGATGGTTTTGTCGGTAATATACTATTAAAAACTAGCGAAGGCGTAGCTAGTGCGATTACTAAAATTATTAAGCAGAATATCAAAAAGTCGCTACTTGCTATTTTTGGTGCGACGCTTATGAAGGGCGTTTTTAAAAGGCTTAAAAATCAGATTGATTATGATGAATATGGTGGTGCACCACTTTTGGGGGTTAAGGAGTGTGTGATTATAAGTCATGGCAAATCTAACCCAAAAGCCATAAAAAATGCAATTTTTCAAGCCCTAAAATTTTTAGAATCAGATATAAATAAGGTAATTTTAGATGAGCTTACAAAGTTTGAAAAATGATTAAAGCTTCATTAATATCTATTGGAGCTTATGCTCCTGAGAATATTCTTACAAATTTCGATCTAGAAAAGATGGTAGATACTAGCGATGAGTGGATTAGAAAACGCACTGGTATCCAAGAGCGACGAATTGCTAAGGATGAATTTACAAGCGATCTTGGCTATAAGGCAGCTTTACAAGCTTTGGAGCGTTCAAATTTGGATAAAAGCGATATTGATGCTATTGTTTGTGCTACTATTACTCCAGATTATTTTTGTATGCCATCTACTGCGTGTGTGATTGCTAATAAGCTCGGATTAAAAGATATAACCGCATTTGATATAAGTGCGGCTTGTACGGGCTTTATCTATCTTTTAGACCTTGCTAAATCCATGATAGAAAGCGGCGCAAAGAAAAATATTTTAATAGTAGGTGCTGAAAAGACTAGCACTATTATGGATTGGAGCGATAGGAGTATTTGTATATTGTTTGGCGATGGTGCGGGGGCTGCTGTGATAAGTGCTTCTAACATTAATCCAATTATTGATGTTCATACCTCTAGCGATGGGAGTAAGGGAGATCTGCTTATAACTCCTGGGTGTGCTATAGTAAATCCAGCAAATAGCCATACTATTGATAATAAATTAAATTTTATGAAAATGTCTGGCAATGATGTCTTTAAAATTGCCGTAAATACCCTAACAAAAGATGTAGTTGATATTTTAGAAAAAAATCAAATTTCCCCTGATAGAGTTGATCTTTTTATTCCTCATCAAGCAAATTTAAGGATAATAGAAGCTGTGAAGCAAAGGTTAAATTTTAGTGATTCTAAGTGCGTTGTAACTGTGCAAAAATATGGCAATACAAGCTCGGCTTCTATACCTATGGCGATGAATGAGGCCTATGAGAGCGGTAGATTAAAAAATGGTTCATTAATGCTGCTTGATGCTTTTGGTGGTGGATTTACTTGGGGTTCAGCGTTACTTCATTTTGGTGGAGAGTAATATGAATGAGAATTTAATAGCCTATTTATTAGCTTATTTAATTGGGGCGGTGCCTTTTGGACTGCTTTTTGGACTGCTTTTTGGTGGTGTAAATATCAAAAAAAGCGGTAGTAAGAGCATAGGCGCGACAAATGTTTTAAGAGTGATAAAGCAAGATAACCCAGCTTTAGCTAAAAAGCTTGCTATTTTGACTATTATTTGTGATGCTCTAAAGGGGATATTGCCGATTTTAATAGGGCAATTTGTATTTAATCTTGATATTTCTACTCTTTGGGTGATGGGGGTTTTGGCTGTTGTGGGCCACTGCTTTTCGCCTTATTTGATGTTTGAAGGTGGCAAGGGGATTGCTACTGGGGCTGGAGTTTTGGCATATTTTTTACCAGTTGAGCTTATAATCGCAGTTACTGTATGGTTTATAACTGGTAAAGTGCTTAAAATATCTAGCTTAGCCTCGCTTTTTGCCCTACTAGCTATGGTGGTTTCATCATTTATATTGCATTATGATATGCCGCATATCAATACTCATGCTCCAGTTTTGATAATTGCATTTGTAGTGGTTTATAAGCATTTGCCAAATATTAAGCGTCTTCTTAGTGGTGCTGAAAGTAAGGTTATTTGATTAGCGTTTTTGTTGATGAGCTTGAATTTGATACTATAATTGGTCTTTTGGATTTTGAAAGAGTAAGTTTCCAAAAGATCTGCGTTAGTATGGAATTTCAAGCTAGTGAATTTGTGGATTATGCAGTTGTTTGTAAGATTACCCAAGAAGAGTTTAACCATCAAAAATTTTATAAGGTAGAAGATGCGCTTGAGTATTTTTCTACTAAATTTAAAGACCTTTATCCTACTTTAAAAAAATTTTATATGAAAATTTCAAAGATTAATATCATTTCAAATGCTGTAGTCGGAGCAAAAATAGTAAAGAATTATTAAAAATTGTTTAAATTTTCTTGAATTTTGGCTTAAATTTTGCTATAATTTCGCATTAAATTTTTTACTTTTAAGGAAAAGCTAATGAGAATTTTGATAGTAGAAGATGAGACAACGCTAGGTAAAACTATAGCTGAAGGCTTACAGGAGTTTGGTTATCAAACAGATAATTCAGAAAATTTTAATGACGCAGAGTATTTCATCGGTATTCGCAATTACGATCTTGTGCTTAGTGATCTTATGCTTCCAGATGGAGATGGTATTGATTTAATCAATGTTATTAAACAAAAATCTCCACGCACATCTGTGGTGATCATCTCAGCAAAAGATGATAAAGAGAGTGAAATCAAAGCATTTAAAGCTGGCGCTGATGACTATATCAAAAAGCCTTTTGATTTTGATATTTTAGTTGCTAGATTAGAAGCAAGACTTCGCTTTGGCGGGACAAATGTGATTAAAATAGATGACCTTACTATAGATCCAGATGAGGAAAAGATCACATATCAAGGCACAGAGATCGAGCTTAAAGGAAAGCCGTTTGAGGTCTTAACTCATCTAGCTAGACATAGCGATCAAATTGTGAGTAAAGAGCAGCTTTTGGATGCTATTTGGGAGGAGCCAGAGCTTGTAACTCCAAATGTAATTGAGGTAGCAATAAATCAAATTCGCCAAAAAATGGATAAACCGCTAAATATTTCGACAATAGAAACAGTAAGACGCCGCGGATATAGATTTTGTTTTCCCAAAAAAGCTTAAGAGCTAAATTCGCTCTGCAATTAGCATCTGCTTCTACGATGCTAATTGTCATATTTTCGGTAATGCTTTATCACTATATCAAGATTACAATTTTTGAAAATGTAGTTCAAAGCCTAACACTTGACGCTAAAAATATTTCAGCAAGATTAGATATCTTTAGTCTAGAGTATAAAAATAAAAATTTTGATCTTATAGAGATTGTGCCTAATGATAGCAATCTAACTAGAGCTGAATTTATCACTACAAAAGATGATAATGCCACCTATCTTACTTTGTATTATCCATATCAAAGTCATCTTTTAATACTTACAAAAGATACTAGCGAGTATAGTTTGATTGTGGAGCAAATTTTGGTTGATATTTTGATTATTAATGCAACGGCGATATTCTTAATACTATTTTATGCTCTATTTTTATCTAGAATGCTACTTGCTCCACTCCGCTCTTTTTGCTTAAAGCTTGGAGAGTTAAATGAGAGATTTTTACAAGAGGTGGAGACTAGTGAATTGCCGATTGAATTTAAGCCTTTAGGCGATGGGGTAAATAGGCTAATTGGCAGAATTTTGACATTTGTTCAGTATCAAAAAGAGCTTTTTATAGGAGTTGCGCATGAGCTTAAGACGCCACTTTCTGTGATGAAAACTAAAAATGAAGTTACGCTAATTAAAGAAAGAGACACTCAAAAATATATTGAAACGCTAAAAAATAATAATGAAGCCATCAATCAGATGAATAAGATGATTAGCTCTATTTTAGAAATTGGTAGGCAAGAGGGTGCACAGTTTGAGCAGCCGGTGATGACTGATATGATAGCTTATATTAATGAAATTGGCAATAACTTCTTGATTCTTGCAAAGGGCGATGATAAAAATATTAAGATGAGTTTAAGACCGCATAGTTTAAGGATAATGATTCAGCCTACTCTATTTTTACATGTATTGCAAAATTTTGTCCAAAATGCTATTAAATTCTCTCCAAAAGGAGCTACTATTGATATAAATTCTACGCTGATTAATGGGGAATTTATAGTTAAAGTGATTGATGAGGGCATAGGAATTGATGAGAGTAAGGATCTATTTGCGCCATTTAAGCGTTATGGCAATAGCAGTGGTGCTGGATTAGGGCTATTTCTAGCTAAGGGTGCTGCTCAGGCTCTTGGTGGTAATATAGAGCTTCGAAATCGCACAGATAGAAGTGGGACTATAGCTACATTTATCTTGCCAATTAGAAATAATAAGTATAAAAAATAAAAGAGATTTAATGTCAAAAAGAGTTGCAGTCATCGATTTGGGATCAAATTCAGCTAGAATGGCTATATTTGAGCGGACAAGTAGGCTTGGATTTTTCATACTTCGTGAGTATAAGGTTAAGGTTAGACTAGGGGAAGGTGCATATGAAAAAGGCGGAGTCTTACAAGATGAGGCTATGAGTAATGTCTTAAATGCTTTTAGAGAATTTAAATATTTTTTAAATATTTATAAGGTTAGCAAGATTTTATGCACTGGCACATCGGCCCTAAGAGACGCACCAAATTCAAATACATTTATAAATTTAGTAAAAAGAGAATTAGGCTTTAATCTACGCGTGATAAGTGGCGATATGGAGGCATTTTATGGCGGTATAGCTGCTTTGAATTTGCTTAGTCCGCTTGATGAGGCTACTACTATTGATATTGGCGGTGGCTCGACAGAGCTTGCTAAAATTAGTAATGGTAGGATTGTTGATCTTATATCTTTAGATGTGGGTACAGTAAGGCTTAAGGAGCTATTTTTTGATAAAGATGATATAGACGGGGCTTTGAGATTTACCCAAGATATAATTAATAAAATTCCACCGCATTTTGCTAGTAGGGATTTGATCGCTATAGGTGGAAGTCTAAGGGCGATATCTAGCTCAATTATGCAGCTACAAAATCATCAAATCAGATTAGTTCATAATTTTACCTATAAGTATAGTGATTACGCAAATTTAATTAGTAAAATAGCTACCGATAAAGAGCTGGATTTAAAGAGCATAGCCATTAAAAAAGATCGCTTTGATACCATTAGACAAGGTGCGATGATATTTTCTAATGCGGCTAAAATTTTAAAAGCTAAGACGATTTATACAAGTGGAGTAGGGATTAGAGAGGGTGTCTTTTTAGTTAATTTGCTTGGTCCAAATTTAAAATCTAAAGATTTAATCAAGATGCCCCAAGAGCATAAAATAGCTTTCCCAAAAGGTTTTAATCCAAGTCTTAGAAGTATTCAAGATAGATTTGCTAAACGAGATAATAGCACAACTACAAGGCACGCAAAGGCTCTATTTGAGGTTTTAGCCCCACTCCATAAGCTAAAACCGAGCTATTTAAATGAGCTTATAGTAGCCTCAAAGCTTTATAATATTGGGCGAAGTATTGGATTTTATTCAGAAAATGCCCATAGTGGGTATTTGGTTAAAAATGCGTTGAATTACGGCTACACTCACCAGCAAAAGGCCTTGATAGCTGCTATGATAGAGTATCAAGGCAAGGCTATAAACACTCTGGGAGAAAATTTACTTCCAGATATTGATACCCTTAGGTGGCTTAGCTTTTTGCTTGGTCTTGCTGGTGCTTTGAGTTTAAGTCCAAATATAAGCTTTGATTTCTTTTCTAACACGCTATATATAAAAGGTGCAAAAAATTTCTTTATGTTAAAAGATGAGATAAGAAAGTTGATTAAACCAGCGATTTTTGCTATTTCGTTTGAGTAGATTGAATTTGGCTAGAGCCAAATTCAACTAAAATCTCCTACCGATTGTAAATTCAAAGCTACTAGTATCATCTCCTTGTTTATCATCAAGAGCTTGAGCGTAGAATAGTTGTAGCGGCCCAATAGGCGTCATCCACTCTATCCCAGCCCCTGCACTAGAGCGCTTAATCTCATTTATATCGCTGTGACCTATCATACCATAATCATAAAATAAAACCCCACGCATTTTAAGGCGATTGATTATAGGAAAGCTTAGCTCAAATGAGTTATTAAAGCTGATTTTACCGCCAGTTTCTATGATTTTACAACCAGGTATTATCCCGCCACTATTTGATTTAGGATTACAAATATTTTTCTTAGGAGTAACAGATCTGCTATCGTAGCCTCTAATAGAGTTAATTCCACCTAAAAATAGCTTTTCGTTGATTGGAAGCTTGGAGCTATCATCATTAAATATATATCCAAATCCAGATTTATATCTAAAGATAAGATCCATATTTATATAATCTTGCAAGCCTTGATATATGTTAAATGTAGTTCTATTTTTAAAAAATTCCATATCTCCACCAAGCCCAGCATACTCTAGGCTAGTTGAAGCGATTATACCACTTCTTGGGATATAGTAATCATCTGTGTTATTAAATGATATGCTTGGAGTTATCGCACTTTTTATATTTATACCATTTTTGTATCCAGCATCTCTGTAAAATTCATCTAGTCCATCTATTTGGCTACGCTCTATTTGATAGCTTATATATGCATTGATGTATCTACCAATTTGCCTACCAGCTACGATATTAGCACCATAATTTCGCTCATCATACTCATCCCAGTTGTAATCATTAGCAAATATCCCTCCACCAAGGCTATATAAAGAGTCATTAACTCTTGGATTGGTTAAATTTATATTTCCGCTTAAGGTATCATCACTCTTATCTACCATAATGCTACCTTTATATCCAGTCCCAAAGATATTTGAGTCGCTCACTCCAGCATTTAATAAAAGCCCATCGCTACTTCCATATCCTATACCACCAACTATACTACCTGTATTCGTCTCTTTAACTGCTACTTCTAAATCTATTTGATCTTTGCTTACTCTTTTTTCTATTATTTGGACATCTTCGAAATATCCAGTTCGCTTAAGTGCATTTTTAGAATCCATTAAGTCAGTTTTATTATATAAATTTCCTTCAGTTAGGTATAATTCACGCCTAATAATGCGATCTGCTGTTCGGTCATTTCCACTGATTACAACCTCTCTTATATATACCTTTTCTTCAGGAATCACCTCATAGATTATATCTGCTGTATAGTCGCTATTTTTATTTGTTCTTGGATAGACTTTTGCATAAGCAAAACCTTTATTTGCCACTAAATCTTCAAGCTTTTGAGCGTCTAATTTCATCTTGGATGAATTTAAAATATCCCCTTTTTGCAGCTTAAAATCGCTAATTATATTTTCAGTATCAAGCTCTAAAAATTCAGGAGCATTAATTGAGATATTACCAGTTTTATAAATTTCACCCTCGCTAATATAATATGAGAGATCAGCCTTATAATTATCAAAATGGGTATTTAGGCTAGGTGCCGATACGATCGCATCTAAATAGCCCTTCTTTAAATACTCATCTTGGATTTTTTCGCTATCACTTGGGAGCTCATAAATTTTTGCTTTACCATCGTTTAATCCCCACATCCAGCCCATAAATTCACGGCTTTTATTTGCTACTACTGGTTCTATATCTGAGTAATCTAAAGCATTAGAGCCGATTAAATGGACATTTTCAATGGTAATATTCTCACCACGATTGACTATTAGAGTTATGTGAAGTGAGTTTTCATTCTCATTAATTGGAGATATATCTGTAGTTACTACGGTATCAAAATACCCACGAGCTTCATAGAATTGGCGAATTCTAATCTTAGTATTGTTTAGGGCAAACTCATCATACATTTGACCTTTTTTAATATCAATGATCTGCTCAATTGCCTTTTGGTCATTTGTAACAACGCCATTTATATCTATTTTTGCAATTACTGGCTTTTCGGTTAAATTTACTACGACATTACCATCATTTTCTTCTATATATATATTTTGAAAATAACCTTGTTTGTATAAATTTATAATAGCTCTATTGGCAATTTCATCGCTGAATTCACTACCAACCTTAAGTCCGCTAATCTCAGAGGCACTCTCATCTGATAGGTGTAAAAGACCATTAAATTTAACACTTTGGATTGGCATAGCATTTATCGAAGTGGCTATAATAAAGCTTGAAAGTATTGCTTTTTTCATATAAATTTACCTATTTATAAAATTATCGCCAAAATAGTATCATAAATTGATAAACATTTGAATTATTAAGTAGTATTTTTGGCTAAATTTGATATAATTCTGGGCTAAAAATCAAGGAAGTATTATGAATGTGGGTATTATTGGACTTGGGCTTATTGGTGGCTCTTTGGGTCTAGCCTTAAAAGATATGAAGTTAATCTCCAAAGTAAGTGGCTATGATCTAAATAAAGATAATGAAAAGGACGCCTTAGATCTAGGATTAGTAGATGAGATAATTAGCTTTGAGAGTATGAAAAAGAGCTGTGATATGATATTTTTAGCCATTCCAGTTGAGGCAATTATCAAGGTAATGCAAAATTTAAAAGATATACCATCAAGCACTACAATTGTAGATTTAGGATCTACAAAGGCTGAGATTCTCCGCTCGTGTCCGCTTGAAATTCGTAATAATTTTGTAGCGGCTCATCCGATGGCAGGGACTGAAAACTCAGGGCCAAAATCAGCTTTTAAAACCTTATTAAATGGTGCTGTGGTCGTGGTTTGCGATGATAAAAATGCTAGTGAATTTCATGTTAAAAGAGCTGTGGAGATCTTAAGCCATGCTGGAATGAAAATAGTATTTATGGATTCAAAAAGCCACGATCATCATGTAGGCATAATCTCTCATCTTCCCCATGTCATTAGCTATAGTTTGGTAAATTCAACCTTAAAAGAGGAGGATAAGCGAAATATCTTGCTTTTAGCTGGCGGGAGTTTTAGCGGTATGGCAAGGATAGCAAAATCCAATCCACAAATGTGGAGCGATATTTTCAAACAAAATAAAGATAATCTTTTGAGTGCAATTACCTCTTTTAAAAATGAGCTTGAAATTTGTGAGAATATGATTAAAAATGAGAAGTGGAATGAGCTAAAAGGGTGGATGGAAACCGCAAGTGGCTTAAGAGAGATATTATAAAATACCATTTATTGAATTTTTTTAGGTAGAATTCAAGCGTTTATTTAAATTTAAGGATAAAGCGTGAGAGACTCAAAGATTAAAACTTTTATATTTGCTATAATTTTTATCGGATTGATATTTGGCATTATAGGTCTGTTTAACTCCGATTCTATGGATAATCAAGCACCAACCATATCTATTAGTGATAGAATTTACTGGAATCAAAAAAGTCCAATTGATCTAAACATATCAGACAACTCATCTTTACAATCAATTAAGGCTATAATATCAGATTCTAATACATCTATTGTGATTTTAGATAAAAAAATTGATGAGCCAAAAAGTAGCTTGGAGCTGAGTTTAGAGCTACCAAAGGGTATGATTTTACAAAGAGATAAAAGCTATAAGCTCACCATTGAGGCTAGGGATTTTAATCTATTTGGTGCAAATGTAGCCTCAAAGAGTGCGGATTTAATAATTGATAATAAAAATCCACAAATTCAAATAATAAATCAATCATATAAGATTACTAAAGGCGGCTCAGCCGTTGTAGTTTTTAAGGCTACTGATGAAAATTTACAAAATTTATATATAGAGAGCGATGGGTATATTTTTAAACCAACCAAATTTGTAAAAGATGGATATTGGGCGTCGCTTGTAGCGTGGGATATACAAAATCCAAATTTTAAAGCTAGGATTGTAGCTATAGATAAAGCTGGAAATAAAGCTGTATCAAATATCGGATTTTACCTACAAGATCGCAAATATAAAGAGTCAAGAATTACTTTAAGTGATAAATTTTTAGATGGCAAGATAGATGAGTTAGCTAGTCAATATGCAAAAAATTACTCCCAGCTTGATAGATTAGCAAAATTTAAATTTGTCAATGAAACGCTAAGAGCCTCAAATGAGGATATTATCCGCAAGGTTACTTCTACTGTGCCTGAAGAGATGATAGATAGCTTTTATATAGAGCCATTTTATCCGCTTAGAAATGGTGCTGCTGTAGCGAGCTTTGGCGATCATAGATTTTTTATTTATGATAATCAAGAAGTAAGCCAAAGCTGGCATATGGGGCTTGATCTAGCTAGCACGGCTATGGCTGTGATGACTACTAATAACCCTGCATTTGTGGCTTTTAATGATTTAAATGGAATATATGGAGAGAATATAATTTTATATCATGGATTTGGACTTTATACGCTTTATGGCCATTGTAATGAAACATCAGTAAAAGCTGGAGAGCATATCGGTCCAAAGCATATAATAGGCAAAACCGGAACAACCGGTCTAGCCTTAGGCGATCACTTGCATTTTGGGGTTTTAGTCCAAGGTATTGAGGTAAGACCTGAGGAGTGGATGGATAAAAAGTGGATGAAAGATAATATATATGATGTATTAAATTCAGCCAAAAAAGCGATAAAAGGTTAATTAAATTTAAGGAATATCGTGAAACAAAGAACTATAGGAAAAAGAGTAGAAGGGGTCGGTATAGGACTTCATAAAGGTGAGCCAATTAAGCTAATTTTGGAGCCTTTAGAAGCTGATAGTGGTGTTGTCTTTTATAGAAGTGATAAGGCAACGAGTTTTAAGGCTGAGCCAAGTAGTGTGCTAAATACGCAGATGGCAACGGTAATTGGCAATGATAAAGCTACAGTATCTACTATAGAGCACTTAATGAGTGCGATAAATAGCTATGGAATTGATAATATTAGAATCACCCTTGATGCTAATGAAGTGCCAGTTATGGATGGTAGTGCTATTAGCTTTTGTATGATGCTTGATGAGGCCGGAGTAGTCGAGCTTGAAGCTGATAAAAAAGTAATAGTCGTAAAGCGTGAAGTTGAGGTAAGAGAAGGGGATAAATATGTCAAGCTTGCCCCATCGAATAATCCTAAATTTCGCTATACGATTAAATTTGAAAATCCAGTAATTGGCTTACAAAGTTATACTTTTGAGTTTAGCAAGGAGAATTTTATAAATCAAATTGCAAGGGCTAGGACATTTGGCTTTTTAAAAGATGTCCAAAAGCTAAATTCAATGGGATTAGCACTTGGTGGTAGCCTTGATAATGCAGTAGTGATCGATGGTGCTAAGATTTTAAATCCTGAAGGATTGAGATTTGATGATGAGTTTGTCCGCCACAAAATTTTAGATGCGATTGGGGATATTAGTCTGCTTGGATCGCCTATGGTTGGGGATTATGAGGCGTATGCTGGAAGCCATGATCTAAATCACAAGCTAACTTTAGCACTATTAAGCGATGAGAGAAATTATGAGATAGTAACTCTAAGCCAAGAGGCGCAAAAAGAGTATGAAAAGGCATTTGCATAAAAAAGATTGATATATTGGTAATTTGCCTTAGTTCGCCATTAGTTATTGGTGTATATTTTGAAGGAAATTTGATTGAGAAGATAATCAGCGATGATAAGGCGAGTGAGGCTTTAGGGCAGATTATAAGCGATTTAGATAGTAGGTATGAGATTGATAGGATTATCTATGCTAATGGCCCTGGAAGCTTTATGGGATTAAAGGTTGCTTACCTTACTCTTTGCGTGTTTTGCGTAGTTCGTAATATCAAATTTTATGGTATTGATGGATTTAGCTTAAATGGCTTTAAGCCAATTAGAGCCAATAAAAATATGAGCTTTGTGCTTAAAGATGGTAAGATAAATTTAGAAAAAATCGAGCCTTGTGAGCTTGAGCTACCATCAAATTTAGATGGATTTGATTTGATTGTTGATGCGTTGCCAAATTATGTTATAGATGCGGTTTAGGAGATTATGATGAGGATATTTACGCCTGCTACTAGTGCGAATTTAGGCCCTGGATTTGACTCTTTGGGTTTGGCACTGAAGCTTTATAATGAAGTTAGTATCACAGAGCAAAAGATCAGCTCTATCAACATAATAGGCGAAGGAAGTGATAAGATTGCCTTAAAGAAAAATAATACATTTGTAAATATTTTTAATGAGACAATAGCCTTATTAAATGGGAAAAATTTGAATTATAAATTTAATTTTGTTAATAATATTCCATTTTCAAGGGGGCTTGGTAGCTCTAGCTCGGTAATTGTAGGTGCTATTGCTGCGGCGTATCATATGGCTGGATTTAAGGTAGATCGTAGCGTGATCTTAGATAGGGCATTAAAGTATGAAAATCACCCTGATAATATATCACCAGCTGTTTGGGGTGGATTTACTGCTAATATTGTAAGTAACTCATCGGTCTATACCCAAAAGTGCGATATAGATCCAAATTTAAAAGCTGTGGTGGTGATACCAGATGAGCCGATGAATACCAAGCAAAGTCGTGGCAAATTACCTTTAAACTACACAATGAGCGAATGCGTAAGCAATCTTAGCCACGCAGCATATCTAAGTAGTTGTTTTATTAAAAAAGATTATGATAATTTGCGTGTAGCTAGTATTGATATGATGCACGAAGAGCGTAGAATGAGTGCTTTGCCAGAGCTTTTTAGGGTTAGAGAGATTGCCTATGCTAATGGTGCCTTGATGAGCACACTCTCAGGGAGTGGCTCAAGCTTTTTAAATTTAACTTATCAAGATAGAGCAAAAAATTTAGCTGAAATTTTACAAGCCAATTTTACTAAATTTAGGGTAAAAATTTTAGATATTGATAATGATGGATTTAGCATAAAAAGCTAAAAATAAAGAAAACTAAGATATAATAGTGAGAAAATTTCATAAACCTATTAGAATGTGTGTGGTTTGTAAGGGTAGATTTCATCAAAAAGAGCTTTATAAATTCCGATCATTAAATGGCGAAATAGTAAGAAATTTAGGTAGTGCTAGATCATTTTATATTTGTATAAATTGCATCAATAAAGATCCAAAAGATCTAAAAAAACCACTTGCAAAATTTGGAAAAAATAGTATAAATTTAAAGGAGATAATAGTCAATGGCAAAGATTAGAATTCACGAAATAGCAAAAGAGCTAGGCTCATCATCTAAAAAAATTTTAGAGAAGGCAAAAGAGCTAGGCTTTGCAGTGACTACGGTCTCAAGTGCTGTAAGCCCAGAAGATGCTGCAAAGCTATATGATTATGTCCAATCTGGCATAACCCCAGAGACAAAACCAGCTAAAAAATCCTCTCCAAAGCAACTAGTGAAAGAAGAAGCACCAGCATCTGTAGCTAAAGATGAGCCAGCTAAAACCTCTAAACCGCAGATAAAAGCTAAAGAGCCAGAGCCAAAAGAGCAGACTTTGGCAAATTCAAGTCTAAATAAACGAAGAGGGCTAGTGATTGTCAAAAAGAAAAAAGATGAACAACCACAACCAAAAGATGAAAAACCAAGCTCTTTAGTAGTTAATAAGACTTTAGAATCTATGTTTGGCAGTAGCGATGAGAGCTTAAAAAAGAAGAAAAAAGATAAAAAGCAATTTCAAGCAACTAAGAAAGAGAGCTCATCAAAGCTTGATTTAATGGGGCTTAGCGAATTTGGTGATGATATTGTAATTGATGATGAGAATGTGGTTGTCTTGCCTGATTTGACTCTAAAACCAATCGAAGTAGAGAGACAATCAACTACCAAAAAGCCATTAAATATCTATAAACAATCGCAAAATAGTGGATTTAATTTTGAAGGCGGAATTCAAAGAAGTAGCCGTAAAAAGCATAAAAAAGTGGTAAAAGATAGCCAAAATGAGAGCGTAACAAGCGTAGATATACCAAAAGAGATTAGGGTATATGAATTTGCTGATAAGATTAAAAAATCCCCAAGCGAGATTATCGGTAAGCTATTTATGCTTGGTAAAATGACTACTAAAAATGATTTTTTAGAAGAAGATGAGATTGAGATTTTGGGTGCTGAGTTTGATATTGAGATTAATATCGTAGATACTCAAGGGGAATTTGACTATGTCAAAGCCTATGAAGATGGCGATGATACGCATTTTGAGCCTAGAGCACCTGTGGTTACTATTATGGGGCATGTCGATCATGGTAAGACAAGTTTGCTTGACTATATCCAAAATTCCAGAGTAGCAAGTGGAGAAGCTGGCGGCATCACTCAGCATGTTGGTGCTTATATGGTGGAAAAAAATGGCAAAAATATAACATTTATAGATACTCCAGGGCATGAGGCATTTACGGCTATGCGTGCTAGGGGTGCTAGTGTGACCGATATTGTTATTATCGTAGTTGCCGCTGATGATGGTGTAAAACCACAAACCAAAGAGGCGATAGCTCACGCTAAAGCTGCTGGTGTGCCAATTATCATTGCTATAAATAAAATGGATAAAGAGAGTGCTAATCCTGATTTAGTAAAAACTGGACTTGCTGAGCTTGAGATTATGCCTACAGAGTGGGGCGGTAGTCATGAGTTTGTGCCAGTTTCAGCAAAGACTGGTATGGGTATAGAGGATTTGCTTGAGATAGTGCTTTTACAAGCTGAAATTTTAGAGCTAAAAGCAAACCCAAATAGAGAGGCCAAAGCTACAATTATCGAGAGTTCATTACAAAAGGGTCGAGGCCCAGTAGCTACTGTGATCGTTGAAAACGGCACATTAAAAGTAGGCGATACTATCGTAGCTGGCGTAGCATATGGCAAGGTAAGGGCTTTAAATGATGATAAGGGTAGAAGCTTAAAGGCTATTAAGCCTGGAGAGTGTGGGGTGCTTATAGGTTTAAGCGAAGTGCCTGAGGCTGGAGAGACGCTAATTAGCGTAAAAAGCGATAAAGAAGCACGAGAATACGCACAGAAAAAATATGAGTATCTACGCCAAAAAGAGCTAAGCAAATCTACAAAGGTTACAATCGATGAATTAAGTGCTAAGATCGCAGAAGGGGAGTTAAAAAACCTACCTGTGATAATCAAAGCCGATGTCCAAGGCTCACTTGAGGCCATTAAAGCAAGTCTTGAGAAGCTTAGAAATGATGAGATTAAGGTTAATATCATACACTCAGGCGTAGGCGGCATAACTCAAAGTGATATATCACTAGCTAGTGCTAGTCAAAATTGCGTTATACTAGGATTTAATATCAGACCAACTGGAGAGATCAAAGAAAAAGCTAAAGAAAAAGGCGTAGAGATCAAAACCTATAATGTAATCTACAATCTTTTAGATGATGTTAAAGCGCTATTAAGTGGCCTTATGAGTCCAGTTATCACTGAAGAAGATTTAGGTCAAGCAGTCATTAGACAAGTTATTAATGTTCCAAAAGTCGGTCAAATCGCTGGCTGTATGGTAACTGAAGGCATTATAAGCAGGGGAGCTAAAATTCGTGTTATTCGTGATGGCGTAGTGGTATTTGAAGGCAATATCAGCTCACTAAAACGCTTTAAAGATGATGCTAAAGAGGTTGCTAAAGGCTATGAGTGCGGTGTAGGAATAGAGGGTTATAATGATATGCGCCAGGGAGATTATATCGAAAGCTATAAAGAAGTAGAAAATAGGGCTCAGATATGAATCCAGCTGAGCTAAAAAGACTTCGCACTCAAAGCATATTAAAAGAGTTAATCCCAGAGGCCTTAAGCACTCTTGAAGATGAGTATTTAAAGGGGCTTTGCGTAACTGATGTAGAGTGTAAAAAGGGCAGATATGATGCCTTTGTCTATTTAGATAAGATGGGTTTTGATGAGAAAGAACAGGCCTATATCCTCTCTCATCTTAAAAAAGTCAGTCGCCATATACAAAATCACTGCATGGCAGTTGAAGGCTGGTATAGGGCTCCAAATTTACATTTTATATTTGATGATAGATTAAAATATCAAAACCATATAGATGCCTTATTTGCTAAGGTTGCAGATGAGTTACAAAAGGGCAAGAAGTGAATTTAGAAGAGTTAGAAAAGTTATTACAAGGTTGTGGTGTAGCCCTATATGATACAGAGATAGCAAACGAAAATGGGCGCCAAATTTATAGAGTTTATATAACTAAAAGCGGTGGAGTAAGCTTAGATGATTGCGAAGTAGTTAGTAAGCTTTTATCGCCTATTTATGATGTTATGCCGCCAGTTAGTGGGGATTGGGTTTTAGAAGTTTCTAGCCCAGGGCTTGAGAGAAAACTTAGTAAAATAGATCACTTTGCTAAAAGCATTGGCGAGATGGCAAAGATAACTTTAAATGATAAAAGTCAAATTATTGGTAAAATAACTAGCGTAAATGGCGATGATATAGCACTTAGTAGCGATGAAGGGAGCTTGAGTTTAAATTTTAATGATATTAAAAAAGCCAAAACTTTTATCCAGTGGTAGCCATGAGTGATGAGTTTTATCTATCCTTAGCTATTGATAAAGCGTGGAATTATCAGCTTTTAACCTATCCTAATCCAGCTGTTGGGGCTGTGATTTTAGATGAGAATGGCAAGATTTTATCTATTTGTGCTCATCAAAAAGCAGGGGAGGCTCACGCTGAGCTAAATGCGACTAAAGAGGCCTTAGTGGCTAAAGATTATAGGCTAAAATCGCTTTTTGATAACGCAAAAGATCCAAATGAGCTATATAGTCTAATTATTCAAAATCATCAAAATTTACTTAAAAACTCCACATATTATGTTACGCTAGAGCCTTGTGCTCATCAAGGTAAGACCCCAGCTTGTGCTAATTTACTCCTTGCTGTAGGGGCAAAACGGGTTGTGATTGGCTCAAGGGATTTTGGTGAGCATGCTAAGGGCGGAGCTAAGCTCTTATCGGATAATGGCTTGGAGGTAGTTTATGGAGTTTGTGCTAAGGAGTGTGATGAGCTACTTGAGCCATTTCTTAGGTGGCAAAGTGGGAATTTTACATTTTTTAAAATCGCCTTAACGCAAAACGCGGTAGCAACTGGTGGAGTAATATCAAATTTAGCCAGCCGCACTCATACTCATCAAATTCGCTCTTTAGTTGATCTTATGGTTGTTGGTGGTAATACAGTTCGCACAGACAGACCGATTTTAGATGCTAGATTAGCTAGTGATAAATCTCCAAATATCTTAATATACTCATCTAAAGATAAATTTGATAGTCAAATTCCGCTTTTTAATGTGCCAAACAGGGAGGTTTATATCTCAAATTCATTAGAATTTGCTTTTAAGCAAAGATTTGTAATGGTTGAAGGTGGGGAGAATTTCTTAAAAAATTTGGATTTTAGGATAGATTGGATTTTGATATATCGCTCAAATGAGTTTAAAATTGGTAGTAGTTTGAGTTTAAATTTAAAATTAAAAATTATACATAGAACTACTCTTGATGATGGGGAGTTGCTTTGGTATAAAAGGGTAAATTGAGGATAATTGATGAAATATATAACAATTTTTGGCTCATCTAGAATTAGCAGTGATAGTGATTATTATAAAAAATCATATGAGATCGCCACTACTCTATCAAAGGCTGGTTATGGCATTATCACTGGCGGTGGTGGCGGTATTATGGAAGCGGCAAATAAAGGAGCATTTGAAGCCAAAGGAGAGAGCATAGGGATAAATGTAATCTTGCCAAACGAACAACGGCTAAATCCATATTGCACCAAATCATTAACTCTAACTAGCCTAAGTGAGCGTAAAAATGCTCTAATCAAAGATAGCTTTGCTTTTATTGTTTTACCTGGTGGATTTGGGACTTTAGATGAGGTTTTTGAGGTGATGACCTTAGCACAAGCTAGGGTAAAAAGATATAAAATTATATTTGTAGATAGTCAATTTTGGTCGCCACTTTTTGACTTTTTTAAGCAGTTGCTAGATGGTGGATTGATAGAGGCTAATAGTGATTTTTATAAATTATTAGATAGTATAGACGATATTCTAAACTTTTTAGATACTTAATAGTAAAGGCAGTGCCATGAATTTGGCTTGAAATATTTGAATTTAAAAGGATTAAAAATGACAAAAATAGGTAAAAATTATAAGATGATCTCATCGCAAAACGCTCCTAGAAGCGAGTTTCACGATGAGTTAAGCTTAACAGGCTGTGAAGTATCCATAAACCACTTAAAAGCTGGAGAGAGTGTGCCTTTTGTCCATTCTCATAAGCAAAATGAAGAAGTTTATGTGGTGATTGAAGGGAGTGGAGTTTTGTATATAGATGGCGAGGAGTTTGAAGTTAGCGCTGGTGATATTTTGCGTATAGATCCAGATGGCAAAAGATGCTTTAAAGCAAGCTCTAGCAGTGATTTAAAATATATCTGTATCCAATGTAAAGCTAGTAGCCTAGAGCAATTTAGCGATGGTGATGGCATATTAAATACAGAAAAACCAAGCTGGCTTTAAATCAGTAGATCTCTTGCTTTTAACGCAAGAGATGATCCTAAATCACTCTTTTAAAAATTCACTAAAATCATTATATATACTTAGCAAGGTATACTATAAAATTTACACTAAATTTTATAGTATACTATTTTAATATACTATAAAAGAATTTTTCATTTTATTCTATTGTGTTAATAATTATCTTGTATAATTTGCCAAAAATATTGATAAAAGGATAATCGTGAAAGTTCTAATGGCATTAAGCGGTGGAGTAGATAGTTCAATGAGTGCGAAATTTCTACAAGATCAAGGCTATAGTGTAGTAGGTTGCTATATGATGTTACATGGCAGAGAGGATTATCATAAAAAAAATATTGAAAATGTAAAAAAGGTAGGCGAGTTTTTAGGTATTGATACCCATGTGCTTGATCTGCAAGATACATTTAAAAAAGAGGTTTATGATCTATTTGTAAATTCATATAAAGATGGAATCACCCCAAATCCTTGTGCTCATTGTAATAGGCTTATTAAATTTGGAGCCCTTTGGGAGTTTGCTAAGAGTCTTGGCTGCGATAAGATCGCTACTGGGCACTACGCTAGAATCGATAATGGCTTGATAAAATCAGCAGCCGATGAGAGTAAAGATCAAAGCTATTTTTTAGCCAATTTAGATCCAAAAATTCTACCTTATATAATATTTCCTCTTGGGGATAAATTTAAAGTTGATATAAAAGCCGCCGCTGCTCAAATACCGCAAATATCATCACTAGCTACGCAAAAAGAGAGTAGTGAAATATGCTTTGTTGAAACCACCTATATAGATGTATTAAAACAGCATTATAATACCAATTTACCAGGTATAGTGCGCAATGCAAATGGCGAAGCCATCGGTACGCATGAGGGCTATATGCACTATACGATTGGCAAACGAAAGGGCTTTAAAATCACAGGGGCACACGATCCACACTATGTAACAGCCATCAATGCTAGCGCTAATGAGATTATAGTAGGTAAAAAAGATGATTTAGAGTGCTATAGCTTTAAAACTCGCAATTTTAATAATTTTACGCAACAAAACGATTTTAACGCATTAGTCAAAATCAGATATAGATCTAAGCCGATACCATGCGTAGTCCATGAGAGCAATGGCGTTGCAACTGTGGAGCTAAAAGATAATGCCGGAGCCGTCGCAAGCGGTCAATTGGCAGTCTTTTATGATGATAATCAAAGAGTATTGGCAAGTGGATTTATAGCCTAATCCACTTTTATGCGTTAAATTTCAAAGATTTGCTAGATCACTTTTATTAGGAGTTTATCTCCTAATAATTTTTATCTTTTTACCGGTATGGAAAATAATTCATTTTAAAATATTGCTTGACTTTCTTATTAATATAAATTCACGCTTAGAAATATTAGATAAATTAAATTTAATTATATAAATATTACATTTTAATATCATAGCTAAATCATCTAAAATTTTTTAAATTCCAACTCAATATAAATCTATCGAATTTCCTTAAAATAAGTTAAATTTAATCTTATTTTTATAAAACAGCCTAAAAATTCCAAAATTTAACTAAAAAAATATCAAAATACCCCCCCCCACAATATAAACAAATTTAATATTCTATGCGATATAATAATGTTAGATAATCAAGGATCAAATTTAAGTAGTATTTGGCTTTTAAAGAGCAAAGATGAGTTTTAGGATTAATACCAATATAGCGGCTATGAATGCCCACGCCAACTCTATTGTCAATGATAGGAAGCTTACTAGCTCACTAGGTCGCCTTAGCTCTGGTCTTAGGATACAAAGTGCAGCTGATGACGCTTCAGGGCTAGTTATTGCTGATAATCTAAAGAGCCAAGCAAGCTCTCTAGGTCAAGCCATCTCTAATGGCAATGACGCTATAGGTATAGTCCAAACAGCCGATAAGGCTATGGATGAGCAGATTAAAATCCTTGATACTATTAAAACCAAAGCCATTCAAGCAGCCAATGATAGCCAAAACGCAGACTCAAGAAGAGCTATCCAAAATGATATTTCTAGGCTCGTTGATGAGCTTGATAATATCGCAAATACCACAAGCTTCAATGGTCAAAATCTACTAAATGGCAACTTCTCAAATAAAAATTTTCAAATCGGAGCTAGTAGTAATCAAACAGCTAAGGTAAGTATAGAAAATACCAACTCAAAAGCTATAGGCCACACCTATTATCTATCTACTACTCCAATGGTTTTTGATAATAAAAACTTTGGCACCGCCAAATTTGAAATGACACTAAACGCCGTGCCAAATAATATAAATGGGATTAAATTTGATACTATCTCTGGTCAGGAGATACTAGATAATGGGCTAGGAGTTATCGTTGATAAGATAAATTCTTATAGTGATGAGACTGGGGTAAAGGCTAGTGTGAAGAATGAATTTATTAGTAGTGCTAGAATATTTGGGACAACCTTTTTCCCAGGGACTATCTCCAAGTTAAGTATAAATGGAGTTGAGATAGGGAGAAATATAGGTTTTACGGTTGGAGACCCTGCAAATGTCTTAATAGACGCTATAAATTCTAAAAGCGATATAACTGGAGTTACGGCCTCTAATACTGGAGAGCGTCTATCAATGAGCTCAAGCAATGGTAGGCCAATGCTAATTGAAGTAGGAAGCGTGGATGACTCCAAAGCTATGGGTTTATCAATGAAAGATGGCAATGGGGCAGATAGCACAAGTGTATTAATTCTAGGTGAGTTATATTTACAATCAAGCAACGGCTCACCGGTATCTTTGGATTTACAAGAGACTACAGGCAATATAAAAGGTGCTGGAATAGATGGTTTAAATCCTAAGGTAGCCGACCCAAAAGATATAGTAGGCTCTCAACTAAGAGATCAAATAGCACTTAGCTTAAGCGATATAGTAAGAAATA
Organism: Campylobacter sp. RM19072; assembly: GCF_024723485.1. Lineage (NCBI taxonomy): Bacteria > Pseudomonadati > Campylobacterota > Epsilonproteobacteria > Campylobacterales > Campylobacteraceae > Campylobacter > Campylobacter sp. RM19072. The sequence continues at coordinate 85,577 of NZ_JANQCU010000006.1, forward strand.
AGCTAGATGAGCATACTCTAAGAGTGATGGGTAAGGTGGAGTTATTAAATCCGATTTTGCAGCTACCAGCTGGGGCTAATACCTATGTAGGCGCTCAAGCTTTGATAGATATATCCTTAAATGCGCTTAAGAAACTAGATAAATTAAGAGCAGACCTAGGCTCAGTCCAAAACCAATTAGTAGCTACTATTAATAATATCACAGTTACCCAAGTCAATGTCAAATCCGCCGAAAGCCAAATAAGAGATGTTGATTTTGCTAGCGAGAGTGCGAATTTCTCTAAATTCAATATCCTAGCCCAAAGTGGAAGCTACGCTATGAGCCAAGCTAACGCCGTCCAACAAAATATATTAAGATTGTTACAGTAAATTTAATATATTTTAAATTTTTTACTTCGCTAGAGCAAAGCTAGTCTTTGCTACCAAAG
>NZ_JANQCU010000007.1:0-74701 GCF_024723485.1 Campylobacter sp. RM19072
GTGTAGGTTGTGATATTAATTTTTATTATTTTTATTATTTTTATTATTTTTATTATTTTTATTATTTTTATTATTTTTATTATTTTTATTATTTTTATTATTTTTATTATTTTTATTATTTTTATTATTTTTATTATTTTTATTATTTTTATTTCTCTGGCTTTTTAGGTTTAGATATTAATTTTATTAAATTATTCTCAATTTATCTTGTTTATGATAGTATTGTTATTGATTTTATTAAGGAGCGATAGTTGAGTGTTTTACTTATTTTACTAATTTATTTTTATTCTTTTTAATTCTTAGATTAGATTTTTATAGTAACTACTTATTTATTAAAGAGAAATTTAAAAATGCTTTAATGGTGGTTTTTGGTGTTAGTTTAGTAATTTGCATTTGGGTTATAGTTTCTATTGGCATTTAAATTTGATTTTTTAACTTTTCCAATATTGCATATAATTTTAAGTGTTTTTGGTGGATTTTATTTTAAAAAGTTTAAGAAGTCAAAGCGAATTTACGGAATTTAGCATTTCTGGCAATCTATTTTTGACTAGATTTATCATAAATATCAGTAATGTAAAAGCATTATTTTATTTTTGTTAGCATATTTTCAAGTTTAAATTTTAATATAAATCTAGTAGCGATTGCAATTTTTAATGCTGGGAGTTTTATTTATTTTTCTCTTGTTACTCTTTTATTTTTAAATGCCAAAATAAAAGCGATCTACATAAGACATTCCAAAAAGCTAGATGCGATTTTGGCTATTGTATTTATATTTTTTTATTTTTATCAATATATTTAAGGAGATTATGAATGGTTGGGTATGTTGATTATTTAAATTTTTAAACAAGAGAATATTAATGAGCTATGGCAAAGCTTATTTTTGTTCAAGGGTAAATGAGAGGCAATGATTAACGCTGTCAAGCTTTATTTGGATCGTAGATAAAAGCAAAGTGTTAGTGATTTGAAGCTAGTATAACAAGATATAATTAACTTTCTTTTTATCCTTTTACGATAATATTTTATTCAAAAATAAAATGCTAGATTTAAATTTGAATCTATTTTTGTAGCGGTTGCATTTATAGTGGCGCTATAACTAGTCGTTATATTTGTTATAAAATGCTATAAGTGTTGGATTTAAAACTTTGGTTTGCTCTATTCTAGGCACAAATTTAGCTTATCTTGTGTTTATAGTTTTTTTTATTTTTGATAGTTTAAATTTAAATTGCTTAATAAAGTGGCGATTTTTGGTGCTTTATTTATCATATATTTAGGTGTAAGTGGTTTGGTGTCTAAGATTAAAAGTAGCCAAGCCATAGAGCAAAATTTCTAATAATATCCCCAAAATTACCAAACTAAAAATCCATTTATAAGCAAAATAATGCTAGGTTTAATGATTTATATTTAAAATAAGGATATAAGTGGTGGCAAATTTTAATCAAGAAGTTTATAATTTATTAAGATTAATACCAAAAGGCAAGGTGGTTACTTACTCTCAGATTGCGTTGTGTTTAGGTAATGTAAAACTAGCTAGAGCTGTTGGTAATGCGCTACATAATAATCCTAATCCAACGCTATATCCTTGCCATAGGGTGGTAAATCGCAAAGGTGAGCTATCTAAGGCATTTGCATTTGGTGGGAGTGAAGGGCAGATGAGATTGTTGGTTGATGAGAATATTAAATTTGATAAATTTAATCGTGTTAAGCTTGATATTTATGGGTTTGACATTGAGAAATTTATAAAATCCAAGGGCTAGATGATTTAGCACAATATAAATTTATTTTTAAATATTTATATTAGTTTTAATTTATAATTTCATTTTTTTTTTTTTTGATAAACTGCCGTTTTTGAGATTGAATTTAGAAAGCTAGAAAATGAAAAATATAGTGCTTCTTGGCGGTAGCAATTCTGTAATGGTAAATGGATTACAAAAAGGTCTTAGAGAGTATGCTAATGTAACAAATTTAGCCCTTGGTGGTAGTACATGCTTACAGAATTTATATGAATTAAAACGAGAAAAAAATCAAGAGGCTATAAAAAATGCAGATTTAATAGTAACTGAGAGCAATATAAATGAGCTTCATCAGCATTTAAATGAACGGGAACAATTGAGCTTAGAAATAATATTTAGAAATATGCAATATTTTTATGCTAGTTTATATGAATTAAAAATACCAGTATGCGTTATTATATTGCCATCATTTCATCAGAATAAATACAATATAATCCATAATATGCATAAATACTTAGTCAATTTTTATAAATTTTCTTTAATTAGTCTACATGATTATTATAAGAAATATAATCTTGTAGAATTTGGTAATAAATTTGGGCATCATCAATTATGCGTAGTCAATAAAGCACTTGGAAGCAATATTTCTAAAAATATTGATAAATTTGTAGTTTCTAATATAAGTTTAAAAGTTGATATTCCAAATTTTAAAATAATTACTCCAAAAAATATGAATAGAAATTCATTACTAAAAGTATTTACTCCAAAAAATTCAATTTTTGATGAAGTCGTATATAGATTAGAATATAACTCTACTTTAAATTTTGAGAATGAAGATGGTTATAAGATAATAGGTATCCATAGTTGGATGTTAGAAGAAGATGGGAGCATAAGCAAAATTCCTGTTGATAAAGCGCAATTTCAATGCGGTTCAATATGTATAAGTTCGCATAAAAATACTATAATAAAATCTACATCTAAGCTAAATAGATTTTTTGAGCTACAAGCAGAGCCACTGATTGGCAAAGATTTACAAATACAATTTAATTCTCAAAAATTACCTGACACTGAGTTTTATAGTATGTCAATTTCTAATCATACAAATAGCATATCTTTACCATATTTTGATCTAATCGCCTTTTTCTTATGTAAGCCAAATCCAAATATGGAGCTATTTGACCTAAGTGTTATACCAAACGATAAGGATATAGAGATTGATAGAGATATAGACCGCTCTCATCTTATACCAAATATAGTATTTTTTAAAGATTCTATGGAGTTTATAGATGAGTATATCGGATACCTATATCCAAATATTACAAAACACATAGATAAAGTTTTAACGCCACAAATTATAAATAAAATTAAAGAGCACTTGTTGGTCTTGCAACCGCCTAAAGCCACGCCACAACAACCAAAAGAGCCATCTTTGCAAGATCAGATAAATTTACTCAAAGAGCAGATATCTAAAAAAGATAATGAGATTAAAGCCTTACAAACTAGCTACCAAAAAGCAGCAAATTTCAAAAATCATCTAAGCTATAAACTAGGCAATGCTCTTATAAAGGCACACAAAAGTTGGTATAAGGGCGGATATATTAAATTCATATTTGAAGCGATAAAGATAAAAAACGAGCATAAATGGCAAAATTAGCCAAATATAGAATTTAATATAAAGCATAGTATGAAATTAGCAAGTATCTATAAAATTTTAGCTAAATTTGATTAAGATAAATTTAGCTAAAATTCACCGGATCTATATCTGGCAAAGCACCATAAACTCTAGCTATTTGACTAGCTTGTAGTAGCGGAGTGTGGGAGATTGAGCGAAGTAGTATTTGGTATCTGTGCTTAGAGGCTATCATCTCGATTATACACTTTCCACTGCCTATTATCTCTAAATTTCTTATCTCTTTTAACTCTTTTAGGATTTTTTCCATTTTGATTATGGCTTTATTTTCATCTTTTTCTTCTATTTTTATACGCAAAAGTCGTGTAAATGGCGGATACAATCCCTCTCTAATAGCCATTTCATCATCTATAAATTTATCAAATTTATCCATATACTCAGCGAAAAACTCGCACTTTAGCCCTTGTATTATCACCTTACCATAATCAGCCCTACCAGCCCTACCAGCTACTTGCATTGCTAGTGCTAGGCTTTTGCTTCTTGCTTGATAATCGCTATAATCCAAATGCTCATCTAGCCCCATAATTATAGCTAGAGTTACATTGTGGTAGTCGTGGCCTTTGCTTAGCATTTGAGTGCCTACAACTATATCAATCTTATTTTCATTAAAATTTTTTAGCAAGGTTGTGAGCTTTTTTTGCGTGGTGATCTCATCTTTATCAAATTTGGCTATATTCGCAGATGGGAAGTGGCTTTTAAGCTGTAAGACAAGCTCACTAGTGCCGATTTTACGAGATTCTAGCATTTGATTATTACAAGATGGACATATACTTGGTATCGCACAGACAAATCCGCAGTAATGGCACTTTAGGGCTTTATCTTTTTTATGTAGACTTAAAGAGATTGAGCAGTATGGACACTGGATACTTTGAGCGCAGTTTTTACAAGTTAGAAATTTGAAATTTGCCCTTGTAGGCAAGAATATTATCGCTTGTTTTTTTCTATTTATAGTATCAGATATATGGCTTAATAATAGCTCATTTAATCCAGTTGGGCTATGGTCATATATATACTCTTTTTGCGAGTTATAAAATCGCCCCTTTAGGCGAAAATGCGGGAATTTAGCATAGCTATTTAGGCTTGGTGTAGCACTACCTAAAAGGCATTTTATCCCCATTTTATTAGCGATATATACGGCTAAATCTTTGGCGTTATAGTATGGGTCGCCACTACTTTTATAGCTATCATCGTGCTCTTCATCGACTACGATTAAGCCTAAATCGCTAAAAGGCAAAAATAGTGCTGACCTTGCTCCAGCGATTAATTTTACATCGCCTAAACTAAAATTAGTTAGCAAAGTTTTTTTGTTTTTAGCAGAAATTTTGGAGTGCCATATGCCTACACTTTTGCCAAAATAAGCCTTAAGTCGCTCTTGCATTTGTGGAGTTAGTGAGATTTCTGGCATTAAAAATAGAGCCTGCTTGCCGCTATTTAAACACTCTTTTATAAGGCTTATGTATATTTCACTCTTTCCGCTTCCAGTATCCCCAAAGAGTAGGCAAATTTGATTTTGTTTAGCAAATTGTGCGGCTTGTTGCTGGAGTGGGCTTAAATTTGGTGATTTTATAAAGCTACATTTTGCCATTTGGCAGCCGCTAAAAGGCTCAAATAACCCAAATGCCACGCCTATTTCGCAAGTGTAGTAGTGGCTAATAAATTTAGCTAAAGTGATTTGATAGTTGGTAAAACTACCTAGTCTTTCTACTATTTTAGCAGTTTTAAAATTTGGCTTAGAAGTGCGGTTTATAACGCAACCGCTCTGTTTTTTGCCTCTTAATATAACGCTTACTATCTCAAATTCGCCTAATTCAAATTCGCTTTCATATGTTAAAGGCTGTAAATTTACGCCTATTATAGCAATTTTATAGTAGTTCATAGCTCAAGCTTTTTGCATATCTCTTGTGGTGATAGACACTTGATGCTTGCGTTACTATCGTAGCTAAATTCCACCTCTTCATTAAATATTAGTTTTTTATCTTCTACTTTCCATTTAGCTAGATTAATAGAGAGTAAAATATCTGAATTTAGCACTGGTTCTTGGACTTTAGCAGTGAGTAATGAGGCGGTTTTTTGGTGGAGAATGTTAGCTTGGATTGTGGCTAAATCAGATTTGATTTTAAGTAAATTTGCGTCATTTTTATTAAAAGAAAGTCTTGGCGTCGCTATGGCTAATAAAACGCCAAGAATAATAATTACAAATGTTAGCTCAATTAGGCTAAATGCTTTTATCATTAGTAAGGGCTTTGTTTATATTACCAAGAATTGAGCTTAATTCGCTCTTTTGCTCATAATTTTCATGGCATTTTTTCACAAAGGCAGTTAGTAGATCCTTGATAGCAAGCTGATGTTTATCATCTAAAAGCTGCTTTATATCAGCTTCGAAATAATCAGCAAACTCATCATCAAGGGTTATATTATAATCTTTGGATGCTACAGTTAGTGTGATTTGTCTCATCGACCAAGCACAGCCTCAACTTGCTTTAGCAGATCATCGCTTGCTAAATCTTGATTTTTAAGCTCCTCTTCTAGTCTCATTATTTGATTTGTTTTAGCTTCATTTTGTGCTTTTACGCTTATTAATTCATTTCTTAAATTTTCATTTGCTTCGCATACCTCTTCATATTTTAGCATTAGCTCGGTAACTTTTGAAGCTAGAGTGTTTAATACCTTTTCATTCTCAAACATTACGAAATCCTTATTTTATAGTGATAAATTTGCGTAATTTTATCATATTTATTATAAATATGGTCTAAATTTGGGCTATTTTGTCTCTAATTGCTAGGTTGAATTTTTAAAAAAAGATGGTAAAATCAAGAAAAAATAAGGTAATAATATGGATAAATTTGAGTTAAATAGTAAATTTTCACCCAGTAAAGATCAGCAAAACGCCATTGATAGCATTACTAAGGCTTTTAAAAGCGGAGCAAAGTATAGCACGCTTCTTGGTGTTACTGGTAGCGGCAAGACCTTTACTATGGCAAATATTATAAAAAAGCTAAATATACCTACGCTAATTATGACACACAATAAATCTCTAGCCGCTCAGCTATATAGCGAATTTAAGGGCTTTTTCCCGCATAATCATGTGGAGTATTTCATTAGCTATTATGATTATTATCAGCCTGAAGCTTATATACCAAGGCAAGATCTATTTATAGAAAAAGATAGCTCAATCAATGATGAATTAGAACGCCTAAGGCTATCAGCTACGGCAAATTTGCTTGAGTATGATGATACTATAGTTATTGCTAGTGTATCGGCAAATTATGGCTTAGGTAATCCAGCAGAGTATAAAGGTATGGTAATAACGCTAGAGCAAGGTATGCAAATAGGTCAAAAAGAGCTACTTTTAAAGCTTGTTGATATGGGGTATAAAAGAGATGATAGCTTTTTTGAGCGTGGAAATTTTCGTGTAAATGGCGATGTGGTAGATATATATCCGGCGTATTTTAACGATGAGGCGATTAGGCTTGAGTTTTTTGGTGATGAGATAGAGGAAATTTACCATTTTAACGCTTTGGATAATAAAAAAACTAAGAATTTAAATCGCTTTATATTATATGCTACAAGTCAGTTTGTAGTAGGGGAAAATAGGCTAAAATCAGCTATTAAGGGCATTGAAGCTGAACTAGATGAGAGATTAAAATTTTATGAAAGTCAAGGTAGGGTAGTGGAGTATCAAAGGCTAAAGCAAAGGGTGGAGTTTGACCTAGAGATGCTCTCAACCACTGGTAGCACAAAAGGTGTAGAGAATTACGCTAGATATTTAACAGGGCAAAAACCAGGAGAGACGCCATATTCTATGTTTGATTATTTTGAGATTAAGGGGAAGGATTATTTGGTTATAGTAGATGAGAGCCATGTTAGTCTGCCGCAATTTCGTGGAATGTATGCTGGGGATAGAAGTAGAAAGGAGATATTAGTAGAGTATGGATTTAGACTGCCTAGTGCTTTGGATAATAGACCGCTTAAATTTGATGAGTTTATCGCTAAGAAGGGGAAATTTCTCTTTGTCTCTGCTACGCCAAATGAGTATGAGCTAGAGCTATCTAAGGGGCATATTTATGAGCAAATTTTAAGACCAACAGGGCTGCTGGATCCTAAAATAGAGGTAATAAGTAGTGATAATCAAGTGGAAATTTTATACGATAGAGCTAGGGCTGTAATAGAGCGTGGAGAGCGAGTGCTAGTTACAACTCTAACTAAAAAGATGGCTGAGGAGCTAACAAGATACTATTTAGAGCTTGGATTAAAGATTAAGTATATGCACTCTGATATTGACGCTGTTGAGAGAAATGAGCTTATAAGGGGGCTTAGGCGTGGGGATTATGATATTTTGGTTGGGATAAATTTACTTCGTGAGGGGCTTGATCTACCTGAAGTTAGCTTAGTAGCTGTGATGGACGCTGATAAAGAGGGGTTTTTACGCTCAAAGACTAGCCTTATTCAAACAATGGGTAGGGCTGCTAGAAATGTAAATGGAGAAGTGATACTATTTGCTAATAAAATAACAGGCTCAATGCGTGAAGCTATCGATATTACAACCGCTCGCCGCAAATATCAAGATGAGTATAATAAAGCAAATAATATCACCCCAAAAAGCACTAGTAGAAATATCGAAGATAGCTTAAAAGAAGATGATACTCAAACGCTTTATACCAAGGCTAAAAAATTAGAAAAAATGCCAGCAAACGAGCGTGCTAAAATGGTAAAAGAGCTAAGAGCTATGATGATGGAAGCGGCTAAGAATTTGGAATTTGAAAAAGCAGCCGCTTTGCGTGATGAGATTGCTAAATTAAGGCAAATTTAGCTTAAAATTTAGCGGCGACCTTGATATTATAAAGTCGCTATAAATTTAATCTGTGATTTTAGTGCATTTTAGGCTTACTTGATTATCTTTTTGGCTAAATTTATATAGGTATTGGCTGGTTTTAAACTCGATATTTGGCTCATATGGTGGCTTTTTATTTTTAGCGATTTTATCCATTATCCACTCATAATTATTTGCTACAAGCAGCTTCATACTCATACCCATACCATGCTCTATATTTTTGATAAATTTGCCATCAACTCTGGATTTATCACTGATAATATCAAGCGTAACATCAAATCCAAGATTTTTAAGCTGTTCATAAAATTTGATCTTTTCACCAACTGGAGCTACGGCGTCATCTTTTACATGGTAGCATTTAAAAATTGGTTTTGGATATTTAGCTTGTGTTATAAGATGGCTTGGCTCATTTAGATCTCTAATCTCATATCTTGAGCGACTAAAGTAGTTTGGGCTTTGCGAATTTGAGGTCCATTTAGTCTTATCTGAGACGCATAGGTGGAAGTTTTCATTATCTCTGCTATCTCGTCTATAATGCATAAAGTCAATCTCTTTACCAAAGCCAATAGTGCGAAATGTCCCTGGCTGAAAATTCTCTTTATCAAATATATCTGTGCTTAAATTCCAACCGCAATTATCAAGGATAGCATCTACTGCCCATGGAGCGTATTTAGCACATAGGTTAGCTATATAGCCACCATGGCTAGAGCCTACATAAATTTTGGCAAGCCCCCCCCCATTTAAATTTGCTACCTTAAATGGCGGATTGCTTTGAGCGTATAAGGTGGCATTTACCACATCAAGTGAAGCCATTAAACCAAAATTTTGATACTCATCATTTGGTGGAGCTAGTGTTAAATGAAACGGAAGTTTAAAATTTAGCTTTAATTTGCCAGTTACCTTTTGCATACCGATGAAATTATATAGATAGCTATTTAGATATTCCCAAATTTCATCTGAGCCCATCTTGGTTAGTTCTACATCATCAGGGATAGGGCGGTTAATGCTTTGGGCTACGGTTCTTAATATTAATTCATCTATCTCATCAATGCTAAATTTAGCCGCTGGGGGATTGCTTCTTACGGCAAAATAGTTTGTTGTTACAACCGCTGCGTCTAGATCCCTAGCGATACTTTGAGCTAATTTTTGTCTATAGTATGAATCGCCATCTTCGCCAAGTCCTGGTATAATAGCTATTAAGGCTCTAATCTCCTTTTTGTTATCATATGTGAGTTTAAACTCAAGCTTTGATTTACGCTTTATGCCTAGCTCAGCATCATTTACGCCATCAATTTTATAAGTTTTAGTCTGTATCATCTATTGCCTTTTTATACTTTAAATTATTTATAATTCTCATTGTATCTTGAGCTATTGCGAGCTCTTCATCTGTAGGCACAATGATGATTTTGATTTTTGTATCTGTAGCTCCTATTCTTCGCGGTTCATCTTTTGGTTCTATATTTTTATCTTTATCAATTTTGATACCAAATACATCTAGTCCATTACATATAGTCTCTCTTACCCTAGCGTCATTTTCGCCAATTCCAGCAGTAAATATAATAGCATCAACCCTACCTAAAATCGCAATATATGATCCAATATATTTTTTCACTCTTAAGATAAACATATCAAAAGCGAGTTTGGCATTCTCATCTCCTGCGTCCATTCGCTTTTCGATTTCACGCATATCGTTTGTGCCACCAATTGCTAAAAGGCCAGATTTTTTATTCATTATATTATCAACTTCTTCGCCACTCAAATTTGCATTTTTCATCAAAAATGGCATAATAGCTGGATCTATGCTACCGCAGCGAGTTCCCATCATCAGCCCTTCAAGTGGAGTAAGCCCCATTGTGGTATCTATACATTTGCCATTTTTTATAGCTGCTATACTAGCTCCGTTGCCAAGGTGCATTGAGATACAGCTAAATTTATCATAATCAACCCCCAAAATTTTAGCTCCAGCCTTTGAGACAAAGTGGTGAGAAGTGCCGTGAAATCCATATTTTCGTATCTTATATTTTTCATAAAATTCAAGTGGCAAGGCATACATATATGAGCTTTTTGGCATTGTTTGATGAAATACCGTGTCAAATACAGCTACATTTGGAATATCAGGCCTTAGCTTCAAGGTCTCTTTCATTCCAGCTAGGTGAGCTGGATTATGTAGCGGAGCAAGCGGGATTAACTCTTTGATCTTTTGCATTACGCTTTCATCGATTAATACCGCATCTGTGAATATATCAGCACCTTGAACTACTCTATGCCCTACGCCATCTATATCATCTAGGCTTTGAACCACTCCTGAATTAAATAAAAGCTCATTCATTATATCGATACCTTGAGCGTGGTCTGATATGGGATTTGAGCTATCTTTGCTCTTTCCGCAAGCTGTTACTATCTTGGCATATGAATTTTCAGAGCCGATTTGCTCTATTAATCCTTTACACATTACGCTTTCATTATCCATATCATATAGTTTAAATTTAATAGAGCTACTACCAGAGTTTATAACTAAAATCTTCACTTAATCTCCTTGAATTGCGCTAATTAATACCGTATTTATTATATCATCTACTAAGCAGCCACGACTTAAATCGTTAATTGGCTTATTTAATCCTTGTAAAATTGGACCCACCGCTAGTGCGTTAGAAGTTCTTTGGACTGCTTTATAACATATATTTCCTGAGTTTAAATCTGGGAAGATAAATACATTTGCACTGCCAGCTACCTTTGAATTTGGCAATTTTTTAGCCGCTACTTCTTTGTCTATGGCTGCATCAAACTGGATTGGGCCTTCTACATCAAGGCCTGGGTCTAGCTCTTTTAAAATTTTTGTAGCCTCTATAATAACATCAACGCTAACCCCGCTTCCGCTATCACCTGTAGAGTAGCTTAGCATTGCTATTTTTGGGTTAAAGCCAAACTCACGAGCTAGTAAGGCTGTGGATATGGCTGTTGTGGCTAGGTCTTTTGGGGTTGGATTTGGGATTATGGCACAATCAGCGTAGAAGTGAATTTGACCATTTACGCACATTATAAAGCTACCGCTTACGCTAGAAACTCCTGGCTTTGTTTTGATAAATTGCAAGGCTGGGCGGATAGTTTGGGCTGTGGTTGTGCTTGCTCCGCTTACCATCGCATTAGCTAATCCTTTATAAACTAGCATTGTGCCAAAGTATGTTCTATCTTTGATTAGCTCCTTAGCGCCATCTAAGCTTAAGCCCTTATTTTTGCGAAGTTCATAAAGGGTAGTGGCAAATTCATCTACAAATTCGCTTGTGGCTGGGTTTATAATGTTTGCTTTGGTTAAGTTTAACCCCAAATCTTTAGCCCTTTTATCTATTTTATCTTTATCTCCAAGCAAGATTATAGCCACTGCGTTGCTGCTTAGCAAGGCATCACACGCTTTAAGCACTCTATTATCATCGCTTTCTGGTAAGACTACTATTTTTTGCTTTTGGGCGGCTTTTTGGTATAGGAGAGTTTCAAATTTTAATGGAGTTATGTAGTTGCTTTGGATTGTGCGAATTTCATCAATATCGCTAAGGCAAGTAAATCCCAAAAGCTTTGCTTTATAAAGAGATTTTTTACTAAGCAAAAATGGAGCATTTAAATTTTTGGCTATTAAGAGATCAAGAAGTTCGTTATCGCAGCCTACAACTACTATAAATTTATCTTTTATGCTATCAAATTTAGCCATTATAGCTTTTATAAGCTCATTCTCTTTGGCGTTTTCTAAAAGGCTTATGGCCTCATCTGGGTTAAAAACTCTAAGATTATCTTGATTATCTAAACTAATGGGTAAAAATGTAACACTATCAGGTAATTTATCGTTTAATTTGGCTTTAAATTCGCTATTTTCATAGTCGCTTTTTAATACATAAATAGCTTTTAGCATTGTTTTATCCTATCTTTGGTATTATTTTGTGCAATTATTGCTATATTGTATCATAAAATTGAGAGTTATTTATGAAAAAGAGTTCTTTTTTTACACTATTTTGTGTAGTTGCTTTTACTGGTTGTACTACTGGGGCTGATCCGCATATATCGATGGCGCCACCTGCATATGTAGAGGAGCTACCAAGTCGCGTTCAAGGTGGTGGAATAGGCAATCCTGGTAGTCTATTTGGCAAGGGGGATAATCCGCTATTTTCAGATAGAAAAGCGATGAATGTAAATGATATTGTTACAGTAATCATAGAAGAAAATGCCAACCAAAGCTCACAATCTAATCGCTCTACTTCTAAAAATAGTGCTACGGCTTTAAATGGGGGGACATTTACTACTCCAGCTGGTTCGCCACTACAAGGTCCGCTAAATGATGTTAATAAGATTGCTGGGATTGGCTTTAGTGCTGGAAGTAGTGGTAGCTATGCTGGAAGTGGCACGGCTACTAGGGTAGAGGCCTTTACCACTACAGTTTCAGCTAGAATTATTAAGGTTTTGACTAATGGCAACTACTTTATAGAAGGTAGTAAAGAGATATTATTAAACAATGAAAAGCAGATAATGCAAATTAGCGGTGTGATTAGACCATATGATATTAGTCAAAATAATGAGATAGAATCAAAATATATCTCAGATGCTAAGATACTATATCGCACTGAAGGTGATTTACAACGCGCTACAGATAAGCCGTGGGGGACTAGAGTTTTAGAGACTATATGGCCGTTTTAATCTATTGGTTTTTTGTAAATTTGGTATTTTCTATGGCGTAGCATAGCTTAATGCCATGTAAAAATATTATCCACGATATATATATCCATAGGATAAAAAATAGAATTATCGAAAAAGAGCCATATATACTAGCGTATGTTTTATTATAAAATGAATACTCTATAAATAGCCATTTAGATACTGACCAAGCAAGGGAGCTAATAAATGAGCTTATGGCTATGCTTTTAATAGATAAATTTCTATTAATGCTAATTATATATGTGATGGCAAATATCGCCCATATAATGATATATGGAAATATAGCAAGGAAATTTATCCAGCTTGTATATTCACTGCTTTTTAGGGCAGTTTGGATAGAGTTAGATAGCCAAAATGATAGTCCTAGACCAAGGGGCATAAGAGTAATTAGCGTCCAGTAGTTGCTAAGTCCTTGCCAAAATTTACGCTTTTGAGTATCACAAATAGTGGATATAGCGTAGTCATACTCAGCAAAAAATAGCAAACTAGTAAAAAGTATCGCTACAACGCCCATAATCCCAAGTGAGCTAGAGTTATTTAAGAATTGGTCTAAATATTGAGTTATATTTTGGCTAGGAAGTAAATTTGAGTAGATAAAATCTTTGATTTTAATATAATACTCTTTAAAGCTTGGCATGGTTGTAAATATGCTAAGAGATACGAAAATTATTGGTATTATCGATAAAAGAGTATGAAAGCTAAGAGAAGCAGCAAAGTGAAATAGCTCTTTATTACTTAACTCCTTTGCTACTATTTTTACAATATCTTTGATATTAGCCATCAAAGTCCCATTTTAAATGGATTTAGTATATTATTGGGGTCAAATGCTCTTTTGATAGATCTAAATAGCTCCATCTCGCCATCGCTAAATGCTAGGCTCATAAATGGAGCCTTAGATATGCCTATGCCGTGTTCGCCACTTAGGGTGCCGCCAAGCTCAACTGTAGCTTTAAAAATCTCTGTAATAGCCTCATAACCTCTTTCTACTGCTTTGGGATCGGATTTATCCACCATTACATTTGTATGGACATTGCCATCGCCTGTATGGCCAAAGCACGGGGTAGTAACATTATATTTGGCTGAAATTTGAGCTATTTTGTCTAAGAGTTCAGGTAGCTTTGAGCGTGGGACTGTTATATCTTCATTTAATTTTAAGCTACCATATGTTGTTATGGCTTGCGAGCAGTTGCGTCTTGCAAACCATATATCAGTACTCTCTTGCTCATCTTTTGCTACTTTAAAATCTATAGCGCCATTTTGTATAAAGCAGTTTTTAATAATCTCTAAATCCCCATCAATCACATCTAAATTTGCCCCATCTACATCGCTAATTAGTATCGCTCCAGCATCAAGCGGTAAGCCTTTATTAAATTTTTGCTCTACTGCTTTGATGCTTAATGAGTCTAAAAACTCCATTGCCACAGGGGTAACACCAGCTGCCATAGTCTTATACACAGCATTCATGGCTGAATTTACACTAGGAAATACCCCCATAGCAGTTTTTTTGAATTTAGGTTTAGCTATTAATTTTAGAGTTATCTCTGTAATTACTGCTAAGCTCCCTTCACTTGCTATTAAAATTCCAGCTATATTGTATCCAGCGACATCTTTGATTGTTTTTTTACCAGCTCTTATAATTTCTCCATTAGGCAATACAGCTCTTAGAGCCATTACATAATCTTTGGTAATTCCATATTTTGCAGCACGCATTCCGCCGGCATTTTCGCTTACATTTCCACCTATGCTACTATAGTTTTCACTAGCTGGATCAGGCGGATAGAATAGTCCTACTTCTAGTGCGGCTTTTTGTAAATCCATATTGATTACGCCTGGTTGGACTACGGCTACCATATTTTGCATATCTATTTCTAAAATTTTATTCATATGCTTTTCAAAGCTTAATACCACGCCACCGCTACTAGCTAGAGCCCCACCTGTAAATCCACTTCCAGCCCCCCTTGGGACAATTATTATTTTATTTTCATTACAATATTTTAAAATCGCACTTACATCATTTTCATCTCTTGGAAATAAAACCCCATCTGGCTCATAGCGTTTTTTGGTAGCATCATAGCAGTAGGCTATCTGATGAGCCTTATCAAATTTAGCATTATCCTTGCCAATTAAGCTTTCAAAATATTTTATATGTTTTGTATCCATTTTATTCCTTTATCTATCTAAAAGTTTATTGTAATACTTATTATAGTTACTAATTTTCGCCCCATCAAATTTCCAAAATACACTATCTATATCCTTTATTCTTGTATAAAATGGCACCTCATAGTAGCTTATCTCGCCAGTTTTGAAGCTTTGTAATATCTCAAAGCTACCACAATCAGCAAAGACAGCCTCCCCATCAAGTGCGATAAATATCAGCCCAGCCGCATTCAAAGCACACATTTTGCGAAAGTCAGCTCTACTTGGATTTGGCTTATACTCATAGCTTAGATATGCCGCTACAATATCTGGATGGATAAATGTGATGTGGTTAAAGGCTTTTGTTACTTGATCGTAAATTTCTTTATTTGGTGTGATGATTAAAGATCTATTATACATGTAATTTAGTATCACTTCATCACCAGCTTGAGGCAAAATATTAGGCAGGGGTAAGGCTGGTTGCTTAAGCTGGTCAAATACCTCAAATCTCAAATTCGCATAGCCATCTCTTTTTTGAGTTACTACAGCACGGGCTATTATGGTCTTGCTACCATCTTTTAGTTTGCGTGTTACAACTCCGCTTGAGCCAACTATAAAACTATCATTATCAACTATTGTGGCGTTGCCTTCATTTGTGTTTAGGATTAGATTATAGCTTGGTTGTAAGTCAAATTTAGCCCCAAAGCTAAAAGTGAAGATGGCAATTAGTAAAAGTGCGATTTTTTTCAATTATAACCCCTTGTGTGTTTAAATTTGCCTAATTATACTTAGTTTGGGTAAATGTTTGTAAAGTGTAAGTAATTTTGAGTTATAATTGTGTGATTAATCTTTTTATTAGGACTTTTGATGAAAAAATTTATCTTATCTATTTTAGCTTTTATGAATTTAAATGCAGTAAATGTGAGCGTTGAAGAGCTGATATGGCCTCAAGGTGATACATTTTTGACCTTTTTAGAAAGGCACAATATCCCATTATCCATATATTATAATCTCTCAGGCGAAGATAAAGAGCTAGCTAGTGAGCTTAGTGCTGGGACAAAATTTCAAATTTTAAGAGATATAAATGATGAGATTAGCCAAATTTTATTACCAATAAGCAATGAGATACAAATTCATATTTTTAAAGATATAAATAATCACTACTCTTTGGATTTTATCCCAATTGTATATGAGATTGAAGAGATGATTTTAAATGTGCAAATACAAGACTCCCCATATAAAGAGATTAAAAAAGCGACAAATGATGAGATTTTAGCTAATGCTTTTAATAAATCTTTTAATGGAAGTGTGAATTTTAAAACCTTGCAAAAAGGCGATAGACTAGCTATTATCTATGAGCGTAAAAAGCGTTTGGGTAAGTATATTGGAGAGCCAAATATTAAGGTTGCGATGGTGGAGACAAGGGGTAAGCAAAATTATATATATAAATTTAATGATGTATTTTATAATGTTGATGGCAAGGAGATTGAAAATTTCTTGCTTACTAGACCAGTGCCAAATGCAAGGATTAGCTCAAGATTTAATCCTAAGAGATTTCATCCAGTGTTAAAGCGATATAGGGCTCATCTTGGTGTTGATTATGCTGCGCCAAGAGGAACAAAAATATATGCTGCTGGAGATGGGGTGGTAAGCTTTGTTGGAAATAAGGGCGGATATGGCAAAACCGTAACTATAGATCACTCAAATGGATATATGACTTTATATGCTCATGTAAATGGCTACGCAAAGGGTATTAAAAAGGGCAAAAAAGTTAAAAAGGGTCAGCTAATTGCTTATGTAGGAAGCACAGGCTTAAGCACTGGTCCGCATTTGCATTTTGGTCTATATAAAAATGGCAACGCCATCAATCCAGAATCTGTAGTAAGAATAGCTAAATCCGAGCTAAAAAAAGAGCAAAAAATCGAATTTAATAAACTAAAAGAGAGTTTAGATAATCAAATTCAAGCTAGTTTTGAAAATCATATTAATAAAGCTCCACTTGAAGATATAGCAAATATAACCGAGATATAACAATGCCAAATAAAAATTTAGAAGAGGCTAAAGAGAAGCTTAAAAAGCATATTATAGATGAGAGTGAGCTAAGTGCTGCTGATATAGCAAGCCATCTAAAGATATTAAAAACTCACGATGAAGATGAGTATGCTAAATATCTAGAAAAGCTTGACGCTCACACGCTTGGCGAGGCGGCTATGGAGATGCCAGAGCATATGCTCCGTGATGTGATCGAAAATATCCCAAATGATAAGATAGCCGAAGCTATAGATGAGCTAGAAAGCGATGACGCAACTGATCTTATACAGACCATAGAAGAGATAGATGAAGAGAAGGCAAAAGAGCTATTTAGCTCACTTGAGATAGATAGCCAAAAAGAGATTAGTAAGCTTATAAATTATGAATATAACGAAGCTGGTGCGTATATGCAAACAGAGCTATTTAGCGCTAGGTTAGATGAGAGCTTAGGTAGTGCTATAGCTAGGTTTCGTATAATGAAGCAAGAAAATAAGATTGAAAATGTCTTTTCTTTATTTGTTGTGGATAATGAAGGGGTATTAAAGCATACAATTGCACTTGAGGATCTTATAACATATGATTTTAATCTAAATTTAAATCAAATTGTAGTTGAAGATGAGGAGAGATTTAAACCGCATTTTGCTATTGATAGTGATGATATTAAGGTTGTGGCTGATATTATTATGGATTATGATTTAAGTGCGATTGCGGTTACAAATAGAGCTGGAATTTTGCTTGGGCGGATTACTACTGATGATATTCACGACTTTTTAAAAGAGAGTGCTACTGAGCAGATTTACAATCTAGCTGGGGTTAATGATGAAGCTGAAGAGGAGGGGCTAGTCAAAACTGGTAGAGCTAGGGCTGCTTGGTTGTTTGTGAATTTGATTACGGCAATTTTAGGGGTTATAGTTATTGGATTTTTTGAAAAGTCTATTGAGAGTTTGGTCGCCTTAGCAGTTTTAATGCCAATAGTAGCTAGTATGGGTGGTAACGCTGGAAATCAAACGCTAGCCGTTACTGTAAGAAGACTTGCTCTTGGCGAGATTGGGATTGATGATTTTTGGACGGTGCTTAAAAAAGAGATTATAATGGCGGTCTTTAACTCTTTGATTTTTGCGATTTTTTTAGGGGTTTTAGTAGGACTTTGGTTTGATATGCCAATGCTTGGAGTGGTAATAGCAGTAGCGATGGTAGCAAATATCATTATGGCGGCATTTTTAGGCACATTTATCCCCCTTACTTTAAAGCGCATAGGACTTGACCCGGCTGTTGGTAGCACGGTGTTTTTAACTACTGCAACTGATATTATAGGATTTTTTGTATTTTTAGGACTAGCGACATGGATTTTACTATAAGTGATTTAAAAATCATACCATTAAAGGAGTCTAAATTTGTTAGACCATTTAGTATCTCATATACTCAAGATGGTAAGAAGAAGTGTTGGGATTGCGTTGAGGCACACGATAGCGTGAGTTGTCTGCTATATCATAGGGAGTTTGACTCATTTTTGTTTGTTAGGCAGTTTCGCCCATCTGTGTGGTACTATCAAGAGAAAAATCAAATTCAAACCAAAAACGGCCTTACATATGAGCTTTGTGCGGGGATTATGGATAAGGGGCTAGATACTAAAGCTACTATGATTGAAGAGATTATAGAAGAGACAGGATATAGCCTTAGTAATATAGAGCGAGTTACTAGTAGTTTTACCGCACTTGGATTTGGAGCGAACTCTCAAACTCTATTTTATGGCGAAATTGATGAGAGTATGAAAGTCTCAAGTGGCGGTGGGGTAGATGATGAGAAAATAGAGTTAGTATTTATAAAGCAAAACCAGATATTAAATTTCATCTATGATGAAAGCAAGGTAAAGGCACCAAATCTACAATTTTCCATACTTTGGTGGATGATGAATAAAAAGGCTAAATTTGATTAAAGCCATTTTGGGTTTTTTGTAAAGCTAACGCTAAGCCAAATTTTATAACTTGGGATATTTAATCCTTGCTCTATCTCATCTCTTATTTGATCCATCTCATCTATGCTTTGAATTTTAAATGACTCACCCATTAAGATATTTATCTCAATCATAAAAAATCTCCCACTCTTTGCTACATGCGTATCATAATCGCTAAAATTATACTTTTTTGATATATTTTGTAGTAGAGTGTCTATCTTATCATCCATATCCTTAGGTGCGACCATGGCTAAATCGGCTAAATTTTTTATAAATACCTTTAGTGGCATTATGGCTAAGATCATAGACAATACCACTAAAAGCGTAGGATCTAAATATCTAGCCCATATAGTTTGACTCTCCTTATCAAATAGCCAAACCGCCCCAAAAGCTAAAAATCCACCCATATAAAGCACGCTATCTATAAGCCACTCTAGGCTATCAACAGATATTAGTGGGGATTGTAAGATTTTAGCTTGATATGATGTAAAAAGCCAAATTCCAATAGATAAAATCATAGATAAAAATGAGTAAAGCATCGCTTGGTCAAATTTAACTTCATAGCCACCGGTTAAAATGCCTTCAATGCCGTTGATTATGGCATACACGCATAGTATTAGTAAAATCAAGCTTTTAAATAGATTTACCATAGGCTCAAATCGCATATATCCATATTGGAAAATATCATCATCTTCTTTATAGATAAATTTTGATGTAATTACGCTAAGTAAGATTAAAATAATAGACAAAAACGCCACCAAACCATCAAAAATAATCGCCTTTGAGCCAATGTATATCCCATACGAAATTCCAAAAATCGCTAACACCACCGCACAATATAGCGATATTTTTAGCGTAAATTGCTCTTTTTGGCTTTGCGTTAATGGCTGCTCTATGTTATTTCTAATTTTTTTATACTTATTTTGCGGTGGCTTTATCATATTTATGCATTCGTTATCTCTTCTAATTTTTCTTCGCTATGATGATGAGTAAATATCATCTCAACCACCTTAAGCATACCTTTTGTGATATTTTTCATTAGCGCCGTATCATTCATCAAAGATGTTGCCATTTTGTTGGTGATTTTTTTATTGATGATTAATACATCAAAGTTAAACTCACTATCATACTCTTGATATATTTTACGCAAATTTTTTATCTGATTTTCTAGCTCACTTGGGTCTTTGATATTTGCGATTTTATACATTATGCGAAGGCTTTGTAGCATTTCAACTCTTAGTTTATCATACTCCTCTTTAGCATATTGATTAGAGCTTGTGATATATTTATAGATATTTGGCTGGGCATTTTTCATATCTTTTAAGGTTTCAGCCATAATCAGTGCTGAGCGCCTAATATCCATAAATTTACTCAATTGTTCTGGCTTAGCATTAGCTCCAGCTAATATGGCGTAGTCGATAATCTGACTATATATCTCTTTAAATCTATTATTATATAGCTCATCATAGTCAATTTTAATCGCAGTTTGCCTTAGGGCGATTATATCTTTAGCGGGGGTATCGCTATTTTGTATATCGCTACTACTAATGCTAATGGCTTTTGCGATGATTGAGTTTGCGTTAGAATATAGGTGTAGCATCTCTTTATTTAAGACCTCTAAAGCACTATTTGGGAATTGTAATGAGTGCTCATCAAGATACTTAGCGCTATCGATTTTACTCCTTTTTTTGCTATCTTTCATAAATTTATTTAGTAGTTTTTCGATAAATGGTATTAATGGGTAGAATATGATTACGCCAACAGCATTAAAATATGATAAAAATACAGCAAGTCTAAGAGTATAATCATCTTTAGCAATACCAAAATAATCACTAGTAATATCGGTGATATACATAAATGGCGTGATTAAAATAATGCTTATTATCGCACACGATACATTAAATAATACATGAGCTACTGTTAGCTTCTTGCCTTCTATATTTGCATTTAATGAGCCAATTACAGCCATGACAGTTGAGCCTACATTTGAGCCGATGGCTATACCAACGGCATTTTCATATGTTATCTGTCCTACGCTTAGAGCGGCTATTGCTAGGGTTAAAGATGCGTGTGAGCTTTGAATTAGCACAGTAACTACAACCCCTACAAGCGTATATATAAGCAATCCTCCAATGCCAGACATAGCAAATTGTGATAGATCAATGCTATCTTTAATGTGGTCAAAGCCACCTTTCATATATGAAATTCCCAAAAATAAAAGCCCAATACTAAATAAAAAATACCCAAAGCCTTTTATCTTTTGAGTTTTATTAACCATACATAGCATACCAATTACGATAAGAGGCATTGAGTATGCAGCTATATCTACCTTAACCCCAAATCCAGCTAAAAACCAACCTGTGGTAATGGTGGCTAAATTTATCCCGTATATAATAGCAAGGCCTGAAGCTAAAGAGATTAGCCCAGCGCTTAAAAATGATATAGCAAGAACGCTTACAAGACCGCTTGATTGCATTATGGTGGTAGAAACAGAGCCAAATATAAAGCTTTGAAAATTTGTTTTAGTCATTTTTTTTAAAAATGTCTCCAAGCTTGCCATCATTGAAAAGCTCTTTTCAAGCACACTCATCGCATACAAAAATATACAAACCCCAAAAATAATAGTCAAAAAACTCTGGCTGATATACATCAAAATAGATATTAAAACTATAAAGCTAAAAAATAGAATATTTTTCATCAAAACCCTTTTGAATTTTTCTCCAATAATAAATGGCTTAAAAATATTACAAAAAATATTTGACTAAATAATCCAACAAATGGTATTAAGGTGATTATGTAAAATATCACTGAAGCGCTAAAAAATTTAACTCCACCGCCTTTTTGTAAATCAACTTCAAAGATTAATCTATCAGAGGTATTGCTAGCGACATCAATTAGCATAAGGCGATAAAATAGGTAGAAAAATGGCAAATTTAGTATAAAAAGATTGATTACTGGGATAAATAGAAGTGGGATACAAATTAGAAAAATTAGTATAAATTTGATAAATGTGATAAAGATTAAATTTAATACTCTAATGTTGCTTGGCTCTGGGGTTGTGTTGTAATTATAATATTTTTGATTTATAAATTTAACTATATATGGGGTTAAAAATCCTGTGATTACAGCAGCGATTGCGACGCTTAAGATGATGGCTAAGAATATGCTAATTACATAAAATGATGAGGTTATGATGAATTGAACTAAGCTTAGTGATATTAGCCACGCTATAAATCCATCTCCACTAGCATAGGTTTGGATTTGCGGCTTGGCAAAAGCGGCAAAAATATCATCGCCAAATAGCACAACTAAGCCAATTAAACTAGCCAAAGATACCGCAAGTGGCAAGATGGATAATAGGATAAATCTAAGGCTTAAAAAATCAGCAAATGAGCGTTTAATCACACTATTCATTGGATATTTTGATAGCTAATTTTAAGTTTAGAGTAAATTTCATCTACGCTACTTACTCCACTTTGTAATATCTCACTCATTACTATATTATCTTCTACTCCATTCCAAATTTTTTTGTATGTACCATCTTTGTAGCCGTGGTCTTGGCGAAATTTGTTTAATACATTTTTGCCTATATAGATATTAAATAATTTTTGTAAATTCACTCCGCATTTTAACGCAACTCTAAAATAATCCCTTAAAAGATCAAAGAAATTTATATTAAACCCACTACAACGATTTATGATAAGCTCAGTATCATTGATAATCTCATAAATGCTATACTTTTTAATATTATAAGGCTCTTTACAAAATTCATTAAATCCGCTTGTTGCTACTATATCATTAGCTAAATTTTCTATATCTCCAAGGGAGTTAATCTTATAATTTTCTAGTCCCAAACTCATAATAAAATGCCAAATATCCACAATCTCAATAGCGATATTATCGACATCTAATGGGGCATTTATCTCCTTCCAATGTTTCCAAGCAAAGCTATCAATTAGCTCAGCACACTCCATATATATACAACGCTTCCAGCTAATTAGTTTGCCATCTTTAGTGGTGCCTCTCTCCCAGCCAATGCCATTTGTATTATCATTTAGTTCTTGTTGAAGTTTTAACATCTCTTTTATTAAATTTCTATATATCATAGCTTTACCTTAAAATTTTTAAAATTAAAGATTATACAAAAATTTAGTTAATGATTAAATTTAGATAGCAAAATTTAGCTAATAAGCTTGCTTTTAAGCAAGCTTAAGCGTAGTAGTTTAGGCTATTTTGTGGTTTTATCATATTTTCAAATAGCTTATTGGTTTGTTCTAGCAAGGTTTTATTTATTTTATTATTTGTACTTTTATTCTCTTTTAGCATCTCATCAAACATATCTAAAAGCGATTTTTTTAGCTCTATTTTTGCATCATTACTGCTTAAATCTGGTAGATATTTTTTAAGCGAATTTGAGATATTTGCGATTGTCTCATCGCTAAATGGCTCATTTTCCTTAACTTGCTTCATAAACTCATCTATTTTTGGGCGAAGTTCTTCCATAGCCTTTGCTATCTCATCTCTATCTTGCTGGCTTAGGCCATTATCGCTATTTAGTTCAAATTTATATCCATAAGAGTGTTTAAGACTTAGGGTTTGTGATTGCGAATTTGTAGAGTTTTTATTTGAGTAGTTAAGCTCTTTATTATCATACATTGAAAGATTGATAGTATCGCCTGAGCTGGTTTTAAAAGAGTAGTTAAACGCATTATAAGAGGCGTTTGCGTAGTTGCTAGTTGTCATTATGATTTCCTTGAAAATTTATAACAAAATCGGCTAAAAGCGATTTATTTTAAGCCAAATTTGGCTAAAATCAAGCAAAAATAGTGCCAATATAAAAGATGAATGAGAAGATAGTTAAATTTATTAAAGACGAGCATATATTAACCCTTGGCGTGAATTCGCCAGATGGGGCGTATCTTTGTAGCTGTTTTTATGCTTTTATTGAGCCAAATTTGATTATTGTGGCTTTTGGAAGTGGTAGCTACCACCTAAGGGCTATACAAAGTGATAATAGGGTTTTTATAAATATTGCCTTACAAACAGATATAGTAGGGAAAATTCAAGGTCTTCAAGCCAAAGGAGTGATAAGTAAAAGCGATATTAAAGAGCATAAAAGTGCCTATATATCGAGGTTTGCTTATGCTAGGTTTATGAAGCTAAATTTATACACAATTAGGCTAAATTGGCTTAAATTTACAGATAATAGCCTAGGATTTGGTAAGAAAATTGAGTTAAATTTAGCCTAAAGCGTTGGCTATCTTTTTTATAAATTTATTTAATGATTTTTTGCTAATTGGCTTTACTATAAAGTCATATACCCCAAATTCCAACGCCTTTTGACGCTGAGAAATATCTGTGCTGATGACTATTATTGGAATATCTTGGAGATATTTGCGTTGTTTGAAATTGTTTAAAAACTCAAACCCATCAAGGCGTGGCATATATATATCTAGTAGTATCAAATTTATATCAAATCTACGCTCTAAAATCTCCATCGCCTCTAATCCATCTTTGGCTGTGGTTATGCTTGCTATATAGAGATTATTAGCCAAGATCATATCTAATAGCTTAAGAGTAATCTCATCATCATCGATTATAAGGACATTTAGCTTTATCATAGTAGCTCTTTTATCTGATTTTCTAGCTCAGATTTGCTGATATTTGTATTTAGTATCTTAGCAAATTGCGTTTTTATTTGTGTTGGAATTTTAATATTTGGCTCTATAAATAGCACCATTTTACTCATAAATTTATGTAATTCATAGCTAGTCTTTAGGATATTTAAGACCCTTTTAAAGTCAAATTGAGCTGCTCCATAATCAATTAAAATTAGCTTATAAGCTCTATTTTGTATGATCTCTTCAAGCTCATCTAAAGAATCAGTGCTATCTATGCTATGGCAGATCTTTGATAGGACGGCTTGGTAAATTCTATTTTCCATTTTACTCTTTTTTAATAGTAATATATCTCTTGTATCATCAAGGGCATTTAGTGGGTCTTTATTATCAATGCTAGATAAAATTTCGATAATTTGTGATTTAAAAAACGGCTTTTGCAAGTAGTAATCAAATAGCAAATTTGTCTTATTTATCTTATCTTTAGGGCTTGAAAGCATCACTATTATAGGTGTTCTTTCTATATCCTTTTCATCTTGCGTGTTGATAATATTTGTTGTAGCGATTATGGCGTTTTGCTTATTTAGGGCAATATCAGTAAAAATCGCATCATAGTGGTTAATCAAAGTAAGCTCATACAAGCTTTTGCCATCATAAACCACATCTACATTAGCACATATCTCCTCAAACATCTCTTTAATTTTTTTGCTTGTATCATTGGTGGCAATTAGAATTTTTAAATTATATTTTTGTGTGGATTTAAGGCTATTTAATAGTGCATTTATCAAAGAGATTAGGCTAGGGCTAAAGCCGTGATTAAGCTCTTGATACTCTATATTTTTTGGATTTTTATCGCCTTTAAATTTGCCAATAACTGGCGTGGCATTTGGCTCAACTGCTACGCCAAGGTATTTTAAATATAGGTTTATAATCTCTAAATTCTCCTCATCAATATCATTTTTATTAATCGATACTTTTGAGCCTTTAAATATATTAGCGTAGTTTTTATCATTATGTGGGCGGAGTTTTAGGGTTAAGTTTAGGCTAAATTCACTACCATTTTTTAGCTGACTTTGGACATTTATCTTGCTATTTAGCATCTTAGCATAGTGGTTGATTATACTTAGGCCAAGACCAGTTCCGCCATAAGTTCTTGATAAATTTTCATCTACATAGAAGCTATCAAATATCTTATTAATAGCATTTTGAGCGATCCCAATTCCATTATCTTTGACTATAAAATCAAAGCTAATATCGCTATTTGTAGATGAAATTTTCTTTGCATATATATTGATTTTGCCACCATTTGGCGTGAATTTGATGGCATTGTCAATTAAATTTATAGCTATTTGCCTTATCTTCTCTTCATCGCTAAATGCAGTTATCATAAGCTCTGGATCGATATAGTAAGTAAGGGATAGATTTTTAGCTATAAGCCTATCAAAATATGAGGTTATAATCTCATCAAATAGATTATAAAGCACAAATTCACTCTCATAAATTTCGCTCTCTCCAGCTTCGATCTTAGCCATATTTATGATATTGTTTATAGCTTTTAGTAGAGTTTGGCTGCTATGTTCGATTATATCAATTAGCTCTTTTTCATCCTTGCCTAGTGAGCGACTTTTTAAAAGATCTATAAAGCCCATTATGCCATTTAGCGGAGCTTTGATTTCGTGCGATATATTGGTTAAAAAGGCGGTTTTAGATCTACTATCGCTTTGGGCTATATCTTTTTGTGCGATAATCCTATCTAAGGCCTCATTGATGATTTTATGGCCATTTTCTAGCGAATTTTCTTGGGTGCCATCAGATAAATTTGCAGATGAGACTGATTTTATTTTTTTAATAATTTTTGATAGATTATTGATATTAGCTCTTATATAATTTTTAGTGTAATATGATGTTAAAATCAGCACAATGCTAATAAGCCAAACCACAAAAGCTATGATAGAATCAAATAAAATTTCTGTAGAGAAATTATCTATTTCAGATTTGATTTGAGATATTATCGCTTCTTGAATTTGATATGCGAATTTTAGCTCATCGCTGATTAGATCGTAATATTTCTGTCCTAGGTAGCCACTTGGTAAGCCATATTTTATAATCTCAATTGCAAAGGCGCTAAGATTATCAATAGCTTGTTTATACTCATTGCTTGTAAGTATTGATTCTATAGTATTTTTGGCTTGACTTGATGGTAGGTGGCTATAATCTAATTTATTATTTCTTATAAGCTCAAGCCATAAAAGAAGTTCTTGATCGCTAAGGGATCTATAATTGATAATATTAGCCACCAGATCTCTTTTAGCGCTTATGGCTATGGTGTTAGAGTATGATGAGGCAAAAGCAAGGATAAATATATTTATTCTATGCGATATATCATAATTTCTAAGCTTTAAAATATCATCTTTGATAAGTAGGTTAATATCTCTAAAATAGCTTGAAATTTCACTTTTATTAAAGTCTGAATTATCTAATTTATAGCGAATTTGAAAAAGCGTATTAAGCTTATTTAAAATCGGCTCTATGCTCTTTTGATTATAGTGTAGGGATTTGATATGCTCTATTGCGTGATCTGTGATTTGGCGATTTATATTTTTACTTGTTGTATCATTGATAATCATCTCTTTATCCAACTCTTTAGAGAGATTTACAAGATCTAGTGAGATGATAAATTTGGATTTTAGATCTTTTAAATCAGCATTAATATCATACTGTCTAACCAAATACCAGCTAGATAGAAAAAATATAATACACAAAGGTATTGTCGCTATTAAGCGTAAAATTCCAAGTAGGCCAAAGTGTAGTCTCATCACATCTCGCTTTTAATTATATTTTCGATATTTTCGATAAATTGCATATATTGGTAGAACTCATCATTGAGTATTTTTTCATCATTAGTAGATTGGATATTTATTAGAATTTGGCAAAATTCAGTTAATTTTAAGTTTGTAGCCATCGCGGCAAGCTCTTTGATAATATCACTAGCATCTATCAATAAAAGCTTCGCTTCATATAAGGCTTCATATCTCTCTTTGGCTATTTTAGTAAATTCTAAAACTCTAGTTTTAAACTCATTAGCATCCAATCTACTAATGTATAGTATATCCCATAGCCATCTAGTTTGGTCGCTAAAATATGATAGTCTATTGCCATCAAATAGTAGCTTGACGCTATAATAATGCTCATTTAAATCCTTTAAATTTACCACTTCAACGGCAATTTTAGCACTCATTATATCGCCATTATCAAGCTTGATTTGCATATCTTGGATATTGGACTGGGACTCAGATATTATGAGATCTATATAGTGTTTTTTGGTGTTATATAGGGGGCTAGTTTCTAAAAAATAGTCGCTCACATCATTACAACTTCTAAAAAAATCCTCAGGAGTTAAAAAGCCAAAAAGAGATAGCCCTTCGCTACTAATACCGATCATTTCATAGTTTTGATTATAAAGTATCATATTAAATTCCAAAATAAATTGCTTGATTTTAGCGTAATTTGCTTTAGATAGAATTTAAATATATCTAGCCAAGATGAAATTTATCAAATTAAAAGCCGTTTAAGTAAAATTTAGATAAAATCCAAAACTTAATTTTACCCAAAAGGAACATTTATGAAAAGAACTTATCAACCGCATAAAACACCTAGAAAACGCACTCACGGCTTCCGTGTTAGAATGAAAACTAAAAATGGTCGTAAAGTAATTAGCGCTAGAAGGGCAAAAGGTAGAGCAAGACTAGCTGCTTAAGAGTTAAATTGAAAATTAGCAAATTTGACTCTATTAGTGATAGTAAAGAGTTTAAAAGGGTCTATCAAAATGCCAAAAAGTGGCATTGCGATTTGGCAGTTGTCTATTTTTTAGAGTCAGATATGAGTAGATTTGCCGCAGTAGTAAGCAAAAAGATTGGAAAAGCAGTAGTAAGAAATAGAGTTAAAAGGGTTTTCCGTGCTGCATTTTTTGCGCTTAGTAATGAGTTAAAAAGCGGTATATATATCTTCATTGCAAAAAGCGGAGCAGATGAGGTGCCTTTTGATAAAATTTGTAAAAATTTTAGATGGGCGTTAAAGCGAATGGACTCCATAAGATAGCCTGTGCTATTTAGTTTAAGTAGCGAATTTAGCACTCTTGTGCTTGTTCTGTTTGCAAATTTATTAGGTGCAAATTGATGAAAATTGCCACTAGTTTGGTTATTTTTTATAAAAAATATATCTCGCCATTATTGCCAAGGTCGTGTAGATACTATCCTAGTTGTTCTGAATATGCACTTTGGCAGCTTAGCCATAGTGGAATAATCACTTCTATATTTGCTATTGGCTTTAGAATTTTGCGATGCAATCAACTCTTTAGAGGTGGTATAGATTATCCTATTATTAGATGGGAATTTAAGCCATCTTATATATTTTCAAAGCCATATTATGTAGAGCCAAAATTTTGGCTAATTAAATATAAAAAAGATAAATTTTATTTAATAAAAGCATTTGACTTATCAAAGGATAAAAAGTGTTAGATAAACTTTCAACTCAGCAAAGGCTCATAATAGCCACAGTTATATCTGTTCTATTTTTTATAGCTTATGATGCTCTTTTTGCACCAAAGCAACCACTAGATATAAATAAAACTTTAGAGCAAAATCAAAGCGCCCCGACAACAACCACAACAAACAGCACCACTCAAGCCCCAAAGCAAACTAGCAAGAATATCGCTACAATCGAAGGGATTAATTATACCGCTACAATCGATGAGTTAGGAAGGATTAGTAGCTTTACGCTTAAAGATTCTAAATTTAAAAATGAAAATGGTGAGCAAATTTCGCTTTTAAAACCTACTTCGCCACTACCTTTGGAAATTCGATTTTCTGATAGGGCTATAAATGAAGAGGCTTTTAAGGTGGCATATAAGGCAAGTAGCGATAAAATCGATGTTGGCACTACCCCAGCTACTTTAAGCTTAACTCAAGATTTATCATCTGTAAGCGTGGTAAAAAATATAACATTCTACGCAGATGGCTCATATGATATTGATGTTAAAGTAAGCTCAAATTATGAATATTTCATTACAGCTGGATTTCGCCCAGTTGTAGCAGTAGATGGATATACTGTTCATGGAGTTTTGCTTAGAAAAGAAGATGATAGCTTAGAAATTATTGAAGATGGGGACGCTAAAGGAAATGAGGTCTTTAGAAGTGTGGATTTATTAGCTAATAGTGATAGATATTACACTACTTTATTTTATGATAGCAAGAAATCTATGGAGGTCTTTATCCAAAAAGATACCGATGAGAATACTCTAAGCTTTGTTAGAAATATTGGAAATTTCAGTGCTAAAGGCTACATCGGCCCAAAAGATTATAAAATTTTAAAATCAATCAATCCAAGCTTAGTTGATACCATTGAGTATGGTTGGTTTACCTTTATTGCTAAACCTGCCTTTTTGCTACTTGATTGGCTCTACTCATTTATAGGCAACTGGGGCTTTGCTATTGTGGCACTAACCATCATTATCCGTATAGTTTTATTTCCTCTTACATATAAGGGTATGGTCTCAATGAATAAGCTAAAAGATCTAGCTCCAAAGATGAAAGAGATACAAGCCAAATATAAAGGCGATCCACAAAAAATAAACGCCCATGTAATGGAGCTATACAAAAAGCATGGGGCTAATCCTATGGGTGGCTGTTTGCCAATTTTAATCCAAATTCCAATATTCTTTGCAATTTATAGGGTATTGCTAAATGCTATTGAGCTAAAAGGTGCTGAGTGGATTTTATGGATTAATGACCTTGCAGAGCTTGATCCTTACTTTATATTACCAATCCTTATGGGTATTACAATGTATATTCAGCAGCATATCACGCCAACCAATTTTACAGATCCAATGCAAGCAAAGATTATGAAATTTCTACCTTTGATATTTACATTTTTCTTTATTACATTCCCAGCGGGGCTTACTCTTTATTGGTTTATAAACAACCTATGCTCTATAGCTCAGCAAATGGTCGTAAATAAAATATTTGAGCGTCATAAATCTCAAGAGATAGCGGAGAAACACCATGGGAATTAAGATTGAAGCTAAGGATTTACAAAGTGCTTATATAAAAGCAGCTAATGAGCTTAAATGCTCTGCCATAAATTTAGAAATTACACAGATAAAAGCAGCTAGAAAGGGATTTTTAGGCTTTTTTAAAAAAGATGGTATTTTTGAAGTATCTGTAAAAAAAGATGGTGAAAAAAGAGTTAAAAAGCCAAAAAATGATCGCATTGAAAAGAGCATAAGGTGCGATAAAGCCCAAAAATCCACACACTCTAAATTCGAGCCAAGTAGTGAAGATAAATTTGAGCCAAACATCACTATAACCCAAAGCGATACCCAAGCAGAAGCGCAATTTGCAAAACCGGCTAGAAAATCAACGCTAAATATAGACCAATCCATATTTGATTCATTTCATAAAATTGATGATAATCAAACCGCGGTATCTTTGGATAATATCTTATTAGAGATTAGAGCTGGGCTTGATAGGCTATTTGGTGCTAGTTTATTTGATATTTGGGTTAGTGAGCTATCAATTTATGACGCTGATACTATATATATCAAGCTTGATGGAGCTGATGCAGCACTAATGATAGGCAAGGAGGGCTATAGATATAAGGCTATTTCATATCTCATATTTAACTGGATTAATGCTAAATATAATAAAGGAATTCGCCTAGAGATAGCTGAATTTTTAAAAAACCAAGAGAGCAGTATGGCTGTATATTTAAATGGAGTTATAGAAAGAGTAGAGCTAATTGGCAAGGCTCAAACCAAGCCTCTTGATGGGGTATTAGTTAAAATCGCTTTAGAGCAGCTTAGGCAGAGATTTCCAGATAAATATGTTGGAATTAAAAGTAGCGATGAAAGCAAATTCATTGTTATAAATGATTTTCATAAAAAATGAATATAGTAGCACTTGCAACCCCATATGGCATCGGAGCTATATCTATTATTAGACTTAGTGGCAAAGATGCCCTAAGCATAGCTAATAAAATTTGTGGTAATCTAACGCCTAGAGTAGCATATTTAAAGAAGCTAAAGGATAAATTTGGCAATATCTTAGATGAGGCAATTGTGATATATTTTAAGGCTCCATTTAGCTTCACTGGCGAAGATGTGGTGGAGTTTCAGACTCATGGCGGAGTGGTTGTAGCAAATTTGATTATCGATGAGATATTATCTTATGGGGCTAGGGTTGCTAATCCTGGCGAATTTAGCAAAAAAGCGGTGCTAAATGGCAAAATTGATCTAGCTAAGGTTGAGAGTATCCAGGGTCTTATAAATGCTAGAAGCGAAGGTGCGGCTAAGATTTTAGCTAGGGTTATGAGTGGGGAGTTGGCTGAGTTTTGTGATACTTTGCGTGATGAGCTAATATCAGCTTTAGCTTATACTGAGACTTGCATTGACTATGCTGATGATGATTTGCCAGCTGATATAATGGAGCAAATTAAGCTAAAATTAGAGCAAATTTATTCAAAACTAGATAATATAATATCAATTTCAAATTCAAAAAAAGGTCTAATAGACGGCTACAAAGTAGCGATAATCGGCACCCCAAATGTAGGCAAAAGCTCCATTTTAAACTCACTTTTAAATTATGAAAGAGCCATAATTAGCAATACTCCAGGAACCACTAGAGATACTATCGAAGAGCAGATTAAAATCGGCACCCACTTAGTGCGTATAATCGATACTGCTGGTATTAGGCATAGCGATCACGATATAGAAAATATCGGTATAGAATACTCCAAAAGGGCCGCAAATAGCGCTGATATAATCATCTGTGTATTTGATAGCTCAAGGGTTGTAAATAGCGAAGATATGGAGATTTTGGATTTTGTAAATAGCTTAAATAAGAAGGTAATTTTTGTATTAAATAAATCTGATTTGGAATTTAAATTTGACCTTAATATTGATGGAATTTTACTTAGTGCAAAAGATAACTCTAATGCTTTAAAACTAGCAATCCAAGAATACTTAAATTCACAAGATACAAATGAGATAATGCTAAGCTCAAATAGACAAATAAAAGCTTGTGATGATGCCAAAAGTGCGATAAATAGAGCTATCCATCTTTTAGATGAGTCTGTGCTTGAGCTTTTTGCTTATGAGATAAATAGAGCTATAAAAGAGATAGGAAGCATCACAAAACCGCTACAAAATTCGGAAATTTTAGATAAAATGTTTAGCAATTTTTGCTTAGGAAAATAATTTTAAAAAGGGGATATAATAATGGATAAAAAGACAATAGAAGCACATAAGATTAGCGATGATGAGTATAAAAAGATATTAGAGATTTTAGGGCGTGAGCCAAATTTACTTGAACTTGGTATATTTTCTGCGATGTGGAGTGAGCATTGTAGCTATAAATCAAGTAAAAAATATCTAAATGGCTTTCCGACTAAGGCTCCATGGGTACTTCAAGGTCCAGGCGAGAATGCTGGGGTGATAGATTGTGGCGATGGTATGGCAGCTGTATTTAAGATGGAGAGCCATAATCACCCAAGCTTTATTGAGCCATTTGCTGGTGCTGCAACTGGAGTTGGTGGTATATTTAGGGATATTTTTACCATGGGGGCTAGGGTTGAGGCGAGTATGAACTCACTTCGGTTTGGTCAAGTGCGTGGCGATACAAAGATTAGTCGCCATCAACGCTATTTAGTAAAAGGCGTGGTATCTGGCATTAGCCACTATGGCAACTGTATGGGTGTGCCAACTATTGGCGGTGAAACCACATTTGATGAGAGCTTTAATGGTAATATTTTAGTCAATGCTTTTGGGCTTGGAATTTGTAAAAGTGATGAGATATTTTATGCTAAGGCTGAAGGGGTAGGAAACCCGGTTATATATGTTGGCTCAAAGACTGGTAGAGATGGTCTTGGTGGGGCTGTGATGTCAAGTGATAGCTTTAATGAAGAGAATAAATCTTTAAGGCCAACAGTGCAAGTTGGGGATCCATTTGCTGAAAAGCTCTTAATGGAGGCTTGCTTGGAGCTATTTAAATGCGATTATATAGTTGGAATTCAAGATATGGGTGCAGCTGGACTTACATCAAGTAGCT
Organism: Campylobacter sp. RM19072; assembly: GCF_024723485.1. Classification (NCBI taxonomy): domain Bacteria; kingdom Pseudomonadati; phylum Campylobacterota; class Epsilonproteobacteria; order Campylobacterales; family Campylobacteraceae; genus Campylobacter; species Campylobacter sp. RM19072. The sequence goes on from NZ_JANQCU010000007.1 coordinate 33,790, forward strand.
TTGAGATGGCTGGTAGAAGCGGTAGCGGTATGAAGCTATATTTAGATAGAGTTCCTATGCGTGAAAGTGGAATGACGCCATATGAATTAATGCTTAGCGAGTCTCAAGAAAGAATGCTAATTTGTGCTAAAAAGGGTTGTGAAGATAAGATAAAAGCGATATTTGATAAATGGGATTTAGATGCTGAGATTATAGGAGAAGTAACTGATAGTGGCATAATGGAGCTATACTGGCATAATGAGTTAGCTGGTAGCGTGCCAATAGCCCCACTTAGCGAGGTCGCACCAATACTAAATCGCCCAACTAGCAGACCAAAATATCTTGATGAGATCGCAAATATAAATTTAAATAATATACCAAAAATCAGCAATCAAGAGGCCTTTGAGCTATTAATCAAAGATTTAAATGTGGCAAATAAGAGTTTTATTTATGATCAATATGACTCAACAGTAGGCACAAATGTGATTAAAAAAGCTGGTAAATTGGGTGCTGCTGTAATGAGAATTAAGCAAAATGGCAAGTCAATTGCTATGGGCATGGAGTGTAATACAAGGCATAATTATGTAAATCCTAAAATCGGCGCTGCAGCCACAGTCGCAGCTAGTGGGCGAAAGGTGGCTATGAGTGGTGCAACTCCGCTTGCGATTACTGATTGTCTAAACTATGGTAATCCGCAAAATCCAGAGGTTATGTGGCAGTTCGCACAAGGTTGCGAAGGGATTAAAGAGGCGTGTGCAAAGCTAAATACTCCAGTAGTTAGCGGTAATGTAAGCTTGTATAATGAGACAGATGGAGTTAGTATCCAGCCTACACCAAGCATAGTATCAGTAGGCGTAGGAGATGATGCTAAAAATAGCTTGATTAGCGAATTTAGCGGTGAAAATGTGAGTGTTTATCTACTTGGTAAGACTACTGGCGAGTTTGCAGGGTCGCTATATATGAAGGTGGTGGCAAATTTATGCGCTGGAGAGTTAAAAGAGATAGATTATAAGGCTGAAAGAGCACTTTGGGATTTGGTTATTGAGGCTAATAAAGATAGAGTATTGGAGTTTGCAAATAGCGTTGGAGTAGGTGGTATCGCCATTACTTTAGCCAAGATGGCAGCGGTTAGCTCTATTGGTTTTAATGGCAAAATAGAGCTTAAAGATAGTCGCTTTATATTTGATGAGAGCTTTTCTAGGGCAGTTGTAGGGGTTAGAGATGAGCTTAAATTTAAAGAGTTAGCTAAGAAATATGGGATTGAATTTATTAAAATTGGCTTAAGTGGTGGCGATGAGTTTGTTTTAAATGATATTAAAATTAGCTTAAAAGATCTACAAAATATCTATTTTAGCGAGTTTGCTACTGTTATTAAAAGTGAAGATTGATAGTGCATATATTTTTAATTTTAATTGGCGTTATTATTATATTTTGGCTACTTGGTCGTGGATTTACTAGCTCAAGCTTAAGGATTAACAAACTCCAATATGATGATGCTAAATATCTAATTATGCTAACGGCAAAGGTCGCTAAAAGCGATGGAGCTGTGAGTAAGGATGAGGCTAATTATATATCGCTTTTATTAGATGATATTTGTTTAAAGCTTGGTAATAGAGATGTTAGAGCCAAGTTAAAAGATATATATCTTTATTATAAAGATAATCAAAGCTCAGCCTACGCAATTGCTAAAGAGTATAGGCAAAGGCTAGGATTTAGTCAAAATATTTGGATAAATCGTATAGTATTTTTTATGAATTTAGCCTATATCGATGGGGAATTTAATAGCGATGAGAGAGAAATTTTACGCGAAATTTGCGATGGATTTGCTATTAATAAGAGCATTGTAGAAGAGCTTTTTTCTCATTTTGAGGCTGAATTTAAGAATTTATCCAAAGAGCATAGCATTGATCCATATGAGATTTTAGAGGTTTCAAAAGATGCTAGTTTTGAAGAGATTAAAGCTAGTCATAGGAGATTATCTAGGCAGTATCATCCAGATTTTATGATGGATAAGAGCGATGATATTATAAGCCAAGCGACTAAGAAAATGCAGCAAATAAATGAAGCATATGAGATATTAAAAAATAAATTTAATAAATAAGGAGGATTTATGAGAGCTTTAATTAGTGTAAGTGATAAGAGCGGTGTGGTGGAGTTTGCCTTAGGGCTTGAGGCTTTGGGCTTTGAGATTTTAAGTACAGGTGGGACATATAAAACTTTAAAAGATAGTGGCATAAAAGTTATAGAAGTTAGCCAATTTACCGCTAGTCCTGAGATGTTTGAAGGTAGGGTTAAAACCTTACATCCAAAAATTCATGGCGGTATCTTACATAAAAGAGATGACGCTAACCACATAGAACAAGCTAATAAATATAATATTAAGGCAATTGATTTAGTTTGTGTAAATTTATACCCTTTTAAAGAGACTACAATCCGCACAGATGATTTTAATGAGATTATCGAAAATATAGATATTGGTGGCCCTGCTATGGTGCGAAGTGCTGCTAAAAATTTCAAAGATGTGTTAATTGTTACTGATGTGAATGATTATGAAATAGTGCTAAAATCACTAAAAGATGGTAGCGATAGCTATGAATTTAGACGGGATTTGATGATAAAAGCATATGAACATACAGCCTCATATGACTCAATGATAGCTAACTATATGAATGAGAGATTTAAGGGTGGATTTGGTGCTAAGAGATTTATAACTGGCTCAAAGGTATTTGATACAAGATATGGTGAAAATCCACACCAAAAGGGCGCTGCGTATGAATTTGATAGCTTTTTAAGTTTAAATTTCACTCAATTAAAAGGCGAAGCAAGCTTTAATAATATGACTGATATTAATTCAGCCGTGGCGATAGCTTCATCATTTGGTAAGGCTCCAGCGGTGGCTATTTGTAAGCATGCTAATCCATGCGGTTTTGCTATTGGAGAAAATGAGCTAGATAGCTATATCAAAGCACTTAAGTGCGATTCAGTTAGTGCTTTTGGTGGCGTGGTGGCGATAAATGGAACTCTTACAAAGGAGCTAGCTTTAAAAACTAAAGAGATATTTATAGAGGTTATAATTGCTGCAAATGTAGAAGATGGGGTTTTAGAGCTTTATAGTGATAAAAAACGCACTAAAATCTTTACGCAAAATAATAAATTTTTAGTAACTTCGGGATATAAATGGGACTTTAAACACATTGATGGGGGGTTTGTCTTTCAAGAAAAAGATAGCCTAAATGATAGCGAAGTTGATAATGCTAAACAAGTTACTATAAAAGCAGCAAATCCTAGTGAAATTACAGATCTTAAAATAGCGTGGAAGATAGCAGCATTAACTAAATCAAACTGCGTTGTCTATGTCAAAGATAGCACACTTTTAGCAATTGGTATGGGTATGACTAGTAGGGTTGATGCGGCTCGTGCAGCGGTGGCAAAGGCTAATGATATGGGGATAGATTTAAAGGGTTGTGCGTTAGCTAGTGAGGCGTTTTTCCCTTTTGCTGATAGTATAGAGATAGCTGCTAGTGTGGGCGTGGCTAATGTAATTCAGCCAGGTGGCTCAATCCGAGATGATGAGGTGATAGAAGCTGCCAATAAAGCTAGAATGAGTATGTATTTTACTGGCATTAGACACTTCTTGCATTGATTAAATTTAAGGTAAATTTATATTTAATTTACCTTAAATTAAGGGTCTATTTATCTCATTAAACTTTTAATAAGAGTTTAATGAGTATAATTTCACTATATCTTCTTTCAAGGCAGACAGCATGATAAATACTATAGGTAAAAAGATAGTTTTTAGTATTGTCGCAGTTTTATTTATAAGTTTTATAGCTATGCAATTTATCATCATAGCTCAATTTAATAACTCATCTACGCAGATTACCAAAGATAGCTTAAATATGCTTAGTTCATCTATATTTCAGACAGTTCAGACTGCTATGAATACTGGTGATCCACAAATAATAGAAAAATCAATCCACGATGCAAGCTTAATCCAAGGTGTGGCATCTTTAAAAATATACCGCTCAGATACCGTATCAGAAAGCTTTGGTCTTGAAAAGGTAGCACCTAAAGATGATATAATAAAATCACAATTTATAAATCCTAAAAATTATACTCAAACTATAAAAACACAAGATAATCACACATTACGATTAGTCACTCCAATCATTGCTAAGAGTGAGTGCTTAGCTTGTCATACTCTTTCTAAAGAGAATGAAGTCTTAGGCGTTATGGATCTATCGTACTCTTTGAATGCTATGGATAAAGATTTAAGAGATAAGAGCGTTATGTTTTTATTAATATTTGCTATATCTTTGATTTTAACAGCTATTATAGTTTTGGTGGTATTAAAAAGGGTTGTTATAACTCCTGTGTTAGAGCTTTTAAATCGTGCTAAAGATTTAAGCAGTGGAGATGGTGATTTAAGTGCTAGAATATCTATAAAAAGCAGCGATGAGATCGGGCAAACTTGTAAGCATATAAATCTCTTTATAGAAAAAATTCAAGATATAGTCAAAAAGGCTCAAAGTAGTGCTAAAAGCGTAGAGAGCCAGACATTAACCTTACACGATAACGCTTCCATACTCCTTAGCAGCACAGAAGATGGAAAAGATAAGGCTAGAAGCTCATATGCTATTAGTAAAAGTATATCTGATGAGCTTGAGATTTCAACGGATAAATCCACCCAGGCAGCTGGTGCAAACAAGCAGTCATATGATGAGTTAGAAGAGATGATACAATCATTAAGCGAGGTTGTAACTCACCTAAATGAAGCAAATGCTAAAGAGCAAGAGGTAGCACAAAAAACCATAAGCGTAGTTAGCCAAACCAAAGATATGAAAAAAGTTTTAGATATTATAGGCGATATAGCAGACCAGACAAATTTACTTGCTTTAAATGCGGCCATAGAAGCAGCTAGAGCTGGAGAGATGGGAAGGGGCTTTGCTGTAGTTGCTGAAGAGGTCAGAGTGCTAGCTGAAAAGACAAATGAATCCTTAGGTGGTATAAATTTAAATGCTAAAAATATGATAGAATCTACTACGGAGCTTGGAAATGCATTAAATGAAAATGCTAAAAACATTGCTTTAATTAGCAAAAGTGCCAATGAGCTTATGGATAGAGCAAGATCTACTCAAACAGCCACAAATGAATCCATGCAAATAGTTCAAGAGGTATCGGCTATGGCTACTGATATTAGCAAAAAGATTAAAAAGCTATTAGATCAATCTGAAGAATCTGTAGAGACTTTTGATAATAATGCTAAGATAGTTAATCAATTCTTAGATGTATCTACGAATTTAAAAGATGTAGCAACCAGACTTGAAGTTGATTTAAGTAAATTTAAAACTTGATTTTAAGCTCTCTTTGGGCGACTATTTATTTATAATTTTTATTGTAAATTTAATTATAATTAATATTTTAGAGTTAAAATTAATAAATTAAAAAATATTAAGGATATTTTATGAAAGGTATGGGAGAACCAAGAATTAAAATCGTAGCTATGCCTAGCGATACAAACCCAGCTGGAAATATTTTTGGTGGTTGGATTTTATCACAAATAGACTTAGCTGGAGCAATTGCAGCTAGAGAGTTAGCCCCAATTAGGGTTGTTACAATATCGATGAAAGAGGTTATATTCAAAGAGCCAGTATTTATAGGTGATATTGTTAGTTGCTATGCTAAAATCACAAATGTAGGTAGCACCTCTATCACAACAAGAGTTAAAGTTGTCGTCCAAAGATTAAATGCTCAAGGATTTTGTGAGTGCGTCCCAGTAACTACTGCTGAGGTTACATATGTAAGCGTAGATGAAAAAGGGGAGAAAAAGAGCATAGATAATGATCTAAAGCGACTTCATGGTTTTTAATATTTAGCTACCTTTTTTTGGGTGGCTAAATTTAATTTATTATACTATCTCCAATTAGCATTACGATTAAAGAATTTTAAAGTAAATAAAAGATATAATTATCTCCTTTTAATAAAAATTAATAAAGGTAAATTGTGTTTGAACTTATTGGCGAGTCGCTAAAATCAGCTGTAAATAAACTTAAATTTGTCGATGATGAGAAGGCTTTAAAAAATGCGTTAGAGACGCTTAAAAAGTCGCTATTAAAAGCTGATGTATATCATAAGGTTACTAAAGAGTTAGTAGCTCTTGTAGAGTCTGATATGAAAAAGGGCGCTATAGGTCAAAAGCAATTTTTAGATAGTATAAAATCAAATTTAACAAATATCTTAACCGCTCCAAATGATGGAAATAAGGGTAGCGGCTTTGTTTTTGCTTCTAATCCACCAACTATTGTATTGATGGCTGGTTTGCAAGGTGGTGGAAAAACCACAACTACTATTAAACTAGCAAGTTATCTAAAAGCTCGTAAAAAACGCGTTCTTGTCGCTGCTGCTGATTTGCAGCGTTTAGCAGCGGTTGAGCAGCTTAGACAACTATGTAGTGCTAATGAGATTGAGCTATTTAGCATTGATGGAGAGAATAATCCAGTAAATGTAGCCAAAAAGGCGCTTAAAAAGGCTAAAGATGCTCTTTATGATGTGCTTTTAGTCGATACTGCTGGTCGCTTGGCAATTGATGAGGCTTTAATGAGTGAGCTAAAAGAGATTAAAACCGCATTAAATCCGCACGAAATATTCTATGTAGCTGATGCTATGAGTGGTCAAGATGGCGTTCGCACCGCAGCTAGCTTTAATGAAGCTCTTGGCATAACAGGAGTGATTTTAAGCAAATTTGATGCTGACACAAAAGGCGGTGTGGCAATTGGTATAGCCCATCAAGTGGGAATTCCGCTTAGATTTGTTGGTGTTGGTGAGAAAGTAGCAGATCTTGAGAGCTTTATCCCAGATAGGATTGTAGGTAGGATTCTTGGCGAAGGGGATCTTGCGACTTTGGCTGAAAAGGCATCAACGATAATTGATGAAAAAGAGGCTAAAAAACTTAATAAAAAGATTAAAAAGGGAGAATTTAATTTCAATGATTTTATCGCTCAACTTGAGAGTGTTAAAAAGCTTGGAAGTATGAAGAGTTTAATAGGTATGATACCAGGTCTTGGGGGTATGGCTAATCAGTTAAAAGATATAGATTTGGATAATTCAGAACAGATAAAACATATAAAAGCTATGATAAACTCGATGACACCAAAAGAGAGAGAGAATCCTGATCTATTAAATAACGCTAGAAAACGCAGGATAGCAGCTGGAGCTGGACTAGATCAGATGAGTGTAAATAGATTTTTAAAGCAGTTTAGCAGTGCGGCAAAATTAGCCAAAAAATTCTCAAATAAAGATAGTATGAAAGGCTTTGCTAATATGCTAGCAAATGCTAATCGCCCTAGATAATTAGGGTTTATTTATGGCTATAAATTTAGCTATAACTAAGCCTTATAAAAATATTTTAGGAGACAAAGATGGCAACAGTAGTAAGATTAACAAGAATGGGACGCAAAAAAAGACCATTTTATCGTATAGTAGTTACAGATAGTAGAAAAAGACGCGATAGCGGCTGGATTGAAAGTATTGGATATTATAACCCAATGGTAGAGCCAGAAGTGATTAAATTTGATGCTAATAGACTTGCATATTGGAAAAGTGTAGGTGCCAAATTAAGCGATAGAGTCGCTCAAATTACAAAATAATGGTTGAAGATTTTTTAAAAGAGTATGCTAAGCTTATAAGTGATTCTCCTGATATTATTCGCACTGAGCGGATAAATCTTGGAGAGAATTTCGATGAAATCATTATATACGCTAGCAAGGCTGATACTGGGAAATTAATCGGCAAAGATGGTAAGATGATAAATGCTATTAAAACCGTGGTTATAGGCTATAAGGCTAAAGATCCAACCTCATATAGAATTACGGTAAAAGCTATTGAAGAGTGATTTAGTAGAGGTTTGCATACTTGGTAAATCCGTTGGATTAAAGGGAGCTTTAAGACTGCATAATCGTAGCGATTTTGTCGAGCAGTATAAAAAGGGCGCTAAATTTTATGATAAATTTGGCAATCTTTTTTCTATTAAGAGCTATGAGCCTTCAAATTCGCTTGTGATATTTGAAGGATTTGATAGTGTTGAAAAGGCAAAAGAGCTTACAAATAGGGTTTTATATCGCACAATAGAAGATACTAAAAAGAGCTGTAAGCTTAAAAAAGATGAGTATTTTTACTTTGATATTATAGGCTCTATGGTTTATGAAGATGGCGATTTGCTTGGTAGGATTGATGATATTTTAGAAGTTGGTGCCGGATTTTTATTTAGCATTAAAACAGATCTAGATTTGGTATCTCAAAATTTACCTAAGCAGTTTTATATACCTTATCAAGATAATTTTATAATTAAGATTGATACTGCAACCAAAAAAGTAGAGGTCAAAAACTCTATGAATATACTTATTAACTCTTAAATTTTAGATATGAAATTTAACTTTATAACACTATTTCCAAATTTAATAACCCCATATTTTAGCGACTCCATACTTGGTAAGGCAGTTAAGAATGGGATTATAGAGATTAATTGCATTAATCCTCGCAACTATACAAAGCAAAAGCATAATAAAGTTGATGAGTATATGATTGGTGGGGGTGCCGGGCTTTTGATGAGTGCACAACCGCTTTGCGATACCATCGATACGCTTGGAGATACTCACATAATCTATCTTACTCCAGCTGGTAAAAAATTTAATCAAAATGACGCCAAAAGACTTTCAAAGCTAAAAAATATAACATTTATCTGTGGTAGATATGAGGGTATTGATGAGCGTGTAGTTGAGAGTAGGGTAAATGAGGTTTTTTGCATTGGAGATTTTATCTTAACTGGTGGAGAGTTAGCTGCTATGAGCCTTTGCGATGCAATTAGTCGCAATATTTATGGAGTTTTGGGTAATTTTAACTCTTTGAATATTGAGAGTTTTGAGGGCGGAGTATTGGAAGCTCCTAGTTTTACAAAGCCAAATATCTTTAATGGCCTACTAGCTCCTTCAGCTTTTTTAAAGGGTAATCATAGTATAATCTTCGCTTTAAAAAATCATATGGCGCTTTGCAAAACTCGGTTTTTTCGCCCTGATTTGTATCAAACTCTTAAATCGCCAAAACTTTAAGGAAATAAGATGAGAAATAAATATATTGAAGCATTTGAAAATGCTCAAATTGCGACTAAGTCTGTGCCTGACTTTCGTGCTGGTGATACTTTGAGAATTGCTATTCACATCAAAGAAGGCGACAAAAGCAGAATTCAAAATTTTGAAGGCATATGTATCGCTCGCCGTGGTAGCGGTACTGGAGAGACCTTTATTATTAGAAAAATAGGTGCTAATAGCGTTGGCGTAGAGAGAATTTTCCCTATATATAGTGATAGTTTAGAGAGCATTACTGTATTACGCAAAGGTCGTGTAAGACGCTCTAAACTATTTTATCTTCGTGATAGACGCGGTAAAGCTGCTAGAATTAAAGAGCTTAAAAAATAGCATTCATTTAGACTTTAGCCCCCTTTTTATTGGGGCTTATCTGTTTTATTTTATTTTGGAATTTAGCGTGGAAAAAATTGTTTTTAACTTTGATACATTTGAAGGTGTAAAGAGTGCTATGCTTTGCGAAAGTGAATTTAGTAAAGAGATACGCATTACCATGGCTAAAGATTCCATAATGAAAGAGCATAAGGCACCAAATGCCATAATCGTTCAAATTCTTCGTGGAGAGATAGAGTTTGAGATGAGTGGGGATATTGTGGTAATGAGTGAGCTTGATATGATTACACTACCAGCTTTTGTACCGCACTCTTTAAAAGCTTTGAAAGACTCTATAATCAGACTTAGCCTATCTAAATCAGATACCCATTCAAGAGTGTTTAAAGTCATTAATAATTAATAAAATATTTTAATTTATTTTTATAAATTAGTAGTTTAATTATATCATTTTAATCTTTATTTATATTCTTTTAACCCCGCAAATAGATTATTGATCTTAAATTTAATCAAATAAATTAATTAAATAATTTTTAAATTTTACCATAAAATATAAGATAATCTTAAGATAATATTTATTAAAATAGTGATTATGAAAATGTTTATCAATATCTATACATTTTTAAATTTTATTTTAAAGGAGCAAAAATGCAATTTAAAAAAATCACTCTAGGCTTATCGGCCTTAATGCTAGGAAGTAGCTTGTATGGAGCAGTTGATTTATCAAAAGAGGCAAATGAGTATAGGTCTTATGTTATCGGTCAAATAGACAAATTATTAGAAGACACAGAGAAATTTGTTGGTTACTTAAAATCTGGAGATACTAAAAATGCTAAAAAACTCTATCCATTAGCTAGAATGTATTATGAACGCTCAGAGCCTATAGCTGAGAGCTTTGGAGAGCTTGATCCTAGTATAGATGCCCGTTTGGCTGATTTACAAGAAGATGGTAAGGGAGAAGATGATTGGAGTGGATTTCATAAGATTGAAAAAATTTTATGGGTAGATAATACGACAAAAGGTAGCGAGGCCGTGGCTGATAAGTTGCTAGCTGATATTAAGGAGTTAAGGGCTAAGGTGCCAACTGTCAAGGTGGATGCGGAGTTAATGCTAACTGGTGCGGTAGATTTATTAAATGAGGTATCAACTAGCAAGATAACAGGAGAAGAGGATATATATTCCAAAACCGATCTTTATGATTTTAAGGCAAATATTCAAGGAGCGCAAAAGATCTATGAAATTCTCAAATCTCACTTAATTAAAAAAGATCCTAAATTAGCAAAAGATATTGAAATTCAGTTTGCTAATGTAAATAATCTTTTAGAAAAGCACAATAAAAGTAAAAATGGATATGAGTATATAGGCTATGACAAGCTATCAAAATCTGATATAAAAGAGCTAGCAGAAGCGGTAAATAAACTAGGTGAGCCATTGTCAAAAATGGGTGTAATCTTAGATTAAGGTATCGATATGAATTCCAAACGCCGTAATTTTATTGGTGGAGTATTAGCATTTGGGGCTAGTACGCTTGGGGCTAGTCAACTCTTAAATCCACGCATTAAATCAGATGAGAAAGATATCTATCCATTCTATGGAAAGCACCAGCAAGGCATAGCTACCGCTATCCAAAAGCATATATACTTTATGGTTTTAGACTTACATACTAACTCTCTTGATGAGATTAAAGAGATGTTTAAAATTTGGACTATATATTCAGCTAAATTGACATCTGGACAAAATGTGAGCGAATATGGCAGTAATAAATTTATCCCCACTTTAGATACTGGAGAGGCTGATTCTTTGGGAAGTAGTGGGCTTACTTTGACATTTGGTGTGAGTGCGTCATTTTTCAAAAAACTTGGTTTGGATAAGCTAAAGCCAAAGGAGCTTAAGGATTTACCGCATTTTCCAAGAGATCAGATTAGGGCTGAATTTAGCGGTGGAGATATATGCATACAAGCTTGTAGCGATGATCCGCAAGTGGCTTTTCATGCGGTGCGTAATTTGGTGCGTGTGGCAAGATTACAAGTTACTATGAAATGGTCACAAATGGGCTTTAACTCATTTATGAATAGTGATACCCCACGCAACCTTTTTGGCTTTAAAGATGGGACAATCAATCCTAAGGGTGCTGAGCTTGATAAGGAGGTTTGGATAAAGGGTGGAGCATTTGATGGTGGCACTTACATGGCAGTAAGAAAGATACAAATGCATTTAGAAACTTGGGATAGAACTCATCTAAAAGGACAAAATGATACCTTTGGTAGATTTAGAGATAGCGGCGCACCGTATGGCGGCAAGAGCGAATTTGATGAAGCTGATATAAGCTCAAATACTCCTTTACCAGCTGATTCTCATGTATTTTTATCTAAAAGTGCAGATACTAAGATACTTAGAAGGTCATACTCCTATGCTAGCGGTGTGGAACCTAAGACTAATCAGTTTGATGCGGGGCTTTTATTTATCTCATTTCAAAAAGACCCAGAGCAATTTATAAAGATACAAAATACTTTGGGAAATGTAGATAGAATGAATGAGTATATCACGCATATTGGCTCGGGGCTTTTTATCTGTTTTGGTGGTGTAAGCGGTGATGGTGACTATCTTGCTAGATCGATTTTAGGGTAGAGGTTTTTATGTCTAAATTTTATTTTATGATCTTATCTTTACTCTTTGCTTTAAATTTAGAAGCTAATATGAGTCCATTTTTTATACAAATTTCAGACGCTTTAGGTGCGGCTAAAAGCGGAGATAGCAAACTAGCAAAAGATATAATGGTTGAATTTCAAGAACAATTTAATGCTCTTAATATCAATACAGTTTTATCTAATGATGTAAAGCAGAGATTAAAAGCTGTTTTAAATGATACAAGTGTTGAGAATATCGAGAGTTTATCTAGTGCATTAATTGCTTTTGAAAAGGAGCAAAACCCTGTAGATTATGAGGCTAAAAGGGCGAAATTTAAACAAAAGGTGATGTCTTTATATAAGCAGTTAGTAAATGCTACTAAAGATAGAGATTTAGAGCAAATTCCGTCTATTTTTAAGAGATTTTACGATTCTTGGCAGCGAAATGAGCGTGTGGTGGGTGATTTAAGTCCTTGGCATTATGGCAAGATAGAGACATCAATGGCGCTATATAGAATGGCTATGGTAAGCACTCCTAGCGATATAGCCGCCATGGATAGTCAAATTATAGAGCTAGGTGAGTTTTTAAACGATTTTCTAGCTGGTAATACTAAGGAGATAAAAGTTGATGGCGATACCTTAGAAGAGCTTAAACGAAATTTAACTCTACTTGATGAGGTAAAAGGTTTAATCGGCATTGATAACGCTAAGGCAAAGAGCAATATTTTAAATTTTATAACAAATTGGCCACTTTTTGAAGGTGAAATTAGAACTCGCAGTGCGAATTTATACAACGCAATAGAGAGCGATCTACCACAAATAGCAGCCGATATAGACTCCTTAAAATCCATAAATATGCTAAATAACATTATAGATAATATCAATTCTCTAGATTTTAATGCAAATTACAACGCCTATGATGTAGCTATAGTGCTTATTAGAGAGGGAGTGGAGGCTTTGCTTATAGTAGTCGCACTTTTAGCTGCTGTAAAAACAGGTAATTTACAAAGAGCTAAGGCTCATATTTTAGGTGGTGCTGGTATTGCTATAGTAGCTAGTGTATTTGGTGCGGCGACTTTGAGCTATCTATTTCCTTTGGCAGCAGCTGGTACAAATAGAGAAATTTTAGAAGGAATAGTGGGTATATTGGCTGTGGTTGTTATGGTGTTTGTAGTAGCTTGGTTACACTCTAAAAGTAGCCTTAAGGCTTGGAATGCCTATATAACTAAGCAGATCAATAGAGCTGTTGCTAGTGGTAGTTTGCTTTGGTTTGGATTATTATCATTTTTAGCTGTTTTTAGAGAAGGTGCTGAGACTATACTATTTTATGCTGGAATGCTACCAAAGGTGCAAATTTCAAGCTTTATAAGTGGTATAGTTGGGGCTTTGGCTATTTTGATTTTGATAGCATATTTTATGAAATTTATCACTTCTAAAATAGCTATGCACAATATTTTTAAGCTTATGAGTTTATTGCTTTACGCACTTGGCTTTAAGATTTTAGGTGTTAGCGTGCATGCCTTACAACTTACAAATATAGTGCCAAATAGCATTATATCATCTATCCCTTCTATATCTTTCATTGGATTTTATAATACGCTTGAGGGGTTGATTATGCAAATTGCCTATATATCATCTGTAATAATTCTAGCTCTTTTAATGAGAAAAAAGGCGGTTTAGAATTTCAACCAATTTACCATTATTAAAGCTATTAAAATATTATCCCCTCTTTATCTTGCTTTTCTAGTATGCTATTTTGTTCTTTTGGTAGTGGTGAAGTAGATGTGTATAGGGCATCTACTCCATCATATATTTTGCGATAAACGCCACTAGGCATATCAAAATCTCGTTTGGTTTGTGGGTAATTTGCTATATACTCTTGCATAAATTGCTTAAATACAGGAGCTGCAGTTCTAGAGCCGCCTTCCACATATCTCATTGGAGTGTTATTATCATTTCCATACCAGACTAGGACTTGAATTTCAGGAGCAAATCCACAAAACCACGCATCTATGCTATCATTTGTAGTGCCAGTTTTCCCACCTAGTTCTATACCATCAATCTTAGCAGAGCGTCCAGTGCCGTTATTTACAACATTTTGAAGCATTTTAACCATCAAATAAGCTTGCTCTGGCTTGATAATTTCACTACTTTTTGGCTCAAATTTAAATATTTGCCCATCTTTACTCTCAACTGAGTTGATGAGTCTAGTTTTATGCCTAGTGCCAAGCCCTGGAAATATAGAGTATTGCTCACTATAATCCATAAGGCTTACACCGAAGCTACCAAGTGCGATTGATAGGTTATTTGGTATATTTTTAAATCCGAAATCCTCTAAATTCCTTTGAACTACATCAAGACCAATGGAATTTAAAAGGTTTATTGTGGCAAGATTTCTTGATTGTTTTAATGCGTCATTAAGGGTGATTAGCCCTTTGAAATTACCGCTAAAATTCTTTGGCTTCCAATCCTTATCCTCTTCACTATTCTTATTTGCTCCTTCATAAATTCTAGATATATCAGCGACTTTGCTTTGAGGGGATAGGCCTTGATTTAGTGCTATTTGATAGAGAAAAGGCTTAAAGCTAGAGCCTGGTTGTCTATAGCTTTGAGTGGCACGATTAAAGTTGCTTTTTGCGTAATCAACCCCGCCAACTAACGCTAATATCTCGCCATTGGTAGGATTGGTAACTATCATTGCACCATTTAAAACTGTAGTGTTGGCATCTTTATTTCTTTTTAAAATTTCATTATAGCCAAATTTTAGTGCATTTCTAGCTATCTCTTGGACTTTTAAATCAGCGTTTAAAGTGATTTTATATCCGCCATATTTAATATCTTTATAAAGTGGGGTTAGCTGTTTGATAGTCTCATCTACTAGATATGGGGCTTTGTTTTGAGTTAGGGTTTGTTCGTAAATTTTTGGTGTCTCTTTTATAGCGGCTTGATACTCTTTATCTGTGATCCAGCCGATATTATACATTCTTAAAAGGACATTATTTGCCCTAGAGAGAGATAGATCTAAATGCCTAGTTGGATCATAGCTACTAGGAGCCTTTGGCAGACCAACTAGCATAGAGATCTCTTTTATGCTTAGCTCATCTAAATTCTTTTTAAAGTATCCAAGTGCGGCAGTTTTAATCCCATAATATCCATGCCCGAAATATACTTGATTTAAATATCGTTCGATTATCTGCTCTTTTGTAAGCTTTTGCTCTACTTCGTAAGATATGATTATCTCTTTGAGTTTTCTAGTAAATTTTTTCTCCCTTGTTAAGAGCATATTTTTAACTAGCTGTTGAGTTAGGGTTGAGGCACCTTCGACTAATGCCATTGCTTGAATATCCTTAATCGCCGCTCTAAAGATCGCTTCATAATTTATCCCGCCATGTTCGAAAAATGCGGTATCTTCAATGGCAATTAGTGCCTCTATAATGCGTGGGGGAATTTCGTTAAATTTAGCATATTGTCTATTCTCTTCATCAAAAATATAAGCGACTAAATCCCCATTTCTATCATATATATGAGTTGTGAGCTTTGGGTTGTAATCTACAATTTTTGATATATCAATCTTAATTTGAGAGTAAAAATATATAACTCCACCTATAGCGGTTAAAGCAATTATTATTAGTAGATTAAAAATATATTTCATAAAAATGCCTTTAAATTTATAATATCTAGCCCCATGGCTGTGGGTTTATTGCCTTTTTGGACTTCTATATATTTTTTATTAAATCCCTCTATCATCATAGCTCCAGCCTTGCCTTGCCATAGATTGCTTGCTATATATCTATCTAGATCATCGTTATCAAATTTTTTAAATTTATAGCTTGCGATGCTTAGCATATCAATTATCATATTTTGAGTGATAAATTTCATGGCAGTATATACGCTAGTTAGGCTATTGCTTTGGAGTTTTAGCATATATCTAGCCTCTATCTCATCTTTTGCCTTGCCTAAAATAACTCCTTGACATACCACGCTACTATCAGCAAATAGCACACGATCATATTGGTTTTTAAATTTATCAAAAAACTGCTTAGCCTTGCTATTTGTGATACTCATAGCGTATTTAGCTGGTGGCAAATTAGAATCAAAATTCTCATCATACTCCATACAAACTTGGATAAACTCCACGCCATGCTCTTTTAAAATCAAAGCCCTACTAGCAGAGCTAGAAGCTAAAACTATCATAAAAACCCTCTAAAAGTTATGCCAAGGTATATATTTATAAATGATAAAACTATATTTAATGGGATAAAATAGTAGATTATAAGAATTAAATTCTCATGGCTCATTATCATATCATCTTTGATAAATGCCCCTTTGGCTTGGTGATACTTATATGAGATATAGGCTAGATTAGCACAGATGAAAATTAGTATCGCAATCTTGGTTTTGACAATAGCCTCTACCATTGGATCGCCTATTGGGAAGTGCTCACCATAAGACATGTATAATCCACCAAATAGCAAAAGTATCACCATTGCCAAAGCACTAAAGAGAAATTTGGTAAATTCTTTTAAAATTAGTTTATAGCAATTTTGCTCTGTATTTTTAAAGCAGTAGTGAGCGCAAATTGCTGTTACTATATGCAAGGCTATGAATAAAACAGCTATGCTAATATGTATAAATGGTGCTATCTGATCTAGCCTTGCAAATGCACTATTCAAATTTTACTCTTTATCATCTTACTAGCCTCTTCTAAGGCTTTTGAGATATTGCTTATATCTTTACCTCCAGCAGTAGCAAAATCATCTCTACCACCGCCACCGCCGCCAACTATAGGGGCTATAGCTTTTACTAGCTCTCCGGCTTTTATATCTGTATTTTTGCTTCCTACAGCTAGGCTTACTTTATTATCTTTTGAACTAGCTAAAAATACCACAACCTTATCAAATTTATTTTTTATCTCATCTATTTTGGCTTTTATATCGCCATTAAACTCGCCCACTACTACATTTATACCATTTATACTCTCATGGCTAAGCTCTACTGATGAGTTGGCATTTTTAATCTCATTTTGTAATGATTTTATCTCATCTTTTAGCTTGGTTATAGCGATGATTGGGTCAGCTCCTTTTAGGCTAAATTTTATCTCTTCAAGCTCTTTTCTTAGCTCATTTGCATAGTTTAATGCTGCTTTAGAGCAAACTGCTTCTATACGCCTTACTCCAGCACTTACGCCACTTTCTTTGATGATAAAAAAGCTTCCTATCTCATTTAAATTTTCCACATGAGTGCCACCACAAAGCTCCTTAGAGCATCCCAAGGTCAGCACTCTGACTTTATCAGAATATTTCTCGCCAAATAGAGCGATGGCTCCGCTATTTTTAGCCTCTTCTAGCCCCATTATCTCTACTTTTGCTTTAGCACCTTTTAGTATTGCTTCATTTACGAAATTTTCTATTTTTTCTAACTCATCTTTTGAGAGTGGCTTTGGATGAGAGAAGTCAAATCTAAGCTTATTAGCCTCTACGCTACTTCCAGCTTGAGCTATGTGAGATCCAAGGATACTTCTAAGTGCTGCGTGGAGTAAGTGAGTGGCTGAGTGGTGGCGGCGAATTTCTAGCCTATTAAGGCTAACTTCACAATCTATGCTTTCTCCTATTTTTACGCTATTTTTTGCCTCTATGGTGCTTAGATTTAATCCAAAATATTTTTTTGTATCAAGAACTTGATTGCCACCTAAAAGCCCGGTATCTCCACATTGACCGCCACTTTGAGCGTAAAATGGAGTAGAATCAAGCATAATATATCCGATTTCTCCATTTTTTAGCTCATTTACTCTTTTAAATTCGCTATTTAAAAGGGCTAAAATTTTGCTAGTGCTTTTTAAATTTTCATATCCGATAAACTCATTTTCGCCAAATTCTTCAAGCAAAGCCTTAAAGTCTCCACTCTCTTTTGCAGCGTCTCCGCTACCTTTCCAGCTAGCTTTAGCTCTTGCTTTTTGCTCATTCATTAGCTCATCAAATTTAGCCTCATCTACGCTAAGTCCCTTTTCTCTTAGCATATCAGCCGTTAGATCAAGTGGAAATCCGTAAGTATCATATAATTTAAACGCTACTTCACCGCTAAAAGTTTTGCTTGAAGTTTTTGCTAACTCTTCGTTAAATAGATCAAGCCCAGCAGAGATAGTGGCTAAGAATCTCTCCTCTTCTAGTTTTATCAGCTCTTTTACATACTCTTTTTTCTCTTTTAAATAATCATAGTGCTCACCCATTAATTCTACTACTTTATCAACTAATCTATACATAAATGGCTCTTTTATCCCAAGCAAGTATCCATGGCGAAGAGCTCTTCTTAGTATGCGTCTTAGGACATATCCACGGCCCTCTTTATCGAAATTTACGCCTTGAGCTAGTAAAAATGTAGTTGAGCGAATATGATCACTTATAACTCTAAAGCTAGCACCACTCTCATACTCATATTTTAAATTTGCGATTTTAGCAACTTCGTTTATTATAGGCATAAATAAAGAGCTATCATAATTGCTAAATTTACCCTCTTTTATAGCAGTTACTCTCTCAAGCCCCATTCCAGTATCGATTGATGGCTTTGGAAGTGGAGTCATAGTGCCGTCTTTATCCCTTTCAAACTGCATAAATACAAGATTCCAAATCTCTAAAAATCTATCTCCATCGCCACCCATATAATCTTCATCGCTATTAAAATGCTCACTTCCTTGATCGTAAAATATCTCGCTACAAGGGCCACAAGGTCCAGTATCTCCCATAGCCCAGAAGTTATCTTTATCTCCAAATTTATAAATTCTATCTTTTTGAATATGTTTTTGCCAAATTTCATAGGCTTCATCATCATTTTCATGCACGGTTACATATAATCTATCTTTTGGTAGTTGTAAAATCTCAGTTACAAACTCCCACGCATAAGCGATGGCTTCTTCTTTAAAATATTCCCCAAAGCTGAAATTTCCTAACATTTCAAAAAATGTATGGTGCCTAGCAGTGTAGCCGACATTATCTAAGTCGTTGTGTTTGCCACCAGCTCTAATGCAGGTTTGACAGCTAGTGCGAATAGGTGGAGTAGGGCGTGGCACATCGCCTGTAAAAATGCTTTTAAAAGGCACCATTCCAGCATTTGTAAAAAGTAGGCTCGCATCATCTGGGACTAGCGGAGCTGAATCTATAATCTCATGTCCTTTGCTTTTAAAAAATTCCAAATACTCTTTTCTAATATCCATAATTAATTTCCTAAATTTAAAAATGGCTTGATTGTATCATAAATTTACTAAATTTATACTCAATTTTTATGCTTTATAGCTATGAAATTTAAGAATTAAATAGCTATAATTTTGGCTCAAATTAACCTTAAGGAGTATGTAGTGGCAAAGGATTCTAACGGGATAGAATTAAACGCTGGAGATAGCGTTAGCGTGATTAAGGATTTGAAGGTAAAAGGTGCTAGTAGCACGATTAAGCGTGGCACAACGATTAAAAATATCAAGCTTACAAGCAAAGATAGTGAGGTAGAGTGTAAGATAAATGGGGTTGGCGTTGTGGTGTTAAAGTGTGAATTTTTAAAGAAAATTTGATAATTTGTATTAAAAAGCTTTGATTCTTAGTGTGGAGATTTAGATGGTTGAGATTTTAAGCGCAGTGGTTGCGGTGGCGGTAGTTGTGTTGATTTGGCTTGGTTTTGTGCTGTTTAAAAAGCAGAGCCAGCTAGCTAGTCTAGGACAGAAATTTAACGATTTAAGTGCGAATTTAAGCATAAAAGATCAAGAGCTAAACTTCATAAAAGATGAGAATAAAAATTTACAAGAGCAAAATATCCAAAATATCCAAAAAATCACACAATTAACTACAAAATTAGAAAGTGCAAATGAGATAAACACGCAGCTAAAAGAGCGTCAAGATGAGCTAGATAACAAGACTAGGGAGTATTTTGAGCTAAAAACCAAGCAGATGAGTGAGAATTTGCTAAATTTAAGTAGTAAAGAGATGGCTGAAAGCTCAGCTAAAATTTTAGAGAGCTTGATTGCGCCATTAAAAGATGAGATAAATAAATATCAAAAATCAAATTTAGAGATAAATAACACATTTAAGGTAAATTTTGAGAATTTAAAAAGCGAAACTAAAGGCGTTATGACTCAAGCTCATAATTTAGCCGAAGCCTTAAAG
The DNA here is from genome assembly GCF_024723485.1 of Campylobacter sp. RM19072. Lineage (NCBI taxonomy): Bacteria > Pseudomonadati > Campylobacterota > Epsilonproteobacteria > Campylobacterales > Campylobacteraceae > Campylobacter > Campylobacter sp. RM19072. Next base: position 54,010 of record NZ_JANQCU010000007.1, read on the forward strand.
AGCAATAAGAAAATTCTAGGCAATTGGGGTGAAATCCAACTTGATAGCGTGCTACAAAGCAGTGGGCTTATTTTGGGTGTTAATTATGATAAGCAAGTAGCTTGTAAAGATGAAAATGGCAATCAAAAATATCTTGATGCTGTGGTTAAATTTGATGAGAATAAAAAAGCGATAATAGACGCAAAATGCTCACTTATCAATTATAATGAGTATCACAACGCCACAGATGAGAGCCTAAAAGAGGGCTATGCTAAGGCTTTGGCTAAGGATATTAGAAATCATATTGATAATTTAAGCTCCAAAGATTATGCATTTTTAGATAGTAAAAATTATGAGTATGTATTTATGTTTATACCTAATGATAATATGCTATTTGTCGCTCTTGGTGCTGATAGCACTCTTTATGAATATGCGTATGAAAAAGGGATATTTATCACCACGCCACTTACTCTTTTGATGGCTTTAAAAACCGTGTATATCTGCTGGAGAAATTTAAAAAGCGATGAGAATGCTGCTAGGATATTTAGCGAAGCTGGTAAAATATATGATAAATTTGATGTGTTTATCAAAAATTATGAAAGATTAGAAAATCAAGTAATTGCAATGTCTAAGGTAATCGAAGATGGTAAAACCACTCTATATCAAGGGCGTGGAAATTTAATAAGCAAGTTTGAAAACCTTAAAAAATTAGGAGCTAAAACTACAAAAACTTTGCCATATGCAATTAGCGATGATGAGTTAATATCATAAAATAGGGGATAAAGACTATGTAATTTTAAAAGTAAAATAGCAAAATATGGGGATTTAATTAATTAAATTTAAATCTTCAGCTTTAAAGCTGAATAATTTTTAAATATTATAATTTACTATTTTTCTTTTGTTATCTTTAAGTTTTATTAATATATACTACGGAATTCAAAAAATCTTAGGAGTGAAAGATGAAAGAGAAGCACTATGAGGTGGTGATAATTGGTGGCGGTATCAGTGGCGGTGCGCTACTATATGAATTGGCTAGATATACAGATGTTAAAAGTATAGCATTAATAGAAAAATATGGCGGTTTAGCTACGCTAAATTCGAAAGGAACGGCTAATTCTCAAACTATCCATTGTGGCGATATTGAGACAAACTATACATTCGAAAAGGCTCAAAAAGTCAGCAAAACTGCTAGAATGGTGGTAAAATATGGCTTACAGCACGGCTATCAAGGCAAATATATGTTTGATGGTCAAAAAATGGCAATTGGCGTAGGCGATGTTGAGGTTGATTATATTAAAAATAGATTTAATGAATTTAAAGAGCTTTATCCATACTTGGAGTTTTATGATAAGGCTGAACTAGCTAAAATCGAGCCAAAAATTATATTAAATAGCGATGGTACTCATAGGGCTGAAAATGTGGTTGGTATGGGTGTGAAAAGTGGTGAATATACCACCGTTGATTATGGTGCATTTACAACTACATTTGTAGAAAATGCTAAAAAAGAGGGCGGAGAGTGCGATGTATATCTAAACTCAAAAGTGGATATAATCACTCAAAATGCAGATAAATACTATATCCAAACTGCAAATGGTCTATCAATTAGTGCTGATTTTGTCGTAGTAAATGCTGGTGCTCACTCTTTATATTTAGCTCACAAAATGGGATATGGGCTGGATTTTGGCTGTTTGCCTGTGGCTGGGAGCTTTTATTTAACTAAGAAAAAGTTATTAAACGGCAAGGTCTATATGGTGCAAAATCCTAAATTGCCATTTGCTGCTTTACATGGTGATCCAGATATTTTAGCTGATGGTTGTACTAGATTTGGCCCTACTGCTTTAGCGCTTCCTAAACTAGAGAGATACCATGATAATTGGGGAAGTTTCCTTGATTTTTGTAAGACTTTAAATTTTGATTCAGCCATTGCTGGTATATTATTTGATCTATTTAAAGATAGCGAAATTCGCAACTATATTTTACGCAATTTCTTATTTGAAGTTCCATATCTAAACAAAAAATTATTTGTCAAAGATGCTCAAAAAATTGTCCCAAGCCTAAGTACTAACGATATTTATTATGCTAAAGGTTTTGGCGGTGTTCGCCCTCAAGTGTTAAATAAAACGGAGAAAAAATTAATGCTAGGTGAAGCTAGTATAAATCCAAAAACTGGTATAATATTTAATATGACTCCAAGTCCAGGTGCGACAAGCTGCCTTGGCAATGCCTTAAGAGATGTGCGTGAAATTTGCGAATATCTAGGCAAGAACTTCAACGAAGCCAAATTAAACGAAGAGTTATTTGATTAATATTTAGGCGGATTATCCGCCTAAAATCTGCTAAAATTCTCATCATTTATCCTTAAATTTGATATAATTACCAAAATTTAGGAGCAAATATGAAAAAGACAAAAATCGTAGCAACCATCGGTCCATCTAGTGATTCTATAGAGGTGATTAAATCCTTAATCCAAGAGGGCGTTAATGTATTTAGGCTGAATTTCTCACACGGCACGCACGAGTATCATAAATCCACAATTGAGAAGATCAAAGAAGCATCAAATACCCTTAAAATCAGAGTTGGAGTCTTACAAGATATTTGCGGACCAAAGATTAGAGTAGGGGCTTTAAATGAGCCTTTTGAGCTAAAAGCTGGTGATAGATTAAATGTATTAAAAGATAGCATAATTGGTCGTAAAAATGGCGAAATTTATGAGCTAAGTATCAATCAACCTCAAATTTTGTCTTTGATTAAAGAGGGTGAGTATATATATTTATATGATGGTAGCATTAAGGCTAGGGTGATAAAATGCTCACCTGATGTTATAGAGACTATTATAGAAAATGATGGGGTATTAAGCTCAAATAAGGGTGTGAATTTCCCAAATACCAATCTAAATATCGATGTTATCACTAAAAAAGATAGAGATGATATGCTTTGGGGAGCGCAAAATGGCGTGGATTTTGTAGCTATTAGCTTCGTTCAAAACGCAAATGATATTATAAATGCCAAGGCGATATTAAGAGATTTTGGCTCTAATGCTAAGGTTTTTGCTAAGATAGAGAAATTTGACGCAGTAGAAAATATAGATAGCATTATAGAAGCAAGCGATGGAATTATGGTAGCTCGTGGAGATTTAGGAATTGAGGTGCCATACTATAAAGTGCCAAGTATCCAAAAATTAATAATTAAAAAAGCCAACGCAGCCAATCGCCCAGTAATCACAGCTACTCAAATGATGCTTACAATGGCTAAGTGCCAAAGTGCTACTAGAGCTGAGATTAGTGATGTTGCCAATGCGGTATTAGATGGGACTGATGCGGTGATGCTAAGTGAAGAGAGCGCTGTAGGTATCAATCCAGTAGCGGTAGTAAAGGCTATGAGCGCTACTATATTGCAGAGTGAATCTATATATCCTTATGGTAAATTTGATGAGTTTGAATTTAGCGATGAGACAGATATGGTAGCTAGTGCTAGCTCGCATTTAGCTCAAAGAATCGGCGCTGATGCGATAATCTCTATCACTAGCAGTGGATCAAGTGCGATCAAAATGGCTAGAAATCGACCATCAATGCCGATAATTGCCGTAACACACGATGAGGACATAGCTAGAAGTATTACAATCGTATGGGGCGTGACTCCAAGCTTAGTTGTATCTAAAAATCAACTGAATTTACTTCTAGCCAATACAATTAAAGGGTTAAAAGATGCTGGGCTTATCAACTATGAATCGACATACACGCTCACAGCAGGATATCCAACAGGCAAAATAGGTAGCACAAACTATATAAGAATTCTAAGAAAAGATCAAATCGAGTATTATCTAAATGAGGTAAAATAGTGGAGAGATTAAATTTAAAAATCGGCAATAGCGATGTGGCTTTGATATATGAGCATAATAGCGAGTTACCTTTGGTGGGTTTGAAGCTTGTATTTAAGGTAGCTGGAATTTGTAATGAGAAAAAATATGGCGTAGCAAAATTAGCCGCTGAATTGCTAAGTGAGGGGAGCAAAAAGCTTAGTAGCAATGAGTTTAATAAAGCTTTGGATATGAGAGCTATTATGCTTGGGGCGAGTGCGGGGTTTGAGACATTTGAGATTAGTTTAGAGAGCTTGAGTGAGCATTTTGAATTTGGATTTAATATGCTTTTAGAGCTATTATCTAGCCCAAATTATGATAATAATATCTTAAAAAAATTAAAAACCCAAGCCCTTGGAGTTATCGCTTCAAATAGCATGGATTATGACTATCAAGCTAGTAACGCATTAAAAGAGATTTTGTATCCTAACTCACGCCTTGCGATACCTAGCATCGGGACGCCTAATAGTATTGAGAAAATCACTATTGATGATATTAAAGATTTTATAGATAGTAATTTAAATCTTGAGAATATGTTTATTGTATTAGGTGGTGATATTGGTGTAGATGAGGTTGAATTTGATAAATTTGCTAAGGTATTAAGTAGCGGTATGAAAAGAAATTTAAGCCAAATTCAAGTAAGCAGCGATGGGAATTTAAAGATAATTGATAAGCCAAGTGAGCAAGCTTATATATATTTTGGTTCGCCGATTAAATTTGATTTAAGGGATAAATTTAAGCTTAATGTAGCGATGTTTATCTTTGGTAGTAGCGGGTTTGGCTCTAGATTGATGGAGGAGATTAGGGTTAGGCGTGGGCTAGCTTATAGTGTCTATTGCTCGACTAATTTAAACTTAAGCTATAACTCAATGAGCGGATATCTACAGACTAAAAATGAGAGCAAAGATGAAGCTATAATGATTATAAAAGATGAGATAGCTAAATTTATCCAATATGGAGCCACCAAAGAGGAGCTAGAAGCGGCTAAAAATTTCTTACTTGGTAGTGAGCCACTTACTAAAGAGACGCTATTTAAGCGACTTGCCATAGCACAAAAAGAGCATTATCAAGGCTACGAGCTTGGAGAATTTGATATAAATTTAGGGCGAATTAAGGCTTTGGAGTTAGATGAATTAAATAAATTTATATTTAGCTTAAAAGATTTTAATAATCTTAGTATTGCTTGCTTATATAATGAGCAAAAATAGTGAAAGAGATTGAGGAATTAAAAGAGCTAGGCATAGCAAGTTTGCTTGATCTAGCTTTGATATTGCCAAAGAGTTTTGAGGATTTGCGTATAAAAAATCAGCCAAATTCAGGCGATAATAGCGTAGAAATAGAGATTAAATCTACGCTTACTCGCCCTAATACGCTTAATGTTTTGGCTTATTGTATCTCTTGGGATTGTAGTGTAAGTATTGTTATTTTTAATGCTAAAGCGTGGCATTATGCTTCATTTAAGCGTGGTAAGAGGCTTTATATCTATGGTAAAAGCATGTTATATAATGGAATTTGGCAGTTTAGCAATCCTAAGATTATAACCAAGGTTGGCCAGATTATCCCACATTATAAAAGATCTATAAAAGATAGCCAAATTCAAAAATTAATTCAAAAATATATAAGCCTTGACTCTTTAATCGCTCAAGGACTTGAAACTAATGAGGCTAATGAGATTTTATCTTTACATAATCTTAATGAGACAAATTCAGCTTTAAATTTAACCCCTAAGCAGATGGAAATTTTAAAATTTATTGAAATTTTTAACTATTTAAAAAAGCTTAGTGTAAAAAAAGTGCTATTTAAAGCCACTGCTATTAAGCCATATGATATTTCGCAGTGGTTGGATAATCTACCTTTTAAGCCTACTAATGACCAGCTAAAAGCGCTAAATGATATTAAAATCGATCTTGCTAAAGATCTATCAGCAAAACGAGTGATAATGGGAGATGTAGGTAGCGGTAAGACTTTAGTTATACTTGGTGCGGCACTTTTAAATTATCCAAATTTATCTATTTTAATGGCACCTACTACCATCCTTGCTACTCAGCTTTATAGTGAGGCAATACGGCTTTTACCGAAATTTATGAAGGTGGTATATCTACAAAAAGGCTCAAAAAATATAAATTTAGAAGATGCGAATTTGATAGTTGGTACTCACGTACTCTTATACCAAAATTTACCAAAAAGCACTCTAATAATGATCGATGAACAGCATAGATTTGGCTCAACTCAACGGCAAAAAATCGATGAATTAACTCGTGATGAAAGCCTAAGGGCGCACTTTTTACAATTTAGTGCGACACCGATTCCTAGGACGCTTTGTCTTATTGAGTCTGAGCTAGTTAGCTTTAGCTTTTTAAAGCAAACCCCATTTATTAAACAGATTAAAACGCTAATAATCCAAAATAGCGGATTTAACGCACTTTTAGAGCATATCAAAGCTCAAATTCAAGAAAATAAACAGACAATAATCATCTATCCGCTCATAGAAGATAGCCAAGTAAGCAACTATCAAAGCTTAAGCACGGCTGCTCCATTTTGGTTAAATAAATTTCAAAAGGTCTATATCACGCATGGCAAGGATAAGCAAAAAGATGATATTTTAGAGCAGTTTGCTAATGATGGCAATATCTTGCTAGCTACTACGATTGTTGAGGTTGGGATTTCGCTTCCTAGGCTCTCTACTATTGTTATAGTTGGTGCTGAGAAGTTAGGTCTTGCTTCGCTTCATCAGCTTCGTGGTAGGGTTAGCAGAAATGGCGGAGTTGGCTGGTGCTATCTATATACTAAGCTTGATAATATACCAAGTAGGCTTAAGGAATTTGCTAAAACTCTTGATGGATTTGAGGTGGCTAAGATAGATTTAAAAAACCGCCAAGCTGGAGATATTTTAGATGGGACAATTCAGCATGGAGCTACATTTGAATATTATGATATGGAAGAGGATATAGCTCAAAAAGCCAAAAGTAGATTAGCCGCTTTAAGGGGCAAATAGAGTTTGTGAATTTAGATTTTACTAAATTTTAGTATAATTAGACAAAAATCTAGGAAGAAGTATTGAATATAGATAAAATTCGCCAAAATATAATATTAAAAGATGGAATTTACTATTTTGATTGGACTGCTAGCGGGCTTGGGTATTTGCCTATTGAAGATGAGATAAGGCGAGTTTTAAAGACTTACGCTAACACTCATAGCGAGTGTAGCCAATGCTCAAATATCACGACAAATTATTATGAAAATGCAAGGGCTGGAATTAAAAGATTACTAAATTTACAAAGCGATTTTTTGCTTTTACCATGCGGACAAGGCAGCAGTGCGGCGATCAAAAAATTTCAAGAAATTATGGGAATTTATATTCCACCAGCTACCAAAATGGCGTTGAATATCAATTTTGATAGTATAAGGCGATCTTTGCCTTTAGTGATTGTTGGGCCATATGAGCACCATAGCAATGAGATTAGCTATAGAAGTGGAGCTTGTGAAGTGGTGCGAATACCTCTAGCTAGAGATGGCGGATTACACTGGGGGGAGCTAGATAAAATTTTAAAGATTAACGCTAATAGAAAGATTATAATTAGCATTAGTGCTGCTTCAAATGTAACTGGGATTAAAACTGATATAAAGGCTATAAATTCCATAGCAAAGCGGTATAATGCTGTAATTGCCATAGACGCTTCAAGCTTGATAGCGTATGAGAATGTAGATAGCTCTTTGTGTGATGCTATATTTATATCTTCGCATAAATTGCTTGGTGGGGTTGGTGGTTGCGGGATTTTAGCTATTAGAAAATCATTATTTAATACAAATTTGCCTACATTTTCAGCTGGTGGAACGGTTAGCTATGTTAGCAAAAAAAGTGTGCGTTATTTAGATGATATAGAGCAGATAGAAGATGCTGGAACTCCTGCCATTACTCAGCTTATCCGTGCGTATTTGGCTTTTGAGCTTAGAAATCAAGTGGGACTGGAGTTTATCAAAAATCAAAAAGATAGGCTGATGAGTAAATTCGAATATGGACTATCTCATATAAAAGGGGTGGTAAATTACGCTCCAAAAGATAAGGAAAAACTCGCTATTTTTGCTTTTAATATCAAAGGCATATCGCCATTTGATTTAGCTCAAACTCTAAGCTTGAAATTTGGAATTCAAAGTCGTGCTGGATGCTCATGTGCTGGACCATATGGACATGATCTTTTAGGGCTTAATGATGATGAACCGCTTAGCTTTAAGCCTGGCTGGTTAAGAGTTAGCCTTCACTGGTCTCATAGCGATGATGATGTGGATTATCTATTAAGTGCGATTAATCAAGCTAAAAAATATTTAGCTTGATCTTATCTAAGCTGTAAAATGGCTTAGCGATTAAATAAATTTTGAAGGCCGTTTATGAGATCTTTTGTGCCTTGAGTTTTCTCTTCGTCGCCTTTAAATAGCTTATTTAGCCCACGATCAATCTCTTTTGAAACCTTATCTTTTAGATAGTTAGAGCTAATAGCATACTTTGGCTGGTCGCTTGTGCCTGTGATATTTACAGCTATATCAGTCTTTTCTAAATTTGCTTTAACTGGGATATTTATAGCTTTTGAGGCGGTATCTAAACTAGCAGATGTAATGTTTATATCTGATTTTTGTGAGCTTAGCCAAGCGTTGAAATTAACCAAATTTTTATCTATTATCCCTTTTATATAGCCATCTTTATAGACTTCATTTGTTATATCTTTTTGAATTGTAGCGCTAATTAAATTTGTAAGATCACTCTTAGCTAATTGCCCTTTGGCTATATCAGCTTTGAAATCGCCTTTGGAGCTGTTTAGATCGTAATTAGCATTTAAAGTAGCCTCCCCTTGATAAAAAGCACTAAAATCTAAAAATTCCAAAAGCTTAGCAATCTCAAATTTAGGTAAGGTTAAATTTGCTTTATTATCCTTTATATCTATTTTGAGTTTTGAGCCGATAAAATCGCTATTTAAAGTAGCATTTATATTCTCATTTATAGAGATTTTACCGCTTGGATTTAGTGAGCCATTTAGCTTCATTCCAGTTAAAAACTCTAGCTTATCTAGCCTTGGAATATCGGCGTTATATATGGCTTCAAGGCTATTTTTATTTATATCATAGCTACCATCAAATTTGTTTATTGTGGCTAAATTTGAATTAATCGTAGTGGCAAAATGGATGGTGGAATTGGTAAAAGTGGGTTTGATATGTGCGTTAATGGTGGTATTTTGTGGGAAATTTTTATCTGTTAGAGCTTTTAAATTTGCCGCATTTAACACCCCATTTTCTAGTCTTATCTCGCCCTTGCCATTTAAATTAGCAATATCAATGCTATCAAGATTTAGCTCCCCATTTAACTCCCCGCTTAAAAGTGGCTTTTGACCAATCATCAAAAAGAGATTTTGAGCCAAAATATTTTGAATTTTAGCCTTTAATTTGCCATTATCTATATTAGCACTAATCAACCCATCAATAGCCTTAATATCTAAATTTGCACTTTTTAATGGTAATTTTTGATTATTCAAATCCCCTATTAAATCTGCGTTTATAGCGATTTGACCTATTAGTTTGGCTCCAGAAATATTGCCTAATTTAGCAAGGTCTGGTGCTACTATTTGGGTACTAGCTTTTGCGATTTTTTGCGTTAGATTATAGTTTGCATTTAGGCTATTTATATTTAAAATTTCAGATTTTAAATTCGCGTTTAGATTAGCATCATCGCCCTTTAAATCTGCTTTTATATTTGAGTTAAATGCGATATTTTTATTTATATTTGAGCCAATCATCTTATTTAATTCACTAGCATTAAATAGCCCACCATTTATATCTATTTTTATATCTCCAGCTCTTTTATTAGGGTCATTTAACCCTATTATTGTGGCGTTGCCGTTGATACTTCCATCTGCTAGTGCTGGCATAGATATGAGTTTTAAAAGCTCATTTAATTTAATTTTTTTAATATCTGCTTTTACCTCATTATTTGCCATTTTAGCTGTTATTACGCCGCCTAATCCATTAATATCAGCATCTAAAAACTTTAAATTGGCTCCAACTATCTTAGTATTAGCCTTAGCCGTGATCTCTCCATGTAGTTTTTGACCGATTATAGGCTCAAGTCTAGCCAAATTTGGAATATTTAAATTTATATCGCTATTTAAGGCATTTTCATCAATATTATATATTGAATTTAAAGCTGCGATAACGGCAACTGGCGTGGTAATCACGCTTTTAGCCTTAGCAACTCTACCATCTAAGTTTAAATTTGAGTTTGCTTTTATTGTGAAATTTTGTGGCAAATTTACACCATAATCAGCAGCCACTAACTCGCTATTTACTATAGAATTTGGGATATTTAAAGTAGCATTTCCATTGTAATTTCCATCGTTACTACCAATATCAGCTATGATATTCATCTTGCCTTTTATATATGGCTTTCCTAATGCTATGGAGCTAATTTGTGCTAGCTCAAGCGATCTAGCATCTAGCTTTATCTCAACTGGAGCAAAATTGGCAATTCTAGTAGCAAAACGCAAATTTGACCCAACTATCGTCCCACTACCATTAGCAATAAAATTATTAAATTCGCCTAAAATAGCACCATTTAAGCTTATATTATCTTTAATATCCACCCCAAAACTACTTAAATCGCTTGTGCTAGCGGTGTAGTTAAGGTCTAATTTTTGGGTAAATAGGCTGTAATTACCATAAATTCTAGCTTTTAAGGCATTATTTACACTAACGGTAATATCAAGAGTGCTGATAGATAGCTTAAACTCATCAAGCCTTATATCCATTCCGCTCTTTTGAGATGCTATCTTTTGTATATATGGCTTTGTTATGCTATTTCCAACGCTACTAAAAAGCAGGGTATAAGCAATAGCCAAAAGCACGGCTAAGCTTCCTAAAATCCAGTATAAAACTCTCATCTAAATTCCTTAAAAAAATTTATTTAATTATACTCAAATCTAGCTTAATAAATTAAATTTGCTAGTTATAGAGAAATTTTATTAAGCTTGAGTGGATTAGACTAAATGTTTTTGATAATTTTTATTTAAATTTGGGGTAAATTTATTGACATATATATAAAATTATGATATATTTTCATCACTCAAATATATAGAGTGCTAATTTTTAAATCAGACTACATGAAAGGATCAAAATGAATTTTTTACCATTAGGTAAGCGTGTGCTTGTAGAGAGGGAAGAAGAGCTTAAAACTACAGCTTCAGGTATTATCATTCCAGATAATGCTTCTAAAGAAAAACCAAGTCAAGGTAAAGTTGTAGCTGTTAGCAAAGAAGCAGAGGGTCTTAGCGTAGGTGATACGGTTGTATTTGCTAAATATAGCGGTAGCGAAATTACGCTTAATGATAAAAAATATCTAGTTTTAAATACAGAAGATATTTTAGGAATTATAAAATAATAAAAGGATAAAAGATGGCAAAAGAGATTATATTTGCAGATGATGCTAGAAATAGACTATACAATGGTGTTAAAAAATTAAGCGACGCGGTCAAAGTAACAATGGGACCAAGAGGACGCAATGTGCTTTTACAAAAGAGCTTTGGCGCCCCAACAATCACAAAAGATGGCGTTAGCGTAGCTAAAGAGATTGAACTAGCTGATACTATAGAAAATATGGGCGCAGGTTTAGTAAGAGAAGTAGCTAGCAAAACAAACGATGAAGCAGGCGATGGCACTACAACTGCTACAGTTTTGGCTCATGCTATATTTAAAGAAGGTTTAAGAAATATCACAGCTGGAGCAAATCCAATCGAAGTAAAAAGAGGTATGGATAAATTCGCTACTGCGGTGATAAACGAGCTTAAAAACGCATCTAAAAAAGTAGAAGGCAAAAAAGAGATCGCCCAAGTAGCTACTATCTCAGCAAATAGCGATACAAGCGTAGGAGATCTAATAGCTGAGGCTATGGAAAAAGTAGGCAAAGATGGAGTTATCACAGTTGAAGAGGCTAAATCAATAAATGATGAGTTAAATGTAGTTGAGGGTATGCAGTTTGATAGAGGCTATCTAAGCCCATATTTCATCACAAATGCAGAGAAGATGCAAGTTGAGTTAAGCAGCCCATTTATACTATTATTTGATAAAAAAATATCAAATTTAAAAGATCTTTTACCAGTTTTAGAACAAATCCAAAAAACAGGCAAACCTCTACTAATTATCGCCGAAGATATAGAGGGTGAGGCTTTAGCAACTTTAGTTGTCAATAAACTTCGTGGCGTGCTAAATATCTCAGCAGTTAAAGCACCTGGCTTTGGTGATAGAAGAAAAGCTATGCTAGAAGATATCGCTATTTTAACAGGTGGCGAAGTAATTAGCGAAGAGCTAGGTAGAACTTTGGAGAGTGTTAGTATAAATGATCTAGGTCAAGCTGATAGAGTAGTAATCGACAAAGATAACACTACAATCGTAAATGGCGCTGGCTCAAAAGAGGCGATAGACGCTAGAATCAGCCAAATCAAAGCTCAAATAGCTGAAACTACAAGCGACTATGACAAAGAAAAACTTCAAGAAAGATTGGCTAAATTAAGTGGTGGTGTAGCAGTTATCAAAGTCGGAGCCGCTACTGAAACTGAAATGAAAGAGAAAAAAGATAGAGTAGATGATGCTCTAAACGCTACTAAAGCAGCAGTAGAAGAGGGCATCGTGATAGGCGGCGGTGCTGCTTTGATTAAGGCTGGAAATAAAGTAGATTTGAATTTAAAAGGCGATGAGCTAATCGGCGCTGATATCGTCAAGCGTGCTTTATTTGCTCCACTTCGCCAAATAGCTGAAAATGCTGGATTTGATGCTGGTGTGGTAGCTCACGCAGTAAGCAGTGCTGATAAGGCAAATTACGGATTTAACGCTGCTAGCGGAGAGTATGTAGATATGTTTGAAGCTGGTATTATAGATCCTGTTAAAGTAGAACGCATAGCACTTCAAAATGCTGTTAGCGTAGCTAGCTTGCTACTTACTACAGAAGCTACAGTAAGCGAAATCAAAGAGGATAAACCAGCTATGCCAGCAATGCCTGATATGGGCGGTATGGGTGGAATGGGCGGTATGATGTAAGCCCGATTTGGCAGCCTTTTTGGCTGTCAAATTTATATAAATTTTTATATAATTCAGATTTTTAACACAATTAAATCATAAATTCTATCATTAACACAACTTAATTCTTATTTACTCATCGTAACAAAACAAATATATTGAAATTGGATTTTAAAGATTAAATTTAATAATTTTTAGGCAAAAAGTATGCTTTAGTATCGATATAATTTATTTTTTATTATAACTTCGCAGTGGAGTTAAGCCCCACTTTGGCGAAAATTTGGAATAAAAACCAAAATCCGTGCTAAAGAACCAAACACTCTTGTGCTTTGCACTCTCTTTGAGAAAGTCCTCATAAATGGGGTACCCCGCCTGCGGGGACTTTAGGGGTTTCCAAAACCAGCGAATGCGACGGCTTTAGCCGAGGTTTCTGTGAAAGGCTCACCTTTGGTCGCAAAGACTAGCTTGGCTCTAGCGAAGTAAAAAGTAGTTAAAAATAATTAAAAAGGATATAAATGAAACTTGTATATAAAAGTAGCTTTGATAGTAAGCAACTACTAGATGATAACATGAGTGATGAGTATATAAATCCGTTTTGTGATTTTGATATGCTTTTAGATCTATATTACGCAAATGTTTATCACGCAAGAAGCATAAGAATAAAATCAAATTTACTCTCTCAAATAGAGATAGAAAAGAGTAATATAGATAAATTTCTACCAGGTGGTATAAGCCCAAAATACTTTTTAAAAGTTTTTACTCTAAATTTAGAGCTATACGGAAATGCTGGGATTGAGAGTGCTGGGAATAAAAATAGCTTTTATATGTATAATATAAAAGGCAATAAACTAAGGCTTGGCAAGCAGGGCGAAATTTTCCAAGTTTTAAATAGTGAAGTTAAAAAGCTAGATGGATTTGTCCTTAAATACTATAGCCCCAAAAGCCACTACTATGGTGAGCCTGATTATTTAGCTACACTTAAGCAGATTATGCTAAATCAAAAAGCTGATATTTACAATGAGAAGTTTTTTGACAATGGGGCTAGACCAGATATGGCTATCATATATGAAAATGCCGAGCCTTCACAAGAGCAGCTAAATGCCTTTAAAGATTTCTTTGGAAACTCATTTAAAGGCTATCAAAACTCACATAATACTCTAGTTTTATTTGGCAATGATATAGGTGATAAAGATGCAAAAATTCGCTTTGAGAAGCTTGGAAATATAGAAGATATTAGCTTTGAGAAGCTTAAAAAAGTAGCTCGTGATGAGATAGTAGCGGCTCACGGCTTACCGCCAAGGCTTTTAGGCATTACTGAAAGCTCAGCTCTTGGGGGAAGCGGTGAACTTATAGGACAACTTCATCAGTTTAACGAGATAGAGATAAAGCCAAAAATTGAGCTTATAGAGAGTTTTTTTGATAGTATCAATATAAAGCTAAGGCTTAAACCAATTGATGTAACTAACTTTAAAGATGATGGCGAAATAGTAACTAATCTAATAAATAGCGGTATCATAAGCGTCCATGAAGCTAGAGAGATCCTAGGCTGGCAAAAGAGCTTAAAAGGACAATAATGAAATATACTAAAGAGTTTAAAGAAGAGTGCGTAAATTTGCTCAAAAGTGGTGTTTCGGCTCTAGCGCTTAGTAAGCAAACTGGCTGTAGCCGCCCCACACTAGCTAATTGGCTAAAGGCTTATGAAAAAGAGAATTTTAGCATAGAAAATGCTATTAAATTTACTAAAGCCAAAATTGGAGAGCTAAGCAAAAAGCCTAACCCATCAACCGATGAAGTTGTAATGATGAGTGAGCTAGTTTCTGCTTTAGCTAAGCTTGAAAATGGCGTAAAAAAGGTAAAAAGCATAAAACCACGCCCAAGTTATAAATATGAACTCACCAACTGCTAATGAGCTAAAAAACGCATTTTAGACCATGGCGGTCTTTTTAACTACCAGCGTGAATTTTTAAACTCAAATGATACTTTCAGAATAGTGCTAAAAAGCCGCCAAATAGGCTTTTCTTATGTTAGCTCAGCTGGATGCACTAATTGGCGCAGTAGCTGGGCGTAATCAGCTATTTTTATCTGCTAGTGAAGAACAAGCTTTAATCTTGATGAGATATATGCGAAGCTGGGCTAAGGAGTATGGCATAAATTTTGCTAAAGATAGCGAACACGAAGTAGTGCTGGATAACGGCGCATATATAAAATCTCTAGCTAATAACTTTAGAACCATTCAGGGCTTTACTGGTGATATCTGGATGGATGAGTTTGCCTGGTATCCAAACCCTAAGAGAATTTGGCACGCATTTGTCCCTAGTATCGGAGCGATTAAAGGGCGTTTAACTATACTTTCAACGCCATTTGAAGAGCATAGTCTTTTTCATGAGCTTTACAGTGATGAGAGCAAATACTATATGTTTAAACGCTTTTGCGTAAATATCTATAGAGCTATAGATGATGGGCTAGACTTTGATCTTGAGACTATGAGAGATCTCTTTGATGCTGATACCTGGGCGAGTGCTTATGAGTGTCAGTTTGTAGATGATGAGAGTAGTCTGCTCTCAATATCGCTTATAAAATCTTGCGTAGATGATAAGGCTACTTACTTCACGCCAAAAAGTAGTGAGACAATTTATGCTGGATTTGATGTAGGTAGGGTAAATGACCGCTCAACCTTAGCTGGAGTTATCTTAGAAAATGGAGTGTATAAAACTGCTATGATGGATGTGCTAGCTAAGGCTAAATTTGAAGAGCAAAAAGAGCATTTAAATGCCTTTTTAAAGACATATCCGCTTAGCGTTTTAAAGATAGACAAAACTGGTATTGGTATGAATTTAGCTGAGAATATGCATAGTAAATTTAAAAGTAGAGTAAGTGGCGTGTGGTTTTCTAACACTAGAAAAGAAGAGATGGCGCTAAATTTAAAAAAAGCCTTTGAAGATAAGCTCATCAAGATACCAAATGATCCACTTTTAATAGCTGATATCCACGCTATAAAGCGAACTATAGGGGCTAAAAGCTTTAAATACGATGCTAAAAGAAATGAATACGGACACGCTGATCGCTTCTGGGCTTTAGCCTTAGCCCTATCTCACATTAGCATAGTAAGAAGCAAAAAAGGCGGCGGAGCATTGATTATATAAATATAGGGTTGCCCTTATTAAAATCTGAGCTTTAGCTCAGCAACCTTGAAAGGCTTAGTAAAGCCGTAGGCTTTCATAAAATAAAAATGCCAAACTGGGAAGGGGTTGGGATCTTAAGGGATAGGGGAAACTGTTTTGGCTTTCAAATTATAGTTTCCCCTGTCCCTTAAAGAAAAAAATAAAAACTTTGATATCAAAGAAATTCTTTTTCTTTTTAAGTGGGAAGGGGGACGCTTTTTGGCAGACGCTACCCCTTCCCCCTTAACAACCCCTAACCCCTTGTAAAAGCCTTTCAAGGTGGTGGCTAACGCCACTGATTTTATAAGGGTACCCCATTTATGGGGACTTTCTCAAAGAGAGTGCAAAGCACAAGAGTGTGAGGTCAAGCCGATGGGGCTTGCCGCAAAGGTCGGTTCTGCTGACCTGAGGAGTAAAAAATATGAATATAATTTACAAAAAATTTCTATTTAGAGTTGGCACTGAGACGGCAAATGAAGCTAAAACTATAGCTCCATATAAAACAGGCAATCTAAAAAAAGATATAAAAGTCATTAGCTATAGCCACAAAAAAGTAATAGTAGGCAATACAAAACTCGCACCATATGCTAAATTTGTCCATTTTGGTACTAAGCCACATATAATTAAGGCTAAAAACAAAAAAGTATTAGCTGCTAAAGGCAAAATATTTGGCAAAAAGGTAAATCACCCAGGAACTAAGGCCAGTCCATATCTAAAAAACGCTTTAGATAGCTATATAAAAGGCGAGGGATTTACAAGGGCAAAATCCGCCCTTGTAAGAGATATAAAACAAGGCATCATAACTGATATTAAAAAGGGCTTTAAATAGAGTTTTTAAGGGCATTATCTAAAGCCCTTATATGACTAAAGCTCATATGGTATAGCTTACCGCAAGCGACTTTTAACATTGCTTCCATTTTATTAAAGGCTTTGATAAACTCTATTTTCCATCTATAAGCCTTCTCGCCAGTAAAGCCCATAACGAGCAGTGAAAAGCCGGCGCTAAAAGCTTTATTTACGACAGCGACCGAAACGAGCACGGCCACGCAGATAGGTTTTGGGCTTTAGCGCTTGCATTAAGCTATTTTGAAAAGGTTAGGGATAAAGGGGAAAGGCGTATATAATAAACTAGATAATGGCGTAAGCCACCTTTTTATCCGCTTATTACTTTTGTTTATTTATACAAAAACCCTTTAAAATACCGTGAGTATTTTTGAATTAATTGCATAATTTAATATTATTTGGTATAATTTTTGCTAAAATAGGTTTCAAAATTTATAAATATACTTAAAAAATTTAGAATACTAATTGTATCAAAATTTAATATAATTTAACCATAATTAAAACGAAAGGAGTAAAAATGAAAGCGTTAGAGGTAGCAAAATATGTTGTAACAAAATGCAAAAAAGAAGAGTGCCCTATTAGTAACTTACAGCTTCAAAAAATACTCTATTATATACAGCATGATTTTTTAAAAAAAAATAACAAACCACTATTTGATGATGATTTTGAAGCTTGGAAATTTGGACCAGTTGTACCTAGCGTCTATTATGAGTACTCATATTTGGGGGCATTAAAAATTTATGAAGAATATGACAATTACGATAAAATAATACAGAATTTAGGTGATAATATTTCACTAATAGACAGTACTGTCTGCAAAAAACGTAATATGGATCCTTGGACGCTAGTTAGCCAGACGCACGCGAAAGGTAAGGCATGGGATATTATTTTTAAAGATGGTGCTGGATTTGGAGATGTGATACCAAAACAGCAGATAAAAGATAATGCTTTCTGATATAAATCCTCATCTTGATAAAAAACACCGAATCATAAAAGATGTTTTGTGCTCTTTGTCTAAACAAAACGCCCTACGAGATAAAAGCGGTCAGTTTAGGCTTAACGGCAATATCGATAAATTAAAAGAAGTGTATGTTAGTAGTACCGACAACGCTAGCGAAGATTTCAGGCATAAATATTCAAAAATTTTCCTTATATTATCAAGAATAGACAGAGAGAAAAACAAACTAAGTATAGATAATTTAATGGAGGCGATAGAGGAGGCTAGAGCTTATATTGAAGACGAAAGCAATGGTTACTCCACTAATTTTGTGAATAAATTTTTAAAACTATACGATCATGTTGTTTTAGAAATTTTACAAATAAAATACATGCGTGAAATTGAAAATAAAGGTGAAAATAATAATTCGGAGACCATAAAAAAATTAAAAGATGCACAAAAATTAGCCGAAAATGCAAGCAATAGTGCCAGTAAGGCAACCAAAAAAATAAACGATATGCAAAAAGAATATATTACTATTTTAGGTATCTTTGCCTCTATCGTTTTTGCATTTGTTGCAGGACTTACTTTTTCTACATCGGTCCTTTCCAATATACACCAAGCAAGTGTATACAGATTATCGTTTATCGTTTGTCTAATAGGTCTATTTATAACAAACATATTACACTATTTATATGCCTTTATCAGAGAGATACATTTTTCAAAAATAAATCAGGACTTCGAAAAACAAAAAGAGTGCACTATTTTCTTAAAATCTTTAAAAAACGGATTTTGTAATAGCTATATTTTTAGATTTAATTTATTTATTACATGCATTATGTGCGCAATTTTTATATATTGGCGTTTTTTTGATATGAATACTAAAAACTACATCGACCAAAATACTAGTAAAATACATCAGCGTACTGAAAGAAACAGCACCGCCCAAAAGGGTAACGACTCTATTGTCGAGCCTAATATAAACAAGAATAGCAATACTCAATAAATTTAAATATTTAAACTGCTTATTGTTAAGTGTTTTTACCCTTTTAGAGTTATCCTTTAAAATTCGCTTTGATATACTCTAGTGCGTCTATAAATGAGCCAGTGAATTTATATCCATTTTTTACCACTTCAAATTCGCAAATTTCTTGCATTAATTCATCATCTCTAGCTACGCTTAGTAGCTCATCAGTGATTTTGCAAATATCAAAAAAGTGCATAATCTTGCCATTTACTGCTTCAAATGTGGCAAATCCATACTTATCACATCTCTTATAATCTATATTTTTAAAGTCATCTATAGAGCCATCCATAATTTTCTTTCTATAATCTGCTTCTATTATTCCCCATTCTATATCTAAATATAAAAATATCAAAATTTTTCTCATTTAAACCACCTTGCAAATATACTGCTTTTTATAATTTCCCCTTGGGTTAATACACTATTTTTTTTAAAATACTTCTCTAGTGAGTTGGTAGGTTTATAAATTGTCACCAGCTCCACACCATCAAATACCAAAAAATATCCATTTTGACTCATTGCGTTAAGCCTATTTGGGTTTTTATTATTTACCGCTACTCTCTCAATAGAATTTAACGCTCTAACTATATCTCTTTTATGAGCTTTTTTATGTAGTGGCATAGAGTGATTGCCACTGCCAAAATAGTTATCTTTGCTTAGCACTCTTTCTACCCCAGTTTTATCTATATGTTTTACTACTTCATCTTTGCTTAGTGGGCTTGTGTTTTTCATCACCACTCCATCTATCACCTCTTCATCAATCCACACAGGCACCACCTCCGTGCGACATCTAAAATGATATGGTGGTAATCCAAAATTCTTAGGCAAAATTTTACCATAAAACGCACCATTTCGCCAAGTAGCTGCTGCTTTTTTCTCATCTATACTTTTAGCGTTTTGTATATTCCTACTTTGAGCCTCTATATGTGAAGCTGGCACTATGCGGCCATTCATAGATCTGCAGCACTGGCTAGTCCTGCTATCTATCCTAGCTACTACTTTATAGTATTCCACACCATTTTTAGAAGCTTCATTGACCCTTGAGATATTTTGCATTTGGCTGATGATATGATCGCTTACCCCTTCAAAGTAGCTAGTATTGACTGATAATACGCCTTTGAATTTCTCTCTCATTATCTCCCCAGCTTTAACTCTTGGGATTTTGCCTTCAAATATCTCTTGTGTAATATCCTTTAGCTCATCGCTTACCTTAGCATTAAACTCCCCTTTTATCCAGTAAAAGTTCTCTCTCATAACCTTTATAGCCCTAGCATCAACACTATCAAATCTCAAATCACTCCTACCACCCACCCCTTCTAAAAAACTACGATACAGATCCTCATAATTTATATCTTTTATATGAATATCTAAATTTTCTAATCTATCTTTTATGATGCTCTTTAGCTCAGGGCTATCATAATTACTCATCACAGCCATATAGATCTCTTCTAGCGCCTCTTTTAGCTCTTCATTTGCCCTAGTTCCAAGCGTTGTTATCATCTCATCTATCAATTTTTGCTTATCTTTGCTCTTTGCGATTTTATGTTTTATTAGTTTTTGTATTAGACTCATCTATATACTCCTTAAATTCACTCACTAAGTATCTAGCCTCTAAATGCTTTGCTAAGACTCTCTCATTTGTCTCAAATGTCTTATGACAAGCATTACACCGCCTAAAACGCCTATTTTCTAGCCCTTTAATCGTAGCTATCACGCTAGTTTTACCACTAGCACAAAACGGACATATCATAGTAATTCCTTAAAGCTATTTTAACTTCGCAAGACGGAGCTAAGCCCCACTTTGCGACTAAAGTTTAATTTACACAATATTATTCTTATTC